>JBKPEE010000173.1:0-13120 GCA_046728235.1 Acidobacteriota bacterium
TATTTGCCGGGGCGCCAGGTTCGGAACCCTGGGTAAGATTTGGCCGAAGTTGAAAAAATGGGATTGATGCGTAGTTGGTTCAGACGGAGTTTTGGATATCCTTGTCTGAAGAATATTCATCCTGCGGGGCTTTGCCCCAAAGGTAGATATGAGAGGATCTCATTCACGCCGGGCTTCAGCCCGGTGAGAGTCGGTTCGAGAGAATAGAGAGAACCGTTTCAACGGTTTGCTTTACCGCAAGCAACGGCGTTACGTCACTCAACCGAGAGTAGAAACCGTTAAAACGGTTAGTTAGCTCGTCTGCTCTTTGATCACCGGGCTGAAGCCCGGTGTGAATGAGAACGGGTATCTAGAAACTATTGAGGCAAAGCACCTGCGACTCGTGAACGATCAACCTAAAATCGAAGTCTATACCGACGGTCATTGTAATCTCTGTCGCTGGATGCGCGCGCGGGTCGAGCCGCTGGACCGGGACCGACGACTCGAATGGCTGGATTACAACGATCCGCAAACCCTCAGGCGCGCGGCGCCGCACACGCGCGAAGCAATGGCTGAGGAGATGCACGTTCGGCTGCCCGGCGGCCGTTGGTCCAAAGGCTATGCCGCATGGATCGAAGTGATCAGGGTACTGCCGCGCTGGAAGTGGCTGGCGTCGATCATGTCTGTCTGGCCCTTCACCACGCTTGGTCCCATTTTCTATCGCTGGCTCGCCTCGAGACGTTACACGCTATTCGGAGTACCGCCGCCGTGTGATGCGAGCGGCGTCTGTCAGTTGCATAAGTAGTGTCAGAAGCTCGAGCTCTAGCGAGATTAACTGGCAACTTGCGCCACTTATAAATCATCCTAAAGATGCCCAGACAGATTATGTACTTCAGGCGAAGTAATATTCGCTGGGTAAGAGGTTACGAAAATGTTTAGGAAAGTTTTGTCATTCTTATTTGCCTCACTTTTGGTTGTGGTTTCGGTCGCAGCTTTCTCGCGCGCCAACGCGCACGACCATAGCGGCGACGCTGTGCGCGTTAAGGAACCGGTTAACATGGCGATCCTGATTCAGGACGATCTCACCTCACGTGTCGGGAACGAACTCGGCGTGACGCGAGAGTTCATTCGTTCGCTGCCGCCCGGCTCGCGCGTGATGGTTGGATACATTACGTCCGGGGCGTTGCAGGTGCGGCAGCCATTCACGACCGATTTAAATCGCGCGGCGAATTCGTTGCGCATACCCGTAGGCAGCACCTCGGCTTCGCCTTACAATCCGTATGTAGAAGTGATCGAAGCGCTGAAAAAGTTTGACTCGAGCTGGAGAGGACACAACACGGTCCTTTTGATCTCTGATGGTCTGGATACGTCGCGTGGTTTCGATGCGACGGCTGCGGGCCACACGCTCGACATCGACCGCACGATCGCCGAGGCTAACCGCCGCAGCGTGGCCATCTTCTCGTTCTACGCGCCATCAGTGGGACTCACCAGTCATAATTATCTGGCATCGAGTTACGGTCAGAGCTCGTTGAATCGCGTCTCGGATGAAACCGGGGGCAAGGCCTTCTTCCAGGGCACGACCGGTTTTGTGACCTTCGATTCCTACTTCAGCCGTTTGACGCGGGAGCTGAATCGCGTCTACGCGACGGCCTCGTAAGTCGCAGGACTAATATTGACAGGAGCGCCGCGGGTTATCCCACGGCGCTTTTTTTGTGCTTGTCAGAACCGTGAGTAGCGACCGGGTCGACCTTGCCTATAAATTCTCGTGGAATCGCCGGTTGCGCCTTAACCCGGTCGCTACCGCTCCCGGTTCTGACATCCTCACAAACTTCTGGCGCGATGCCGATCTCAGTGGTAAATTATGCCGGTCAAAACCATTACAACCGGCAATCTTAGTTGCAGTCAATGATCCCCAAAGACCCCGCAAACGTTTCCCTGGAACTGCGGACCCCTCGTCCGCTTTGCGCCAAACATCTTTCGGACAATGACGGACAATAAAGGCCGCGAGTACTGCCTGATAGTTGAAGGCGCCTACTTAACTGAGGGAGAGGCTGAACACGCTCTGCGCGATCCGTTCATCGAAGACTGGGTCGAACAACACGGCCACTTCAAGATCCACAACATGGACGACATCCAGGTGACGCCCGGTGTGACGCTCGGTTCCTTAGGCGTGTATATGATCGACGAACGCGTGTTTGAGATCGCGAGTGATGATCCCGAGCATCCTTTGACCGAGCATAAAGCCAAAAGTGTGGCTGAGGCGCTGCGACGGCAGGACATGTTTGACGAGGTCAGTGTCGAGCCGCGCGAGGAAAACTCCGAGTGAATTGGAATTGGGAGCCAGCCACCTGGAAGCGATCGACCAAACTGCTCCTGGGGATGATAACGATCTGGCCGATCATCTACATGATGCTGTTCTTTGTTTTGATCTTCTCGGGCATTCTCATCGGTGTTATGTTCGGCCCGCAAGCGGAACCGGGCCGTAAGCGTCTGGATCTGATTCAGCTGGAAAAAAAGGTTCAGGGTGGGGAGATCAGAGAACTAAAAGTCACATCAGACGAAATTCAGTCAATTGATCGCGGCGGACTTAATTACTACACGGATGTTTCCAACGCATCCACGCGCGACGAAATAATTCGCCAGGCGCGCGAGGTGGGTTCAGATGGTCGCCCGCGTGTCGATAAGATTGATGAAAATGCTTCGCCGCCACCGGTAAGCGCTGCACTGCCGCTGGCATTTTTCGTTTTATTCGGGTGTCATGTCCTGACAATATTTTTGGCGTTTGTGCTAATGCCGCTTTACATCATCTTGCCACTCAAGAACGAGCGTTTGGACCAGAACATGAGGATAGTCTGGGTGGTGCTGGCGTGTACGATCGGCATGTTTAGCGATCCCGTTTATTGGTACAACCACGTTTGGCGGACGCCGGCGGCGAGTCAACCGCCTCTTACACAAATTACCTGATGAACGAAACTTCGCACTTGGGCTCATTCCTCGACGGCCGGGTCACGGTGATTGTCGGGGACATCACCAAACAGGATGTCGAGGCGATCGTCAACGCGGCGAATTCCTCTCTGCTCGGCGGGGGCGGTGTCGACGGCGCGATTCATCGCGCCGGCGGGCCGGCGATCCTTGAAGAGTGTCGTGAAATCCGGCGCACGCGCTTTCCGCAGGGCCTGCCTACTGGTGAAGCTGTGGTAACGACTGGTGGAAATCTGCCGGCGTTATATGTGATTCACACGGTGGGGCCGATTTATCGCGAGCATGGCGAACGAGAAGCTGAGCTGCTGGCGAACTGTTATCACAATTCCTTGACGCTGGCAGTGGAAAAGAATGTAGCCTCGGTGGCATTTCCTTCGATTGCCACGGGCGTTTACAGATACCCGCGCGACGAGGCGGCAGAAGTCTCTACGCGGACAATTGAAGAATTCCTGTCGAACGACTTGCAATTGAAGGAAGTGCGACTGGTGTTTTTTCAGCGGCAGGATGCCGAAATATTTTTGCAGCATCAGAAGTTTAGCGCGTAAGCACACTTGAAAACCACGAAGCCACGCGAATAGTAGTGCCCCAGTTTGGAGTACCGCCTTTAGGCGGAAAGAGACCAATTTAGACATTCCGCCTGAAGGCGGTACTCCGAAACAGAAATTAGGGCACTACCGCACAAATTGATTTCTCTGGAAGCTGGTCTTGTTTGTCCGTTTCGTGTGATTTCGGGTAAGAGTTTGTGGTCCGGTCCTGTCGGCTCCGGCGGCCGGCTTCATCGAAGTCCAGAGGGATCGCTGTGTAAGACAAATGCCTTTCGCGCTGCGCGCTCAGTGCGGGCAAGGGTGCCCGCGCTCCCAGTGAAAACTTCGCGCTTAAACATCAAACTGTACCACCACCCTCAGTACCGTAGATTTGACGCCGGGCGATAGTTTTTGCAAAATCACAAATTCTTTTGGCGGCGACAGCCGCCTTACTTTTGCGCTAATTTCAAAATCGCTACGTTTTTTACAAATGATCCCTGACACAAAAAATGGCCTCAAAGCGCAGGCGACTGTGAATGGCAGAGAACTTCCGCCTACGCTTGCGCCGCTCCGCGAATTGTCCTGGAACTACTGGTGGAGTTGGGCGCCTGATGGTGCGGAAATCTTTCGCGACCTCGATCCGAATCTTTGGCAACAGTGCGAACAGAATCCCCGGCTGCTGCTGACCCAAATTACCGATCTGCGCCTGGCTGAGGTGGCAACCGACCCTTCATTCGCCGATCGCGTGGAACAAATTCATCGCCGGTTCAACGTGTACCTGGACAACACCAGGCCCTCGACCAGGTTGGCCCTGGCGCCGCGCACGACGCGCGCAAACCCAGTCGCCTATTTCTGTGCCGAATTCGGAGTGCATAATTCCTTGCCGCTCTACTCAGGTGGTTTGGGTATTCTCGCCGGTGATCACTTGAAGTCAGCCAGCGATTTGAACCTGCCACTGGTCGCAATTGGATTGCTTTATCGCTTTGGTTACTTTCGCCAGCGCATGCGGCGTGACGATTGGCAGGAAGAAGAATACCGCGAGAACCATGTCGACGAACTCGCGCTGAAAAGCGTCGATGACGAGCAGGGCAAACGCCTGTTGATTCACGTCGTCATGCGTGGCCGGACGGTTTCCGCGCGCGTCTGGCGTGCCGACGTCGGTCGTGTGCAGCTCTACCTGCTGGACACCAATGTTCCGGAAAATAACGAAGTCGATCGCCTGGTCACTGGTCATCTTTATGGAGGCGATCGCGAAACGCGCCTGGTCCAGGAAATGATGCTGGGCATTGGCGGGGTGCGCCTATTGCAAAAACTGGGTATCAAACCTTCAGTCTTTCATCTCAATGAAGGGCACTCGGCGTTTCTCACTCTGGAACTGGCGCGAGAATTGATCGAAAGCGACGGCGTAACTTTCGCTGAAGCAATGAAACGCGTGCGTGACCGGTGTGTGTTTACGACACACACGCCAGTCGCCGCAGGTCACGATGAATTCGATGCGTCGCTGGTTGAGAAAGGCTTTGGCGACTGGCCGCAGACGGCCCTGGGATTGTCGCGTGAAGAGTTTCTCAACCTGGGACGTGTCAATGGTGATGCGCAAGAGTCGTTCGGTCTGACCCCGCTAGCGCTGCGCATGTGCCGTTCGACCAACGGGGTCAGCCGCAAGCATGGCGAAGTGTCGCGCGAACTCTGGCACAAGATGTGGCCGGATAAACCGTTGAATGAGGTGCCAATTACTTCGGTGACCAATGGCGTGCATCCGGCTACCTGGGTCGCGCCTCTGCTGCGGCGCGTCTATGAAGCATGTGTCGGTGAAGATTGGATCGAGCGCGCTCGCGATGCGGGCGCCTGGGCCTATGGTGTGGAAAAGATTTCGGATCGGCAGCTGTGGGAGGCGCATTCGCTCTTGAAGCAGCGGCTGGTTGCGTTTCTGCGCGACATCTCCTTTGATGCCCGCCTGGCTCGCGGTGAAAGTGAGGAGCAGATCGAAGCTGCGCGCACCATGTTCGATCCAGAAGTCCTTACGATTGGATTTGCGCGTCGGGTCGCCGGCTATAAGCGTTGGGATTTGATCCTGAACGACCGCGAGCTGCTGGCAAAGCTAATCAACGACCCGGATCGCCCGGTGCAGTTTGTGTTTTCCGGCAAAGCGCATCCGCAGGACCAGGGAGCAAAGCGGATGCTGCAGGAGTTAATCGACTGGCAGCGCGACCCGGCAGTGCGCCAACGCGCTGCCTTCATCGAAGACTACGATCAGGAAATCGCGCGCCAGATGGTGCAGGGTGTCGACGTGTGGATGAATGTGCCGCGCCGGCCGCAGGAGGCTTCAGGCACCAGCGGACAGAAAGTGGCGATCAACGGTGGCTTGAACTTTTCTGTCCTTGACGGCTGGTGGCTGGAAGGCTACGACGGCGACAATGGTTTTGCGATTGGCGATCTGAGTGAGGTAAGTGACGGCGAGATGGATCGCCAGGATGCTCAATCGATGTTTCGTGTCCTGTCGGAAGAGATCATCCCGCGTTTCTACGACTGCGACGCCGAAGGACTGCCGCGCCAGTGGATCGCGATGATGAAGCGATCGATCGGCACGCTTGCGCCACGCTTTAGCAGCGATCGCATGGTCGCGGAGTATGCCGAGAGGATCTATTGAGCGGCTATGCCATTAGTCAGTACCATCCGCGTCAGCGGATGGGATCAGGCGCCAATCTCAATGGCACCGAGCCTTTCTGTTCCATTCGCTTACGCGAATGGTACTGACTCCGTCTTCGTTGTAAACTATCCCACCAATGAAGTACTGCGCAGTCTGTAACGAAAAATTCGACGACAGCATAAGTTTTTGCCCCAAGGACGGCGAGGTCCTCGAAGAGGATGCTGGCTCGCTTGTCGGCAAAGCCCTTGATGGCCAGTACCAGATCGAAGCGCTGCTGGGCAAAGGCGGCATGGGCGCGGTCTATCGCGCGCGCCACATTTTGTTGGGCGATCGCGTGGCGATCAAAGTGCTGCCGCCGGAAATGCGCAGTAACACCGAATGGCTGCGGCGTTTTCAACGTGAAGGGCAAGCCGCGCGCCGCTTTCGCCATCCGAATGCGGTCACCGTTTATGATCTTCGCACCTCCGCCGACGGCACCATCTATCTCGTCATGGAGTACGTCGAGGGGAACACTCTCGACGCGGAATTAAGAAGACGCGGGACGTTCACGCCCTCTGAGGCAGTCACGATCCTGACTCCCGTGATAAGCGTGCTCAACGCTGCGCATGCGATGGGGGTGGTCCATCGCGACCTCAAGCCCGAAAACATAATGATCGGAAAACCGTCGACCGGCGGTGAGCCGGTGGTGAAGTTGCTCGACCTGGGAATTGCGAAGCTGCGCGAAGTCGCCGGCGCCGAAAAAACGGGCAGCACCAATCTGACGGTTGCGGGACAGATGCTCGGCACTCCTTATTACATGTCGCCGGAGCAGTGGGGTGAGCTGCCGCACGACGGTAATTCTGAAATCGATGGTCGCGCAGATATCTACAGTTTGGGCGTGGTAATTTACGAGTTAATTGCCGGCAAGCGGCCCTTTGATGGGCTCACCTTGCCCGAGCTGCGCCGCCAGCACATCAGTGTGACTCCTCCGCCATTGCACGACGTCGCTGCGGGAGTGCCCGGAGCTTTCAGCCGCGCCGTCGCGCGCGCCATCGCCAAGGATCGAAGCGACAGACAATCGACTGCCGGCGAGCTCGAGAAAGAATTAGTCGCTGCCCTGGCGGCCCAGGGAATCGTTCCGTCACCATCGGTTGCGCACCTGGCTTCGGAACCCGGGGCCGTTTCCCGGGGCGCGGCGACTTCACCTCAGCAGACCGCAGCGACCCTGGTAACCGGCATCAACACCTCTGATGCAGTGCCCTCCACCGCCCCAGTTTCGAGTCAGGCGGCAACGATGCCGACAGTTATTTCGCAGCCAAAAGAGGCGGCCCCGGAACCTTCAGCTCCGGTAGCTGCGCCTCCTCCCGTCGTCGCCGCAACCGGAGCACCAGCCCGCAAAGGCGGGGCGCTGGCTTTGGTGGGCGTGGGCGTTGTGGTATTGCTGCTGATCGCCGGAGTGGGCGGATACTTTGTGATGCACACGATGATGAACAAACCCGGCGCGAAAACCACGCCGGCCGATTCGTCATCCAGTACCACCGGTAATGACGTCGCCGGCGCGCATGAAGTGGGCCGCTACTGGTTGCAGGTGAACGCCGCAGGTGAATTAAACTCGATTCGCGCCGATGATGTGGTCCAGATGGCCTCGGGACAACAGTTCAAGTTTCATTTTTCGCCGAGCCAGAACGGTTACCTCTATATCATCGGTCCGGGAGATGGCAATGCGCCGACGACTTTTCTTACAGCCAAGCCGGCTGCGGAATTTGGCCTAAAGACTAACGAAGCTAAGAGCGGCGAAGATTTCGTTTTTCCCGCGGACACGCGCAAGAATGAGAATTGGCTGAACCTCGATAAGAGCGCCGGGACGGACGAATTCACTATTATTTTTTCCGGTACCCAATTGACTGCGCCGGCTTTTCTTGACGAGGAAGCTCTGCATAAATTGAGTGAAAGCGAGCAGGCCGATTTGACTCGAGCGGTCAGTGATTTCAAGACGAACCTGGCCGGAACTGAAGTGATGAAGAATGCTCCCGCGCCCTTCGTGTCAGTAAAAGTCCCCCAAAGCGCTGCCGAAGGCGCGCCGGTAGTTTTCAAAATCAAAATCTCGCACAAGTGACTTGGTATCTGGTCGGCGATAAAATCTGATTAGTACTAAGAGTCAAGTGATACCATCAGTAGACACCGGTTCAGTTTTCACGTGGTGCGCGCATCCGGCGCGGGAATTCGCGGCCCTGACGGCCGTGCCGCTTTCCTTTAGGCATTTTTAGGTGCCTTCGTGATGAAAAGCAGTTAAGCTCTCCGGAAAGGTAATGAAAATGAGATCGAGAATCTTACTCATACCGCTGGTTGCGCTCTCCCTGGCTTGCAGCTTCATGATTGCGGGTGCGCAACAATCGGACGATGAAGTGCGCGGCGCGTTCCTGAGCACTCGCCCAAAAACGACAAATACAAATGCTCCCGCCCGGCGTCATCGTCCGCCGGCGCGTAACACAAATACGTCTTCGGCGAGCGCGAAAAACTCGAACACCGCGCCCAACACCCACACGGCGAACGCCAATGTTGGCGTCAGCAACAAGAATTCAAGCAATGCGCCGGCGCAACCAATCGCGCTGGGCTATACGATGTTCATGCGCGATGTGAACGGGCGCGCGGTCCGCATTGATCCGACGCGCGAATTTCATAATGGCGATCGCATCCGCATCTCGCTCGAACCGAACATCGACGGCTATCTTTACGTTTTTCACACCGAAGGCGAGGGCCAACCGGAGATGATCTTTCCGGACGCCCGACTGGAGGGCGGAGAGAATTGGGTCGAGGCACACGTGCCCATCGATGTCCCTTCAACCGTGGAAACCGACGAGCGTCTGCGTTGGTTTCAATTCTACGGCAATCCCGCAACCGAACACTTGTTCGTGGTCATGACCCGCGAACCGCTCGCGGATGTGCCTATCGCCGATACGCTGGTAACTCTTTGCAGCACCAACAAAGAGAATTGCCCCTGGCATCCATCCGTTGATGTGTGGACGCGCATCCAGCAGGCGGCCAAGGCGGACGTGAAGGTCGTCACCAACAACAGTGCGGGTAAAGAGCAAACTCAACAGGAGCAAGTCGCGACCACGCGCGGCCTCGGTTTGGACCAAACCGCTCCTCAGCCTTCGGTGATTCGCATGAGCGCGTCGACCAGCGCCCCAATGCTCGTGACGACGCTGGACCTGGTGCATAAGTAGATTTGGAGTGCGCCGACTTGATGGCGCTTTGAATTAAAATGAAATACCAGATGTTATCTCGACCCTTAACGTTCCTGTTGCTCACAATTTTTCTTGCGGCAACCTTGAAGATTACGTCAGTGTCTGCTCAGGATCCCAATCAGACTGCGACCTTGGCTAATCCGATTACTCTTGAGCAGATTCGCGCATTGCCGGGCCGCGCTCTGCAAACTGATCCCTCGACTCAGTTCTCGCGCGGGCGCGCGTTGCTCAAGCAAGGCCACGCCGATCAGGCGTTGCCGCTGCTTGAATCCGCGCTGACGGGGTTCACGTCCACAAAGAACCCCCGCGGAATTGCTGCGGCAGAAGACGCGCTCGGCGACCTCTATATGATTCAGGGCCAGGACAAAATCGCCCTCGATCATTATCAAAAGGCATATCAATCTTTTGTCGTCGCGAGCGGTAAAGATCAGACCAGCGCCGGCGCGGCCAATGCCGCGGCGGGCCTCACTGGCAGCAGCACGGCGGGCACGGCCACCCAGGCCGCCTCTTCGACTTTAGACAACGGCTTCAACGCCAACCTGATGCTGGCGAAAATCGGCGATACAAACTTTCGCCTGGGCCGGATCTCGGAAGCGAGCACGGCGTATTTTCAAATGAACGTGCGAAAGCCTGAGAGTGCGGCGGCCAAAACCACGCGCCGTCTCGGGGGGCTGGGCGGAATTGGCGGGATCATGTCGACCGGCCGGCCGTCTATCGAGGTGCCGACCAGCAGCGCAATTGGTTTGCTGGAGACGACGAAGGAACTCGAGGAGTACCGCAAAGCGATCGTTTACATGACCTTCGAACTCGGAATGGGTCGCATCGCCTATGCGAACAAAGATCTTGAGACTGCGCGCAAACATTTTCAGAATGCCCTTGACGCCGGCAGCGGCGCGCTTCCGGTCGTCGCCAAGCTGGGCCAGACACGCCGCTTTCGCGCGGCCGCGCGCACCAGCCTGGGCGACGTAGCGTTGCGTGAAGGCCGCTACAAAGATGCGGCGAAGATGTTCACCGACGCGGCTGAGGGCGCCAGGAAAGATGAGCGGCTCGATCTGATGTGGCCGGCACAAAAAGGGCTGGGGCGCGGTCTGTGGCTGCAGGCGGCGCAGGAAAAGGACGGGGCGAAGATGCGCGACCAGGCCTTGAACGCTTATCGCGACGCGCTGAAAACAATTGAGACCATTCGCGCCGGCAGCTTAAGAGCTGATGAATCGCGCACGACATTTCTGGCCACGACCAAAGATGTTTACGACGAGGCATCAAGCGCATTTGCGGAAATGGCGCTAATGAACGCTGCGGGCAATTCGTCCCTTTCCGGTAAGGCTCTCGACTATGCGGCTGAATCTTTCCGCATCGCGGAAGCCGGTCGCGCTCGCTCGCTCCTCGACATGCTGGGCGAAGTCAACGCGCAAATCACTGAAGGCGTGCCCGCGGATCTGCTCAAGAAAAAACAGGACAATCTGGACCGCCAACAGCAAATCGCCGAACAACTTACCGGCATTGCCTTGTCGGGTGATCAAAAACAGAAGCCATCAGATCTCGAAAGCGAGCTCGACAAGCTGCAAACCGAATTCGATCAAATTGAAAACCAGATTCGCACCGCGAGTCCAAAGTATGCGGCTTTGACTGGCGGGCAGCCGCTGGCGCTCGCTGATGTGCAGCAGAAAGTCCTCGATGACAACACGCTGCTGCTCGAGTATGCGCTCGGCGCGGATAATTCGTACCTGTTCGCAGTTACGAAGTCCGGCGTATCGCTCTACAAACTCCCGCGTCGCGGCGAAGTCGAAAAGCTCGCCACCGATTTTCGCGCGCAACTGATTCCGCCCAAGCTGCAACGTCGCATCGTCGGTATCGACGTCACCGCAGATCAGCAGCGTGGATTGGGTGTCGTCCAGGGCCCCGCGGAAGATTTGCCCCCGTTTGTGGCGGCGTCGAATGCTTTGTACAAGGCAGTCGTTGAGTCGGCCGCATCGGTCATTGCCGATAAGCGCCTGCTCGTGGTGGCCGACGGCGCGCTCAATTACATTCCCTTTGAAGCGCTGCTGAAGAACGGCGATGGCGCGGACTATGCCTCGTTGAACTATCTGGTGAAGACGAATGAAATTGTTTATTCGCCTTCCGCGTCAGTCATCGCCGCGATTCGACAGAGCTCATCAGGGGCGAACGGCAAGTCGATGCTGCTGGTGGCCGATCCGGTTTTCAGTGCCGACGATCCGCGAGCCAAGGGAGCGGGTGCAGCGGCCGCTTCCGGCGAGACACGCGGCCTGGGGTTGGGACTGGAGGCTGCGGTCAACGACGTGGCTGCCAACGGCGACTCTTCATCCGCGTCTGGGGGCGGATTGCACCTGGCGCGATTGTCAGGAACGCGCACTGAAGCTGACGAGATTTCAAAGATCGCCAAGGGCGGCGGAGCTCAGGCCGATCTCTGGACGGATCTGAACGCGAGCGAAGACAATGTCAAATCTCGCGACGTGGCCCGGTATCGTTATGTCCATGTGGCCACGCACGGCCTGCTCGACGCCGATCGGCCGCAGTTCACGGGAGTGGTGCTGACGCTCGTCGGCAATAAGACGAACGATGGATTTCTCCGTACCGATGAGATCTTCAATCTGAAGCTGGGTTCGCCCCTGGTCATGCTTTCAGCCTGCGAAACTGGTTTAGGAAAAGAGAAGCGTGGCGAAGGTGTGATCGGGTTAACCCGCGCGTTCATGTACGCCGGCGCGCCAACGGTCGGCGTCAGCCTCTGGTCAGTTGCTGATAAATCAACTGCGGATCTGATGACTGACTTCTATAAGCGCCTGCTGGGCGCTACACCACAAGCGCCAGCCGCTGCGATGCGCGACGCGCAACTCGCGATGATCAACGGCAAAAAGTATAGTGCGCCATTCTACTGGGCGCCGTTTGTTTTGGTGGGTGAGTGGAAATGAATAGAGCGCGGACATAGTCAACCCTCAGGAAAGATCACTTTCGATTAATAATCGCGAGCGCGCGGGCGTCAGAGTCCGCGGAGCGGACGAAGGCATAAAGCCTGGGGCGCCAGCCCCAGGATCAGGTTCGATTAATGATCGCCAGCCCGCGGAGCGGGCGATGGCCGCCCCGCTCAAATAAATCGTTCATCGTATTCAATTCCATTCTCGACCAGGAATTGAATGAACTCATCGCGAAACGAGATCTTCTGATGATGCTCCTTTTGCCGCGCAATGTATTGTCGCACCATGTTGACGTGCGATTGACTGACGGTGAAAGCGCCGTACCCACGCTGCCATGAAAAGTGTCTCAAAGATGGAAAGACGTCATGCATCCATCCGGTGGCATGCGATCTCAAATCCCGCAAGACCGCGGAGAGCGCACAATCAGGCCGAAGTTTAGTTAACACGTGGACATGATCTGCAGTGCCGTTTAGTTCCAGCGAAATACCGCCAAAATTGCGTATGGTTCCACCGAGATAGTCATAAAGCCTCACCTCGTAGTCAGGTGTAATTATTGGCCGACGATCTTTCGTGGAGAAGATAATATGATAAAGGAGATTCGTGTAAGAATCTGGCACCTTTCGAGACTAGCACGCCTGTCACGTAAAAAATTTTGCAAGGTTGGACGCCTTCGCCCGCTCCGCGGGCTCGATAAATTTCTGGTTTGCCGGTTCCTGGGGTTCGCTTTCGCTCACCCCAGGCTTTATGCCTTCGTCCGCTCCGCGGACTGAATACACGTGCTCGCTCACGACCTATACCTCAACGGCACCGTCACGATGAACGGTCCACCTC
>JBKPEE010000174.1:0-8641 GCA_046728235.1 Acidobacteriota bacterium
TTTGGGGCAAAGCCCCGCAGGATGAATATTCTTCAGACAAGGATATCCAAAACTCCGTCTGAACCAACTACGCATCAATCCCATTTTTTCAACTTCGGCCAAATCTTACCCAGGGTTCCGAACCTGGCGCCCCGGCAAATAAAGACCGGGATGTGACGCTCTAAAGCGTAAGGATTGTCGGAGCTGCCCACGTATTCGACCTGCTCGAATAGTTCATCGAGCCGCTCTTTCTGATCGTCAAGCACGATCAAACATTGCCCCGAATAATTTCGCGGTCCCCACAGGTAATACGTCTGATGTCCACTCAAGGCCTTTGGCAAACCATAACCAGGCCCAAAGAAATCAATCGCGCCGGCCTGGCCATAGTTCTGCGCAAAGACTCCGCAATCTGCCCGCTGTTCCGCGGGCACGCGGGCCCAAGCCTGAGCCGTCAACGCCACCATCTCTTCCCAGCCAAACTGATCAGCGTAATGTTGCGGCAGGACCGCGCGCTCATGACTGTGCTCGCTGCGCGGCACAGTGAACGGCAAGGTATTCATGTAAGAAATGAAATATTCAACCGAAAAGATCGGCACCACAATGGGCGCGAACCACGCGCCTCCGGCGAGTAGCAGGACGACCATCGCCGGCTTTAACCAGAGGTGGCGCGTCCGATCGATCGCCCGGTCGATCACTACCGCGCCCGCTGCCAGCAGCATCGGATAGATCGGGGCCAGGTAGTAGTTCTTACCTTTAAGCACAACAAAAGCCCAGAAGGAAATCAGATAACTCCACGCGAGCCACCGGTAGTTTCTGAGTCGCCACCAGAACAGCAGCGCGATTAGTCCGGTGATCCAAATGGGCGCCGTCAACGGATGCAGCAGCAATACCTGCTGCAGGAAAAACTGCAGGGACGAAAGCTGCACGTCGCGGCCGCTGCTGCGAATATTGTGCATCAACTCGAGAAACGGCCAGTGATTGCGAACGTTCCAAATCACATTTGGCAGGAAAATAAGAGATGCGATCAGCCCCCCGATCCAAATCCACTTATGCAAAAACACCCGGCGGTGCCGGGTCATCAGCAATCCAACTACGATCCCCAATCCAAAAATCGCAATCGAATATTTTTCTTCCATGCCCAGGCCGGCAATGACACCAAAGCCCAACCAGTAACGTGGGTCGCGTTTGATTGCCAGAATCGCAAAGTATGCGCATCCCATCCACAAAACCGGCTCGAGACAGTTGGTTGTGAGCAGACTGCCGTCTGAAAGGAAAGCCGGAGCAATTAAAGCCGCGACCGCCGCCAGCACCAGTGCAAATCGCCGGCCGCCAAATTCACGAGCGATCATCGCCGTCAAAACCACAATCGCGGTCGAGGCCACCGCGGGAATAAACCTGATGCTGCGTAGTGAATCTCCCAGCACAATCCGGCTCACGCGAACCAGAAACGGAAGCAGCGGCGGCTGATCGACGTAACCCCACGCCAGATGATCGCCGCAGGCCAGGTAATCGAACTCGTCGCGAAAATAGCCATAACGATTGTTAAAGGCGCAGTGCAGGATAATCTTGCCAAGCGCGAGCGCTAACACTACCGCCATTCCGCCAGCAAAAAACTTTCGCCCACGCGCGTCCAAATCGTTTGGAAACATCGGCTTCGTCATTTACTCATGAGTCGTCGCACGATACATTAAACCCCAAAGCGCATCAAAGCGTTTCGAAAATTAATTGATCACAATCGCTTTGCCTCAAAAGCCGTTAAACGTGGTAATGAATTTCGTGTAGTTCGTGTAATTTCGTGGATCGTTTCTGTTCGTTCGGGAAACAAGGACGATCCACGAAACCACACGAAGCAACACGAACGGAACACTTCTGACCAGAGAACTAGATATGACTTTTGAGACAAAGCCGATCACAATACTGAAGGTGTACACACTTTTTGGCTAAACTAAATGATTAGACTTCATCGGTGGTGTGCAATTTTCTGCACGAGCAACATTGATTCGTGAAAACACTACTTACGATAATTGCACTGGTCGCTTGCCTGAGCACGACTGCTAAGGGACAAAAGTCTGACGGCGTGTGGGAAGGTGAGATCCAGGACCCCAAACGGCCGCTTGTACTCAACCTGGACTTCGAGAAACTCACTGGCTCGTTAAGCGGAAATGCAGCCGTGAAAACCACACCCCCCGTAACTTCAGGCGACGGCACAACCACGTTTGAAGTTACCCTCGGCAGCCAGGTGCTCAGATTCGCGGGAACACAGAAGGATCAACGCATAACCGGCGAAGTTGATACCGGCAGCCGGCGAATTCCCTTCTGGCTCGAGTTGCTTCCCAAGCTGCCGAAGCCCGTAAATCGAGTCGCAGCCTGGCAGCAGGACATCGAGGTAGTCGCTTCCCGTTTTCTTCGTTACGACCGCAGCTTCACTGAACTTCAACGAGCGGCGGCGCGGGTGCGCCTTTACAATTTAAGCAAGCGGATTGATCAACTCTCCGATCAGGCGATTGTGGTCGAGTTGGCTCGCGCAGTAGCAATGTCGGGCAATGCGCACACGCGTCTATATCTCATGCGCAATCGGACAGAGGTGCGGCGCGTGCCGCTGCGCATCTGGTGGTTTGGAAACGAATTGCGCGTCGTGCGCGCGGCAAATGAATACAGCGATTTGGCAGGCTGTCGCTTGTTGTTCGTCGGGCGCCTGAGCGCACTTGCTGCCCTTGATAAAGTGAGCGGCATTAAACCCGGAAACGAATCATGGCAGCGCTATATGAGCGCGTACTTTCTCACTAGTCCCGATATTTTGTACGGCGCCGGCGTCGTTCCTGATGCAGATCATCTCCCATTAACCGTTAAATGCGATGGTCAGGAAAGAAAAGTCGATGTGCATCCGCTGCCGTTGCGAAGATCGACAGCCCCTGTGGAAGCCTGGTGGGACCTGGCGCCAGGCTATAAAGATCCAAACCTTGAGTTCAAATCGGGGCTGCCTGCGGACAAGACACCGCTTTATCTCAAACATCCTGATCGAAACTATTGGGTTGAATATCTGGCGCAGCCGTCGATCGTTTACCTTCAATACAACCGATCAGAGGAGATGTCCGCAGAACCGATGGCGGATTTTATTCGCCGCGTCACGGGCATGCTGGATGAACATCAAGTTAACGGCTTCATCGTCGATGTTCGTTTCAATACCGGCGGTGACCTGGGCGTCGGCAGGCCGCTGGTTGAGAAACTGGCGCCCCGTTTGAAAAACGTGCCGGTAGTCGTGCTTACTGGCCGCGCGACTTTTTCCGCCGGCATCAGTCACGCCGCGCAATGGAAACAGTTCGCCAACGCATCCATCGTTGGCGAGCCTGTCGGCGACGGCATTGATCTATGGAGCGAAGGTGGGAATCTCGTGCTGCCGAACTCGGGACTGACGGTCCATTACGCCAACGGCTTTCACAAGTATTCTCAGAAAGATTATCCGGCGTTCAAGCCTTATTTTGCCGAGTTGAACGTCGCGACCCTGCAACCTGGTTTGATGGTCGAGCCGACGTGGAGTCAATTCGTTGCCGGACAGGACGCGGTGTTGCAGGCCGCGATTGTCTTGATTCAGAAGACGAGATAGAGCATCCAGGTGAGCTTAATGATCAATCGTCTTAGATCATTATTCGCAGTTTCGTTGTTGGTGCTGCTGTGCGCGCACAGTGGGCCGGCGGGCAAGGCTGTCACGGACGCGCACAAAGGCGCGCTGATCATTTCAGGCGCCGCTGGTTTGTCACGTGAGAATTTCGGAAATGGCGTGCTCGAGCGATTTGTCTCGTTAGCGGGTGGGCCGGACGCAAATTACGTTTACATTCCGACGGCGTCGTCAGGTATCAAACTCGACAATGGCTTCATCTACTCACCACCTGACTCTGATGCTGCCGCGGAAAATACGACCGCGTTCGAGCTGGAACTGGGCAGAATGTTCGGCGTGAAGCGGATTACCGTTGTGCATACTCGCAATCGCACTACAGCAAATACGGCAACCTTCGTCGCTCCTTTGCGCCAAGCGAACGGTGTGTGGATAAGCGGGGGAAATTCCGGCCGGCTGGCGGATGCCTATCTTGGAACCCGTACAGAAGAGGAAATCAAGGCGGTGTTCGCACGCGGAGGCGTGGTCGGCGGCAACTCAGCCGGCGCCATCATTCAGGGCTCGTTCATTGTCCGCGGCCGGCCCGATAAACCGGTATTGATGGCGCAAGGTCACGACCGTGGATTTGGCTTGCTGAAGAATGTAGTTATCAATCCTCATCTAATCACAGCGAAACGCGAAGACGAACTGGTGAACGTTCTCGACGCGCATCCCCAGCTACTGGGCATCGGCATCGACGAGAAAACCGCCATCGTCGTTCAAGGCGATCGATTCCAGGTACTTGGCGACAGCAAGGTCGCGATTTACGACAATCAGAAGCACGACAAGCTCTGGTACTACTGGCTCACTCCTGGCACTGTCTTCGATCTTCGTAGCCGCGCAATCGCCAAATGATTTTTCGCTATGACCGCTAAGCGCGAACTCGAAGCGAAATATCTTCCCCGGCTTCAGTTTGCATCACGAACTGCAGCTGCTGATGCAGGCAGGGCAGCTGGACCAATTGCTCGCGGAGGCCGCCAAAGCAGCCGCATTATCGTCACGGTAATCGCTCAGCGCGATAATCGGTACCTCCGTAACGCCAGAGCAAATGCGTTACCTTGCCCTGGTTGTCTTTGCCAAAGATGAGCATGGACCAGAAAGGCCGGTCGAAGAATTCAGTCTCTGACTGCGGCACCAGAGTGGCATTGGCGCCGGGCGCCACCATCAGCAGCTCGCCATTATTTTCCTGAATCGCATAAACACCGCGGGGCACGAAGAAGTCAGGGCCGAATTGATAACGACCCGCGTACCTCTCGAGCGTTTTCCGGGGCAGCTGCACCGGCTTGCCCACTCTGGGAATCTCATAAGACTCACCAAAAACGATCTTCGCCAGATCAGCACCGATGATGGTGGCGGTTGGCACATAAGTATTCGCCAGCACGATGATGCACACATCGTCGTCGAGGTAGCGTTGAAAATCGGAATTGAACCCCGGACTGCGACCGTTCATCCGCACGACATTGCGATTAAGCCGCTTGCCGCTAAACCAGCCGTATTGCTCCTTGAACATCTGATCGAGCGAACTCTTCTTCAGAATCCTTTCCGTGTAGAGCGCCCGGTCCCAGCGGAATAAATCCTCGACCGTTGAATAGATCGAGCCGTTGCCGGTTTTGGTAGACCAGTCGAGATAGGGCGCGTTTTCAACTCCGGTTAATCCGGCGGGCACATACCCGGCAGCCTTGTTCGGAATCAAGGCGCTAGCGTCACCATCGTGGCGCGTGTTCTGTAAGCCGAGCGGATCAAGGATATTCTGCTTCACAAATTCACCGTACGTTTGACCCGATAGTTTCTCGATAATGAAGGCCAGCAGGTTGTAATTTGAATTGCTTTCCGTGTACGGCCGCGTGCCGGGTTCGAAATCCAGCGGCTTGTTCTTGAATAGCGGAATCAGATCGCTTGGCGTGTGCGGAAACTTTGACAGTGAATTGTAGTCAGGAAAGTTGTTGATGTTCGGAATGCCTGAAGTGTTAGTCAGCAGATGATGCAGCGTGATGCGATCGCCGTTCGGATAATCCGGGATGAACTTCGACAGCGGATCCTGAACATTAAGTTTGCCGCGCTCCTGCAGGATCATGATCGCCGCCGCCGTAAAGGTCTTTGAAACCGAGCCGAGATGAAACTTCGTCTGCGGTGTGCAGGGCACATTCAGCTCATAGTTGGCCAGGCCATAGCCTTGACGCAAAAGGACGCGGCCGCCTTTAGCGATCAGGATCGAGCCGCTGAAACCATTCAGGTCGAGATACGGTTTGAGGTAAGCGTCAACTTGCGATTCGATCGTGCGGTCGTTGCCCGCGGTCTGCGCCGATAATGAGAGGGCGGCGGCAGTCATTACCGCCAACAAGATTGTCCTTCGCGGAATACTATTCATGCACACCTCCCAATGAAATCGTCAAAAGCTGCGCCAGCCTAATCAAAATATCTTCGTGCATGCTGGGAGGACGAAAGATACAATGAGGCCCTGTCTGCTGCAATGGTTTGCAGACGGGAACATTCCAGAGTGATGCGACTCTAAGCATTCGCCTGCCGATCAACGGAAATGCTCAACATCACGGACCTGCAAAAGACTTATTCACGCCGCCGCTTTAGCGCGGCGTCGTCGCTTCAGCCTTGGACTGGAAATCGTTTAAACGGTTTCCGTTATCGTTGCTGCGGGCTAGAGCCGCGGTGCGAGTAAGAACGTCAAACCGAACCAGCACTGTTGTGATCGCCTAAACTTGCCTTTCGCCTTTCCGCTCGGATAAATTACACCTCAATCCGCAGTCACATCCTGTCGTTTAATCAAACGGAAATCAGGAATGTCGGTCACCGGAAGATTGATCTCTGAAAGGACTCATTCGCTCATATGAAAGTCTATGATACTGAACACATTCGCAACCTTGCGGTCATTGGACACGGCGACGCAGGGAAGACGCAACTGATTAGTTCGCTTCTCTACGTCGCAGGCGCCACGGCCCGCTGGGGCAAAGTCGATGAAGGCACGACGGTCACCGACTATGATGAAGATTCAATCGCCCGCAAGATAACCCTCAACACCGCCCTCGCCCACCTCGAACACAAAGAAACCAAAGTCAATCTTATCGATACGCCCGGATACGCCGCTTTTGTCTCGCACGCGCGACCGGCTGTACGCGTCGCCGATTGCGGCATGGTGGTCGTCGATGGCGTCAAGGGCGTCGAGGTGCAGACGGAAAAAGTTTGGAATTATGCGAATGAGTTCATGTTGCCCCGCATAATGGTGGTCACGAAATTAGACAAGGAGCATTCGGACATCGGTGTCGCGCTCGACAGCGCGCACAACGTTTTCAAACGCGCCATCGTTCCCTTCACTTTGCCGATTGGAAAAGAGCACAACTTCAAAGGCGTCGTCGACGTGGTTCATATGAAGGCCTACGAATTCGACGAGCACGGTAAAGCGAAAGAGATCGATATTCCGGCAGCAGGTCGCGACGTCGTTGACAAGACACGCGAGCGGCTGGTCGAGCTGGTCGCGGAATCCGACGATGCTTTGATGGAAAAGTATTTCGAGCAGGGAACGCTCGACGATTCCGACGTGCTGCCGAATATCACGAACGCAATCGCCGCCAGCAAGCTTTGCCCGGTATTCGCCGTCTCGACGATGAACCTGGTCGGATTGTCGGTGCTCCTCGATCACATCGTCGAATTCGCTCCCGATCCCGCGCATCACGAGGCCGAACATGGAAAGAACGAGAGGGGCGAAGAGGAATCGCGCAAGTATGCGAGTAGTGAATTCTTCTCGGCCTATTGCTTTCGCACGATCGCTGATCCCTTTGCCGGCCGCATCAATGTCTTCAAACTGATCAGCGGCAAAGTCGGCACGGACGCCACGGTTTATAACTCAACGCGCAGCGTCTCAGAAAGGCTGGGCGCGCTGCATACGATCCAGGGCAAGCAACTCGACAAGGTTCCGGAAGCCAACGCCGGCGACATCATCGCCTGCGTCAAGTTGAAAGAGACGCAAACGGGAGACACGCTTTGCGACAAGGCCCACGCCATCATTTACGATCCGGTTCAGTATCCCGAAGCCGCAATTGCTTTCGCCATCGAACCAAAGTCGCGACAGGACGAAGAAAAGATCAGCGTGGCGATTCATAAGATTCTCGAAGAGGATCCGGCGCTTTCCTTCACTCGTGATGCACAAACCAAGGAATTCCTGCTCGCCGGCTCAGGCCAGGTCCACGTGGAAACGATCGTCGACAAGTTGAAGAAGCGTTACAGTGTGGAAGTCATGCTGCATCCGCCGAAAGTCCCATACAAAGAGACGATCACGCAACGCGCTGAAGTGCAGGGGCGGCACAAGAAACAGACGGGAGGCCGCGGCCAGTTCGGTGATTGTAAAGTCATCTTCGAACCGCTGCCGCGCGGCGACGGGTTCATTTTTGAAGACAAAATCTTCGGCGGTTCAGTGCCGCAACAATTTCGGCCGGCGATTGAAAAAGGAATCATCGAAGCGGCGTCGCGCGGCGCCATCGCCGGTTATCCGCTGGTCGATTTCAAAGTGCAACTGGTTGACGGCTCGTATCACACGGTGGATTCCGACGAGCATAGCTTTCGCGCCGCCGGTCGTAAGGCTTTCCGCAACGCCATGGAAAAGGTAAAGCCGACGCTGCTGGAACCGATCATGGATGTCGAGATCGACGCACCCCAGGAATGCAGCGGCGACATCATGGGCGACCTCAACTCGCGCCGTGGCCGCGTGCAGGGCATGGATTCCCGCGGCAAGAACCAGGTGGTCAAAGCGCAGGTGCCGATGGCTGAGATGCTCAATTATCAATCGACTTTGAATTCGATCACGGCGGCGCGCGGGTCATTCCACATGCAGTTTTCACACTACGATCCGGTTCCGGGACAACTGGCACAGAAGATCGTGCAGCAGGCGCGGGAAGAAGGACGGATTAGAGGAGAGGAAGAAGAATAATATGTCAGAACCGCCTGCGGTAGCGGGCGGGCTCTGGTTGTCGGGGCTGGCGACCAGCCACAACGGAAGAATGG
>JBKPEE010000175.1:0-16470 GCA_046728235.1 Acidobacteriota bacterium
GCTCTGCGCGGTTTCCGTCTTGTCAGGATTCAACGACGCAGTGTACTCAGTGCTTAGTTTGGCGCGTGGCCCGGTTTCGTAAGCGGCCGACAGGTCGAGATAGAGCTGCGGATTCTTTTTGACTTCGCTTTCAAGCTTTGCCGCCTTCAGCAAATAAGGGATGGCGTCGGCGGGCGCGCTAGCCAGTTTCGATTTACCGATGGTCCAGTTCAGGTATGCCAAACCCTGATCATGAGTGTAGGCTTTCAGGGGCTTACCCGCTTCGATCAATTGAATGGACTTTTCCGCGTAGCCGGCCGATTCATTCAAAAGGTTCGCCTGGGCCAATCCGGCCACGCCGAGAATGCTCATCACATCAACGTTATCTGGATCAGTAGCCAGCAACTCCTTGCCGTATTTCATTTCGTCGTCATATTTCTTGGCCGTAACCGCGTCCTGAAATGCTTTGCCGGTGTTTGCTTTGCCCACCAACCCATCCATCAAATCGACGAACTTCTTCATGAACGCTGCCTGCTTGTCGTTCGGATCAGCCGGACAGGCGCCGAGGTAAGTCTTGGCCGCGTCATAGGCCACCTTCTGAGCCGCCGCATCGCCCTTATAGTTCTTATAAAAGGTCCCGTACCAGGTCCCTTTATTTTCCTCGTTGCACTCCTGACTTTGTGCGAACACAGGAATCGCAACAACTGCGAGGGTCGCAGCGAGGGCCAATAACTTAATGATACTTTTCATTGTCTTACTAACAGCCTCCGATCAATTCTTCCTTTATTTACTGCGATGCAATTTGTCGGAATTGCATCCGACCCTTTGGACGCGACTCGTTAAGATGCAATTAGCAAGCCGCTCGTTGTCGTTACTGTCCCGGGGAACTCTTGCGGCGCAGAGCCGCAATGATCATGCAACATCGGCAGCACTGTCAAGTTTGAAACAGCCGAGATTTAACCGCGTTAGGCGATCACATTAAAAATGCCGAACTCTCGCAAACTGCTTACGAGAGTTCGGCAGGTTTTCTCTGGCTGACCGAACCGCGACCGGCTTAGCAGGATTACGGCTCGTTGGGTTGGGTCTTGCGCGGGCGCCCGTCCGGGGCGGTCACGGCAGGTTTGGCCGGCGCCGCCGTTTTCTCTGTGCTCTTCGGCTTGTTGTCAACCGGCATCACGGTCGGTTTGACTTTGCTCGCGGTTCCGGGAGCGGCAGTCGAGTTCGCCGGGTTGCTGGTGGTGTTTTCCATGGTCGCCGCAGTAGCTTCGGCGGCAGCCTGTTCCGCTTTATCCTCTACTGCTTTCTCTTCGGCCTGGGTCGCAGCCCTGGTTTCCTGGGCTTCTTCATCCAGCGCCGCGGCCTTCTTATCCTTGGTTGCCGGCGCTTCGTCGTCGGAGGTCTGGGCTACCTGGAAGTCGATCTGGGTCCCGAACCGCGGGCTCAAGGAGCGATAAATCTCGCCCGCTACCGCAGCCGGCAGATGGTTGTGCGCATCAGCCCCGCGTGTGATCACCACTACCGCCAGTTTTGGATTCACCACGGGCGCGTATGAGGTGAACAGGCCCAGCCATGCTCCCTGGCCGATACAGGTTCCGGTCTTTCCGGCGACAGTTTGCTCCGGACGGTAGGCCCGGCGACCCGAGCCGTAATTCACCGCACCGATCATGCCCGGCAACATGCGACCGAGAGTGTCCTGGCTGACGTTGATCTTGCGGCGCAGTTCAGTCTTGAACTTGTCGTTCTCTTCCACAGTACGCGGCACGTGCGGAGTCACTAGCTTGCCGGGGTTTGACATCGCCGAAACCAACGAGGCCAACTGCATCGCCGTAACCTCAAAATCGTCACCGTGCGAACTCATATGGTTTACCGCATAACCGGATTTGAATAGCGGAATCCGTCCGGCGTACTCGTTCGGGTAATTGACGCCGGTCTTTTCGCCCAGGCCCATCTCACGCGCATACGAAATCATCTTGTCAAAGCCGACTTCGCCGCCGACGCGCTGAAAGTACGTGTTATTGGAATGGGCCAGCGCTTCGGTCAGATTCAGACTATAATTGCCGCCAACGCTGACCGTCTCTACCGGCTGGATGACTTTCTCTGAGATTCCGGCGACGCCCGTCACGAGCTTGATGGTCGAACATGGCTTGAAACCGCGTCGCAGTGCCCACTCCTGGTTAACTACGGTATAGACGCGACCGCTCTTCGGATCCATGACGACGACGGTACCTGCGTGATGGCCCAACGCGGTGACCGCAGCTTTACGAACATCGAGGTCTTCGCCCACCGTGCTGTCCTTGGCGATGTCGGCTGCCGCTTCGTTGCGCATGCCTTCATCAATTGCGCGTTGCCGCGCAATTGCGGCTTGTCGCGCAGCTTCAGCACGACGGCGCGCTTCTTCCAGCGCCCGGCGGTGAGTCGAATCGAACTTGCGCATCTCAGCGGCGAGCTCGCGCTTACTCAATTTGCGACCCGCGCGCTTTTGCAGCTTGGCTATGTAGGCCGAGCGCTCGCGCGACACTCTCGCCTGCTCTGCGCGCCTTTCGCGTTTCGACATGCGACGTCCGCCGCGCCGGCTCGCGCGCGCTGATTCACGGCGTGAGGCGCGGCCACCCCGGCGTGACGATGCGCGGCCGGCAGAACGGCCTCGCCCGTGTCTAGAGCCCGCGTATCCTTCTAATGTAACCGAACCAATTAGTGTAATGAGGAGAATGAAAGTAAACGATATGAGTGCGACCCTAGGGGAACGTTTCATCATTGGCAACTCCCTCAGAAAAAACTATCCGACGCGATCGAGGTGGAACGTATTACTCCTGCTGCTTTTGATTCACGCGCCGAGGGGCGACGCGTATTGTCGATCGTTTGATCTCTTAGAAACCGTTCAGCCTAAATTCCTGACTCAAAAATCACCCGAGTTCGAAATTCCACCGCTTCCTTAAGTGAGGCGGGACCAGCTTCCCGCGGGCGGCCTCAGCCGGGGTTTGCTTTGAGACCCGTGGCAACTATAACATCGCCAATAAAGAAACAGCAACACGAAAATCAGCAATTTTTATAACTGAGTGGCGTGTTTTTTGCTGTGGCAAATTGCCTTGTCCAGATTTCTCAATAGTTTCCGCGTGCGGCTGCTGCTTTTGCTGGCGGCCCTGCTAGTGCTCACCCTGGCGGCGCAATATTATGTCAATCTTCGGGCCGCCCGAACCAATACCCGATTCATGCTGGCACAGCGCCAGGCAATCCTCGCCGGTGTCTCTTTGGGAGTGGAAAGTCTTTCCAGCGGCGAGTACCTGGATCAGATGCAGGATGAAGCGAAACAACCGCTACTGCGTGATCAAAGCGGCCGCGTCAAAAACGTAATCATCGTCGACGAAGAAGGAAATATTAAAGACAGCCTCGACAAGAACCAGATCCCGCAGGTGAATCCCGACAGCTCTACGCGGTTCGTTCAAGTAAAGGACATCTCGCTGCCGCCATTAAACAGCGCGGTGGTGCTGCCCCCGGACAACACGCCGTTGCCGGAAGGCATGAATCTGGTTTCCGAAGATCGTGCGGGCTCGGCAGGTGCATTCTACTTCCCGGTGGAAACTACCAAGGGGCGACGATATGTGATCGTGGTGCTCGATTCGGCGAACACCATGTCCGCGGTCTTTCGGCGTCAGGCCCGGCAGGCGCTCGGTTATACTCTCGCGGTATTACTGGCGATGACCTGCCTCACCGCGATCGTAGTGTGGCGCTTCACCCGTCCGATTCAATCGCTGTCGGTCGCCGCGCGCCGCATCGCCGGCGGCGACTTCTCTTACCGCGTTCCCGAGATGAAGCGGCAGGATGAGATGGGAGAGCTGACTGAGCTGTTCAATGAAATGACCGTGAAGCTGGGACGCACTCGCGAGCTCGAGGCCCAACTTTATAATGCCGAGAAAGCAGTCGTCGTCAGCCGGCTGGCGTCGGCCATCGCACATGAGATCAGGAACCCGCTCAACTACATCAACCTGACGCTTGATCACTTGCAGACAACCTTTGCGCCTGACGATCCGCAGAAGCAGAAAAAGTTCGAAAGCCTGACCAGGCAGTTGAAATCGGAAGTGGCGCGTATCAACGATCGCATTACTGAGTTTCTGAATTATTCGCGGCCGCCGAAACTTCACCCTGAGCCGGTAGACCTGGAAGCTTTGGCGCGTGACGCCCTGCGCATCTTCGAAGTCCAAACGGCCGAGACTGGCGTAGAGGCCAGCGTGACGACGAGCGGTCGCGTCCCGCAGATCGTCGCTGATCCCGATTCGCTACATTCGGCGTTGACCAACCTGATCATTAACGGGCTCCAGGCGATGGACGGCAGCGGTGGCCGGATCGAAGTTGCCTTGTCCGGCGAGGACAACGGCCGCCGGGCGCGGATCGACGTGAGCGATTCCGGCCGGGGCATTGCTCCGGAAGACATCTCGAAAGTTTTCGAACCTTATTACTCAACCAAGGAGACGGGAACCGGACTGGGCCTGGCAATTGTCAAAAAGGCCATTGAAGATCACCACGGTACAATTACCGTCAGATCAAAAATAGGAGCAGGAACCACGTTCACCATTATGCTGCCGGTTACCGAATCACCGGCGGTAGCGAGCGGATTAGAGAATCACGCTTGAGAATGACCTCGTCGCTACCGCTCCGGGTTCTGACAAAAAATTATGGCGAGAAAATCGATACTTGTAGTCGACGACGAGAAACCACAACGCGACATCCTGCAGGACATCCTGACCAGCGCCGGTTATGACGTGACGTCCGCGGCGTCCGGCGAAGCTGCACTCAAATTCGCCAAGGAGCGCAGCTTCGATCTCGCGCTCACCGATCTGAAGATGACCGGGATGGACGGGATCGAGCTGTTGCAGCAACTGCTGGCGCTCGATTCGTCGATCATAGTCATCCTGCTGACGGCGCACGGAACCATCGACTCCGCCAAAGAAGCCCTGCGGCGTGGCGCGTTCGATTACCTGCAGAAGCCTTTCGATCGGGAACGTTTGATGGCCACGATCAAACGCGCCCTCGGCACGCTGGATAAGATTGACGTCGAGATCATCTCGGCTTCACCCAAGATGGAAGCCGTCAAGAAGATGATTCTGAAGGTGGCGCGTTCGACTTCCACGGTCCTCATCCGCGGCGAGTCGGGCACCGGCAAAGAATTGATCGCGCGCGCGATTCATAATCAATCACCGCGATCGTCAGAGATGTTCCAGGCCGTCAATTGTGCGGCAATCAACGAAAACCTGCTGGAGTCAGAACTCTTTGGTCACGAGAAGGGATCGTTCACCGGCGCCCACGCCGACAAGAAAGGTCTGTTCGAAGTGGCCGATCGCGGCACATTGTTCCTTGATGAAATTGCTGAGCTGGATGTCGGCATGCAGGCAAAGCTGCTGCGCGCCTTGCAGGAGCGCCGGATTCGGCGGGTGGGCGGCACGCATGAAATTCCCGTGGATGTGCGGGTGGTAGCAGCCACGAATCGTGACCTCCGCGCCATGGTTGGCGACGGTCGTTTCCGCGATGACCTGTACTATCGCATCAATGTGCTGTCGATCGACGTGCCGCCGCTGCGCGAGCGTCGCGACGACATTCCCGTGCTGATCGACTACTTCCTCAAAAAGCACACGCGCAACACTTCGCGTTTAATAAAAGGCCTGGCGCCGGAAACCAGGCGCATGCTGCACGACTATGGCTGGCCCGGAAACGTGCGCCAACTGGAATCGGCAATCGAACGCGCGATCCTCTTGTGTGAAGGGGACATGATCACGCCGGACGATCTACCGTCTGAAATAAGACAGGAGTCGCAGGCAGTGGTCACCGGTGGATTCAAATTGCCCGCCGAGGGTATCAATTTTGAGGACGTCGAAAAAAACCTGATCCTTCAAGCCATGGATCAGACCGACTACAACATCACCAAAGCGGCGAAGCTGCTGGGTCTGACCTTCAGAACCCTGCAATATCGCCTGGAGAAGTTTGGGATCAAGCGGACGGACGGGAAAGACGGAAAAGAAAAGGAAACGACCGACGAATAGTGCGTGTCTAAAAATCGGGCACGCGCATCTTGCGCGTGGATTCACGGTTAGCAATCCCGTGTCACCCACGTCGCAATGGATCAGGAACGCAAGCAATCCTTTCGCGTGCGTTCTAAGAGCAAAACTATTCTTCGGAGGTAAATCATGAAATTCACGTGTCTCCTCGTCCTCGCACTTAGTCTAACCACTCTTTTGGCGTGCGAACCGGCTGTCAGGAAAGTCGCCCAATCAAGTGTTCAGTCGGATTCGGAAGCCGCCAACCCTATGGCGATGCAGGAACAGCTTAAGCGAACCAACGATTCGCTTGCAAAGCAATCCATCCCGGCTCAAGGGATTTCGCTAAAAGATGCCGACTCTGCAAACATTGCGTCACAGGCTTTCGATCGAAAAATTATTCGCAACGCGAACCTGACCGTCGAGGTCTCCTCGCCCGGCGACAGCCAACGCAAGATCGTGTCGATAGCTGAGTCGCACCAGGGCTTTGTGGTCACTTCTGAATCGACCCAGCGGCCATCTGAGGATCGCACCAAGCCTGAGATCACCATCAATCTGGTGGTGCGCGTGCCTGCGGCGCAATTCAATCAGGTGATGGAAGAAATCCGCAGCGTCGGCGCTCGTGTCGTGCAGGAGAAAGTCACCGGTCAGGACGTCACCGAAGAGTTCATGGACCTCGAGGCGCGGATTAAGAACCAGAAGGCGCTGGAATTGCAGTTTCTCGAAATTATGAAACGCGCAGGCAAGGTCGACGACGCCTTGAGCGTGCAGCGCGAACTCGCCGAGGTGCGAACGGAAATCGAAAAGCTCGAAGGGCGGCGCCGATTTCTCGAAAATCAATCGAGCCTTTCAACGATCAACGTAACCCTGCAGCCGCCCACCCAGATCGTAAACGCCTCCGGATTTTGGTATAGCGTACGCTCTGCTTTTTCTGACGGTGTCGATGTCGCGGCCGGCATCGTTCTCTTTCTCATCCGCGCCGTTATCGCGATGCTGCCGATAATCATATTCGTGATCCTGCCGCTGGCATTGATTGCGAAGCTGGGGCTGAGAGCTGTGCGCCGCCGCCGTTCAGTCACTGAACCGGCGAGCGCGGCGGCGGAGTGAATAATCTATTGGTCGGCTTGGCTTTTTGCCTCAAAAGTCGATTAAACGTGGTGATGAGTTTCGTGTAGTTCGTGTGATTTCGTGGATCGTTTCTCTTCGTTCGGGAAGCAAGGACGATCCACGAAATCACACGAAGCAACACGAACGGAACACGTCTGACTGGAGAGCTAGATCTGACTTTTGAGGCAACGCCGGTCGGCTTTATTTATGATCGGGCAAACCCGAGTCACGGTGAGTTAAGTATGTTGATGACGATAGAGACGCGCACACTCAAGCATTGTCGCCTGGCCATATTGTGTCTAACAGGCGTTCTCGCATTCTCAGGTTGTAAGCAGAGCGGCAGCCCCGCAACTTCCTCCGCTTCGCCGGCTCCAAGGGAAATTTCATCGTCTGACCAGGTGGTCAAGGCATTCGGTCATTTCATTCCCTCAGCATCACCACCGGCAAGCCTCGAGCTGGTCATATCGCCAGGTTTTCACGTTAACGCAAACCCCGCTACGTTTCCCTACCTGATCGCCACCCAGGTGCAGCCCGGCCAGGCGGATGGCGTGACCGTCAGCGATAAGCTCACGTATCCGCCGCCAAAGATGGAAACGTTTTCGTTCGCTGACCAACCGTTGGCCGTGTATGAAGGCAACGTCAGTATTCCCATCCCGTTGACACCGGCGCCCAACGCAAAAGGACAACGAACAATTCCTTTCAAGATTCGAGTACAAGCCTGCGACAACGAGAAATGTTACCCGCCGGCCACGCTCGACGCTGCGGTGTCAATCGATGTTGACTCGCTCCACAAATGACTGAGCGTGTTTGGATCATTCTCGCGGGTATGCTGCTGGTCCTCGCCGCGGTTTTCCTGTGGTGGAACAATTTGTCGGCGGCTTTCGTTACTGCTGCGTTGGGAGCGTGCGCCTGGTTCCTGAGTTATCGCGCCGAATTAAGAAAGAAGATCAAAGACAATGACGCAAGCGACGAAGAAAGTCCCGACAATATCGATCAAGAGTAGAGGTATTACTGCCTCAATTCTAATTCTCCTGTTATGTGGGTCCGCGTGGGCCGCCGCGCCGTCCGACCAGGCAGATGTGCGCGCGGCCGTCCAACAAATCTTCAATCAACTGAAGAACGGAGAATACGAGTCGCTCTATGATTCCCTCCCCGCTTCGGCGCGCAGCCGCATTTCACGCGAACGTCTGGTTCAGGGGCTGCAACGAACTCACGATAATTTCCAGCTTCAGCGGATTGAGATTGGGCAGGTACGCGTTTCGGGAAATCTGGCCGTCGTCGACACCACGATGTACGCCCACGTCGCAAAACCGTTCGACGCCGATGGCAAACTGATAGTACAGCAGTACCTGGTGCGGGAAGATGGCAGTTGGAAAGTCGCGACGGGCGACACGGCTACGATTAATCGTTTTTTGCAAAGCAATCCGAGTTTCGGACGTCGCTTCCCAATTAAGAAAGCCCAGGCGTTTGTTTACCAGAATGATAAATGGGTGCCGATTCCCCTGGGGCAGCGGCGATCTTAATGACCCGGATGAATACCAGAAAGCTACTCGGCATCTGACACACGCGGCTTAGGCCTGGGAGCGCGGACGTCCTCGTCCGCAATGAGCGCGCAGCGCGAATTGGCTTTTGCAAACTTTTGGACGTGTGTTCAAGGCAATCCGAGGCCGAGGAGTCTGTGGTTCCCGGGCGGCTTTGCCTCAAAAGTCGATTAAACGTGGTAATGAGTTTCGTGTAGTTCGTGTGATTTCGTGGATCGTTGTTCCCGGTTCGGCAAACAAGAACGATCCACGAAATAACACGAAGCAACACGAACCGAACTCTTCTGACTAGAGAGCTGGATCTGACTTTTGAGGCAAAGCCGTCACAGGCCTTAACTCAAAAAAAGATCCTCGAGCGACAACTGCGCATCATCCGTCTGTACGTTATTAGGTGCCGAGACTCGCGGCACATCCAGCGCTTCACGCACAGCGTCGAGATGGAATCTAATGATGCGGGGCGTAAGACGAACCGAGGGAATGCGCCGCCGCTGCGCCAAACGGCGAACGGTGGTTTCACTGACCTGCAAGATTTCCGCGAGCTGCTTCGCGGTCAGGAACTCTTCGCGATCGGACATGATCTTTGGAGTGCGCCGGCTTGACGGCGCTTTGTTTCTCCCTCCCCCTTTGGGAGACGGATGGCGTGAGGGTTTATCGCAGCACTAATTCCCTCACCCGAACCCTCTCCCAAAGGGAGAGGGAATTAATCCAAAGCGGCGTCAAGCGGCCGCACTCTAAATTCAGGATTTCTTTTTATACGCCAAAGCCACTCGATAGACGGCCGCCATCTCAACGTCGACATCTTTTGAAGCAGGTTCGGTGCCGTCAGCTTTCAAAACGACGCGATACTTGGCCGGATCCGGCGGGAGACGAAAAACGAACTCGCCGGTTTCGGCGGTCACCCGCGAATCGAGTTTGCGCACGTTCTCGCCGGCCACTCGCTCCAGGTCAACCCGCACGCCGGGGACGCTGCGTCCATCTTCACTGAATACGCTGCCGCGAATGAAGGCCAACGAACCTTCATCGATCGTCAGATACAATCGATCACCGAGTCCCCTGGTCATTCCGGCTTTGACCATCACGTCATCAAACGTGCCGACGCTCAAGCCTGCTTTCCGAAACTTGACGCTGTAGGTGCCGGGCGCGATGCGCGCAAGCAGAAAATCGCCTTTCTTGTCCGTCACCGTACGCGACACCTCACGTTCGCCCTGCAGCAGGATGACGGCGACGCCGGACGGCGACCCTCTCTCGACGCGAACCTTGCCTTTGATGGCGCCGGTGGTTTTGTCCTGGGCAAGACAGGGAATCGATAACAGGGCGAGCAACAGGACTAATATCGTGCATCTAAGCGAAAGCATGAGAAATTTCCTCTTTTCGGAAAGGACAAAATTATCACGGGCGTCAGAGCAGGGAAAGTGCGTCGTCGCGGATTTGCCTCAAAAGTCGATTAAACGTGGTAATGAGTTTCGTGCAGTTCGTGTGATTTCGTGGATCGTTTCTGTTCGTTCGGAAAACAAGGAGGATCCACGAAGTCACACGAAGCAACACGAACGGAACGCTTCTGACCAGAGAGCTAGATCTGACTTTTGAGGCAAAGCCCGTCGTCGCCTAGTTAGAGACTGATCCCGTGAGCGACGTTGTCGCTACTGGGGCAGTATATTGAGGAGTCAGCTTTTTTAAGCAATTGCCGGCGTCCCCTATTTGGGTATTGGTGCAGTACCCCTATTTTCTGACAATGGCGCGCTCAGTTTCGCGGGCGTATAATCGCTACAATCTTTATGTTGTTCACCCTCAAACCAGTCGTCGCGCGATCATTTCTCCTGGCCTCGGCGTTGGTATTCACGACCGCGATTTCCGTCTACGCGCAGCAGAACCCCGCACCTACCCAGGAACGGCCGCGTCGCGCGTTGCCCACCGATCCTGAACCTCAAGAGGTAATCAAAGTTGAAACGGATCTGGTGCCACTCGATGTCATCGCCACCGACGCCAAGGGGCGGCTGGTGCGCAACCTGAAAAAAGAAGACTTCAAACTTTACGAGGACGGGGTCGAGCGTCCCATCGCTTCATTTAACATCGAGAAGATCGAAGGCGCGCCGCGACCCGTAGCGATTGTCTTCGCGATTGACGTATCCGGAAGTATGACGCCGGAAGAAGTCGCTCGCGTGAGCGATGCGATGCGAGAATTCTCGCGGCGGCTGGCCGACCACCCGGCCGTGTTCGCGCTGATGACTTTCGGCATGCACGTGAAAACGATTCAGTCGCTGACCAGCGATCGCGAAAAGCTGGAACGCTCCTTCGAACGACTGGCACACGAACCGAATGGCATGTCGACCCACGCCTATGACGCGGTCGACGACGCAGTGCGGATACTGGCGCGACACGCGCCGCTGACAAAACAACATCAGATGGTAAAGCGCGCGGTCGTGGTGATCACCGACGGCTTTCCGGTGGGCGATGTGGTCTCGCCTGAAACCGTCATCGAGCGCGCGAACGCGGCGGACACCAGCGTCTATGTCGTCACAATGCCTTCCTACACCCGCGTGCTGGCCTCGACCAAGATGGTGCCGCTGCCGACCCCACTCGACGTCAGCGGGCTCGTCGAAAAAACCGGCGGCCGCAGCGTCTATGCAAGTGAAAATGATATGGGTCCACTGTTTCGCGCAATCGCGGAAGAAGTCGCTTCAGCTTATGTAGTTGGGTTTTATCCGCCGCCTGAGAATCGGAAGGACGGCAAATTTCACACGATTCGAATCGAAGGTCCTGCAGGACTAACTTTGCGCCAGAGCAGATCGGGATACCAGAGCCAGGGCAGAAAACAGTAAACGCGTTTCGCGAGACTTCACACGTCTGCTTTCGGCCTGCGGTGCTTCAGTACTCATCCTCATCTTCGTCTTCGTCGTAATCCGCTTCTTCAACAATATCCAATTCGACTGGATCGAGGCCGACGATCTCCAACTGCACTCCACATTCTTCGCATTCCACCGTCTCGCCTTTGTCTGCGTCGGTATCAACATGGACGTCGGCTTCACATTCGGGACATGTTCCGGTCGGCACTGCTCACCTCCAAAAAGATTTCCGTTTGCTAAGGAATCTAACGGCGCTCCGAGAAATTTGCAATAGAATTGTTTGCGCTAGCCCGCGCTCCGCACTCTTTCAATTGAAAAGCGAGCTTTTGGGGATATTGTCAGAAACTTTTCCGCACGCGACGATAACTCGCCGCCACCACCAGCATACCTGCGATCAAACCAATGGCATTGCGCAAACTGAATAGACTCGTGCTCTTCAGGCTTAGAGGTTGAGTTGTGGGCTCATCACTGACGGCGAAGTAATTACCCGTGCCTTCGTTGGTGCGCAACATTCTTTGCACTTCCGGAGATGTAAATGGTCGCGCGCCGCGCCGGCCGAACACCGCAACTTGATTGCCGCTTTCGTCGACGGCGCGATCGCGATCGAGTGGTTTCGAGACGGCCAGCGCATCACCTTTGGTCTTGAACGTGGCGATCAACTCGGGCTGCGGCCGCGGACTGAAACCAGCGTAGGTCGACATTGTTTCCGGCGACGTCAGTTGCAGGATCCGTAAACCGTTCTTCCCATCGGCGACATAAGCGAACAGACTGGCGTTCGTCATCGCAATTTTCACCTGGCGCACGTCGTTCAGTTGGCCGTCAGCCGTGTACATTTGATCGAGCCGCGGCTGTTCAGGATTTTTTACATCGACAATTCCCACTCCGTCTTTACCAGCCGCCACGTACGCGTAGGTTCGCGCCACATAAACGTCGCGTGCATCGACCAGCGGTATCGTGGCGCCGTCAACGACCCGCGGCTGATTTGCAGACGTCACGTCAATCGTTTTCAACCCGTCCGTATCTACGACAAAACCATAGCGAAATTGAATCGCGACCCCCCGGGGATGCCTGAACGGCAAGCGATTAACGATGGTTGGATTTAAAGGATCTTCAAGGCTGACGGTCACCAGTTCGCGATCGGTTGTAATGTAAGCGTTAGTACCGGCAATCGTGATGTTGTTGGCTTCGCTCAGCACTCCATCGGGATTGAAGGCTGAATTTGGATACTTCGTCGCGTCAAGTTGCCGCTGCAAATAATTGTTGAGCGGATCGCCGTCAAGCAAGGTGGCCGCATTGACGACAATTAAGCCCTCGAACTTATCGACCAGGTAAAGATAAGCGTACAGCGGATGAATCCGTTGCTCTTCGTTGAGCAGTTTGCCGGCCGGCAACGAGCCGGCTTCCGCCGGAGAAACCATTCGCCCATCGCTCGTCATTCGCCAGCGCGCAGGGTCAACTGCCACGGTTGAAGGCGCCGCGACGGCCGTCGCGTATTTTGTCTTGACCCAAAACTTCTGGCCAAACCTGGAGACGGGAGCAGTGGTGATGCGCTCAGAAAAACCCTTCTGATCTATCTGCGCCACATCGTAGACGCGCAAGCCGCCTTCACCCGCGGCCACGTAGGCATACTCTCCGCGAAGTTGCACCTGCAGGGCCCTGGGGTTCCCTTCATGTTCGTATGCTTCATGCAGCTTACGACCGCCGGCAACAAACCTCTGATAGTTGGCCGGGTACGCGACCTTCTGCAGCCGGCTCCCGATTACTGCCTGGGGCTCAGTGTGCTCAGTGGCCACGACAGCTTCGAGCGCGTCGCCGCTCGCCACATAAACGTACCTCCCCATGAAATTGACGAAGTTGGTTCCCTGCAGCAGCAACTGGGCCAGCCAAGCGTTGTTATCATTTGTTTTCGACACGTGACAGTCGCTGCAAGTTTTGGTTTCCGTGGCCCGCACCGTGTGCGGCACATGCGTATTGAATGTCTGGCCTGAATAACCTTCGGCAGAAACTGTCTGCTGCTGAGAATAGATCCATTCACGATTTTGATTCTGTGAACTGACCAGCACCGCGCTCGATGAGCGCACCGGCGCAATGCGATTGCCGGTGACCGTTCCATCACGCCCCAGCATGAACACATCGTCGCGCAACACCTGAAAGTTGTAAGTGGTGAAGTTGCGTGTATCGCCGCCTTCATTATGACGGTTTGGCATCTTACGGTTCGCCTGCATTGACAGATGACAGCCGAAACAGCTCGTCATCCATGACGAATGGCAGGCAAAGCATGTCATGTTTTCATCGCGATGGGCGAGCAGCTTATTGTCCGCGGGCACATCGCCCCAGGTTGCATTGTCAGTCCGCATGGTCTTTGCATAGCGCGACTTGACGCTGTAGTCCTCGGGATGTGGCGCGTTCGGATTGATCGTGTCGATTGTCTGCTTCACTCGCCACCAGCGCCCCGGCACTACCATTGAATTTTGAATGATGTCACCGGACTTCAACTGAATGTCATTACCCTGCTCGTCTTTCTTTTTCGTGTCAGTCCTGATTCGTTGAAACAGCAGCACGCGCCCGCCATCGGGTTCGCGAAAACGAATCGTGGCGAGGTTGCGTTTTGCCCCCTCATTGATCTTTCCGTCCTTAACGCCCGCGCCGGCCGCAAAACCCGAGGTCGTTAACGTCGCCCGTTCACGGATCGTACCGTGACAGTCGATGCAACTGATCTCAATCGCCGCGCGTGGTTCGTTATAGAGAATGCCGTTGCCATGCGCATCCTGCCGGAAATGACAATCGACACAGTGCATTCCCTTCTCGAGATGAATGTCATTCAGATGGACCGCCTTGCGCAAGCGATCCGGATCATCTGCCGAGACAATTGAATTCTTTGCGTCGAGCAGGTTCCCAGCTCGATCTCGTTTGAAGACCTGGCGAAACAGCCAGCCGTGACCATGAAAGTCAGCAAATTGAGTCCGCTTGAGCTGGCTGTTGAATTCGGCTGTACCCGTCCGGTTCAGGAAGTCAGGTTCAGACCATAGTCCGCGCAAACTGGCGGCTTCCGGATTGTTGTTCAACTTGCGCTGCTCTTCCGACTGCGAAGGGTCATGTTGCTGCGCCGGGTACATTTTTTCCCCGTCGGTTTCGTTATCCCACCACATCAGGCCCTGGTAGGACGCGACCATATTCTCGCCCGGATGCATGTGACAAATCATGCACTGCGAAGTCGGAATCCGGCTGGTGAGTTGATGCCTGATCGGGTGGCCCGGTTCGTTTTTGGGAATGCTGACGTCGTTCGACTGAGACAGGCCGCTATTTCCGGCACTGGCGTAGAACGCGGCATGACGCGGATCGCGATCATTCGCATAGACCAAATGACAAGCCGAACAACCTGACGATCGATAATCGCCGGCATGATTGTTCGTCCCCAGAAAATTCAATGTCGGATCGAGCAAACGGGTCTTTTGCAAGCCGAGATAAACCGGATCTGTTCGCTGCGCCGTTCCCAGTCCGCGCGCGCTCAGCCCCTTATCAGGCTTACCCGGGTCCTCATCTTTGTCGGGCAGTCCGGTTTCCAGCCGGCGCTTACCGCCGCGCTCGAACACGCGCAAAATATTTCCCGGCTGTGAAATTTCCCAGCGTGGTAGTGGATCAAGAAAAGAGAGGATGCCTTTGAACCTTCTCTGTTCAGTGGTGGGTTGAGGAATTTGAATCAAAGTTTCCGGCGCACCGTTTGAGCTGTAACTCTCGCCGAAACTTGCATCCTTGATCGGAAATCCTCCGTTGTTATAAAGCGCTGCGCCCCAAAGCATTGCGCCGTGGCGCATCATGCTCTTGCCGGCTGCAGCTGTTTCGGCACTGTGGCAATCAGAACTGCCGCAAGTTTTTTCCGCCACGCGCAAGTCACCTGGATTGAGGAAGCGAACAAACTCGAGACTCTCGCGCTCGATCAATGGACCGGAGCGTTCGGGCACGTGAAACTTTCCCGCGCGCATCCAATCGCGGGGAAAACGCGGCTGGACGTGTGCTTCTTCCTTGGTCGTGGCCACGGGATTTCCTCCGTGACAGGCGGTGCAGGTCAAACTCAGGGCGTCTTTGCCGTTGTCGAGTTTGTCGAGTGTCGCCGTCGGACCAAAGCGATGCATCGGTTCGATGTTGCCATGACATTTCAGGCAACCTTCGAGCGGCACGGTCGTCGTCGCCTGCGGCTGCGCCCGCGATGACGAAACAATGATCGCTACTGGGACAGAGAGGGACAGGACAAGAACAAGAATTAGCCGCGGATGAACGCGGAAATACGCAGATAGAAACCGGGAGTTTTCCGATCCAGTGTCGAATTGATTCTTCATTATCCGTTATCCGCGTTGGCTTTGCCTAAAAAGTTCCGGCGACGCGAATGAACTCATAGTTCAAGTTGCGGAGCAGCAGTATTAGCTAAGCCCAAGGCGAGGCTTTGCGAGCCTTGGGAAACCATTTTTAAGATCAACCGAGCCCGCGAAGCGGGCGACAGAGGTTTGGGAATGCGTCGCGAGGTGTCGGCATTGCAGCCTTCAAAACGCTGACAACTCAGGCGCTACAGGTCGCCGCTCCGCGGCTCCAAACAATTTTGTGTGCATTCGTTACCCAAGACTCGCAAAGCCTCGCCTTGGGCTTAATTACCTCCGCTGCTCCGCAGCTAGTTGAGTGTTGTCCGCCGCTCCTGGCGTGATGAGCTAGCGCTTAGCACCACTAAAAACTTTTGACGCAGAGCCCTTATCCGCGTTAATCCGCGTTCAGCTGCGGCCAATTTTTCTGTGTCTCTTTGGCTCGGTGGCTTCATTTCAGAAAACAAACTTCACCTGGGCGAACAAATTGAAGAGCGGTTTGCTCGGGTTGATGTTCACATTATCGGGCGTACAAAACTCGCCGAGGTTCGGCGGACAATCAGTATTCGCGGTCGTGTAAATGTCGCGAAAGCCGCGTCCCGGCTTCAAAGTCGCGGCGCCG
>JBKPEE010000176.1:0-17724 GCA_046728235.1 Acidobacteriota bacterium
GTCGGTACGCACTTTCGACTGGAGCCCAAGCGTCTCGCTTGCCTTTTTCGTTGAGTGCGAGCGTGGATGCTTGCGCTCCAGTCGAAGCGTGCCTATCGACTACGCGAGTTTCGCTCATTGCGGAACTAAGTGAATCAGCAAGACGTTCGCACGAGCTAGTCCGGCTTTGATCTTGCCCAACTTCACGGACCGAAAAGTTGGGCCAGCTCATCTAAGGTGACATCTCCGGCCGCGCGCATGAGCAACTTGCGGCAGAGACGCTCACTGGCTAATTAGGCAGCGAGAGCTAACTCGTTAGAGTTGGCAATTGTGTTTCCCTGCAATTTGATAACGAGCCCTACAGAGACGGCCCGGCATGCATCGCGACGGACGTTACGGCCCCTGTCGAAGCCTGTCGCCCCCAATCGTGAAGCTATGGATGATTATAAGGGATGTGAGAGGGGATGTCAGGTTTGGGGTATCACAAGAGTCCTATAAATCATCGTTCCAGCCCCCTTCGTCAAAATCAAGATCCTCTAGGCCAAGCAGCGGTCGAGTTTTAATACTGGACGCTCAAGCTTTTCCTCGGAAGCCAGCAAAAAGAGCGCGGTCTTTCCTGAACCCTTTCTGCCTATGACAAATTGCTTCCTCCCACTAATGAGCCGCGACAGCACACCCGTGTCGACAAAATACTCAGAGAGGTTTGTCTTCACCCTCGGCGTCTACGTTGCCAAAATCCACATCTGCAATGGATATTACTGTGACTCCTTGTCTAGCTCATCAGAATTCAGTTCACTTCGATCATTCGCGAAAATGTCGTTTAGTCACCGGGGGAGCATAGTCCGCGCAGCGGACGATTGACAATAGCCCACCGATTCATCGGTGGGATCAGTTAACGTGATTGATCCGCAGTCCGTGAAACGGACGGATGAAATCATCGGAAAACATAACGGCGATCGTATCCGACGCCCTGTTTGTCGGGCAGCGCCAGGAACAATCCTCGGACTTTCGCTTCGTGCTAAAGGTGCAATGCATCAGGTTGGTGACGTTGGGAGGAAATATGCCCGCCCGCTACCGCAGGCGGTTCTGACACCCGCGTTGTGACTTCTCTGCTCAATCCGTGTAATCTGCGGACTAATCCGAAGGAGACCAGAGATGAACATCAAGGATTACTTACTCGCCGAATTGAATCGTGAAGTGGATCGTTCGCGGCGCGCGCTGGAACAGCTGCCCGAAGGCAAGTCTGATTGGAAGCCGCACGAGAAGTCGATGGCCTTTGGTTATCTCGCCAACATGGTCGCGACGATTCCCATGTGGATCACGATGCAAATCAATCAGGACGAACTCGACATCGCGCCGAAGGATGGTGGGAAATTTCAAATGCCGCAGCTCAACACGAGTGCCGAGTACATCGAAGCGCTCGAAAAGTCGGCAGCCGGCGCGCGCGAAGCGTTTGCGAAAGCCTCAGACGAACACTTAAAGTTGAACTGGCAATTGAAAGCCGGCGGCAAGGTAGTCGCTGAGGCGCCGCGCTATGAAATGATCCAGGACTCGCTCCTGCATCTCGCGCATCATCGCGGGCAAATGACGGTCTATCTTCGCTTGATGGGCGCGAAGGTGCCTGCGATCTATGGACCGTCGGCGGATGATAAAGAGTTTCGATAGGAGAGATGCTGGGTTAGCGGTCTCCCACTAAGGCTGTTGGTACTTTTTCGGAGTTCGAGATCATCAGGTCATCGCCGGCAAACGTCTTGATGCGCACATTCTTCATGGTCCAATCGCGCGCGTAGGCGATCCGGCCAGCCAGCCCGCCTTGGGCTGAAATATTCGTCCAGTTCACATTCACGATTGGTTTCTCAGGCAGACCTTCGGCGAAGATGATTCGTCGCGCTTCCGTTATCTTGACATTTTCAATCGTGATATTCCGAATCTCACAAAATCCGCGCTCGGGCGGCGTAACCGGGGCGGCCAGCACCGCCCACGTTGCCGGTACTTCGGCCATGCCTTTCGGAATGGATGGGTAACTGTATTCAGGGTGCCAATTCAGCGTGAATAAGAAGGCGACGTTCAGCCTCTCCATCGTGAGGTCGCGAATTAAAACATCTTCCACAAAACCGCCGCGCGTCTTTGCTGATTTGAACCGGACGCCGTCGTAGTTATCCCTCCCCTGATTGTGGTAAGCGACGACGCTGCGAATTCCGCCCGAAGTTTCACTACCAAAAGATATGATGCTATTGCCGTGGCGCAGGGAGTTGTTGCGAATCAAGACATATTCGGTGGGACGATTGACGCGCATTCCGTCTGCGTCTCGTCCAGCTTTGAGGCAGATGTTGTCATCCTGACTGTCGATATCGCAGTTTTCCACGACCACATACCGCGAAGAGTCTATGTCCACTCCGTCGGTGCTGGGGCCGTTGTTGTTCGTGATCTTCACGCCATCAACTGTAACGTGTTCCGAGTAGACGACCTGCACCGTCCAGAAGCCCGAGCGCTCCAAAGTCACATTGCGTACGGTGACGTTCTCTGACTTCCAAATCACTAACAAGCGAACGCGTTGCGCGTCGTAGTCGGCCGCCCAGCGCAAGCCGCGCGGATCGTAATCATTCCGCATATCCCGATACTTGTCCCACCATTTTTCGCCGCGACCATCAATGGTGCCGTTGCCATCGATCTTCACATTGTGCTGATCATTGACATTGATGAGCGCAGCAGGCCAATTCATTTCGATGCCCGCGACGCGCGTCCAGATCGATGGGTAGTCGACGTCGTCCTGGCTGCCTAGCAACACCACGTCACGATCCAGTCGCAAGTGAACATTAGTCTTTAAAAACAGGGCGCCGGTCACGTAGCGACCGGGTCTCAGCGTTACTAATCCACCACCGGCTTTGGCGCAGGCATCGATGGCCTGTTGAATCTGTTTCGTCGACTTACGAACTCCGTCGCCGATTGCGCCAAACGAGTTCGCGGACAAAACTCGGTCGCTCTCCGGTTCGGCCCGCGCGCCGGTATCATCGATCCAGGCAGGCAGCGGCTCTCTATTTGGCGAACCGTCTGTTTGAGCCCGGGCCAGCCCGGCAAAGCTTAAGCAGAGCAACGCACAGCTGGACCAAATCATCGTCCAGGGGCCCAAATGATTTCTTTGCAACGTGTATTTTCCTCGTGATTTCCTATAAGGAGAGACTGTCCGAACACCAGCATACTATTCGAAGAGCGATTGACGCGTCCAGACGCGGCTTCGTGTCCTTAGATATATTTCAGGACTTCCGAGTTGCTAATGGGAAAGGGAGCACGGAAACGATCAGCGAAATGCCATGAAGAAAGAACCGCGTTTCGGCCGCGGCGGAAATGTATCTCATCTACTCAACAACACCAGTACATCGTTATCTTCTTCTTCGGCTACTACTATGTCACCCTTGCCGTCATGATTGAGATCGGCGATGGCGACGCCATGCGGAGTGTGGCCCACGCGAATTGGTGAGTACGGAGCGAGATTGATTCCGTTTCGTCCGCCGAAGTAAACAGTGAGTGTGCCGTCTTCATAATTCGGCACCACGATGTCGGCGATGCCGTCAGCGTTGAGGTCGCCTGCCGCAACTGTGCCTGGATACTGGCCCGTCTTGAATGGCGAACCGTTGTCGAGCTTGAAGCTCCCCCGGCCATCGCCAAGTAGAATCGATAGCGCATTCTTGCTCGCGTCGACGCTATGACCTGAGTAATGAGCAATCACCACATCAGCATGCTTGTCGCCGTTTACGTCAGCAATGGCGATTCCAAACGGATCCGGCGGCACGGGAAAGTCTTTTCGCGTGAATTGTCCCCGACCGTCGCTCAGGAGGACGGAAACTGAGCTGTCTTCAAAGTTTGAAGTCACGACGTCCGTGTTGCCGTCTTCATTCATGTCGCCGCTGCGCAGACGCTGATATGGCATCTTGCCGACATCAAACTTGATTCCCGGGGATTGGAACGTACCATCTCCTTTACCGTACAGAAACAAGACTTTGTTCTCGCCCCAGCTATCAATGGCAATGTCGGGCTTCTTATCGCCATTGAAATCGGCCACGGTGATGCCGTGAGGGTGCGGGCTGCTTTCGACAGTGAATGGTGAACCGGGCGCCAGGGTGAATTGTCCTTTGCCATTGCCGAGCAATACAGCCACCGTCTTAACCTCGTGATTGGCGATTGCCAGGTCAACGTTGCCGTCGCCATTGAAATCAGCGGGCGCAATGTCGGCGCAGTGCTGACCGGCGGGAAAAGGCGAACCCGGCGATGGTGCGAAGCTTCCCTTGCCGTCACCTGGATAAACGGAAACATTTCCACTGCCGCCGTTGGCGACGACGATATCGAGACTTCCGTCCCGGTTTACGTCCACGACAAGCGGCATGGTGGGATGCGTGGTCGCGGGTAAGCGAACGCGCTCAAATGGATCCGGCGCCGGCGCCACGCCGTTTAGCGGGCGCTGCGACTGCACGCGGCAGCCGCTCGCCAACAATCCAAAGATCATCGCCACCAACATAAACCTCATCTCAAATCACCTATCGAGACAAAAGCGCAATTATAAGACGTCGCTGAACACTATCTTCCCCAGGGCGTGGGCGCAAAGTCCAGGGATTTGAAAATGCTGCCGATCCACGAAATACCGCCAGACGATTTGTGATCAACCTCGCGCCACGGGTTTCATGAAGGTCCGTTCGTATTTCGTGAAGCATTCCGCTTCTTCGAAGCGACGGGTCGCCGCGTGACACTCAGGATCATCGGCCACCTCACGCCGATAAGTCTCGTACGCCTCGAGGTTTGGAAAGCTGAAAAGCGCGACGCCAAGGTTCGCCGGCCCTGGCTCGCCAATACCCGCAAAGCTAAAGGATGCTGAGGGCGGTGATGGATCAGGAACGAAATATCCGTGATGCGACCCGCCGTATTTCTCAATGAGCCGCATCCAGGTACGGGCGTAATGCTCGAACTCGGCGAGTTTGGTTGGGTCGATGGTGTAGCGAATAAAGCAAGTAATCAAGAGTGTTTGTCCTCTGGGGCAGAGGCCCGAGCTTCCGACCTTTCACCGGTGTTCTGAAAGGGGCTGAATAGCAGCTTTTATCATGCACGGCCGTATGCTGTACAGATTTTGAGTGACGTCTATAAACGCTGAGATTTCGCAGCCGGCAACAATTCATCAGCCGATGCTGACGGATAAGAGTAAAATCAGCCGATTCGCTAGAGTGCGGAGGTCCAATGAGCACGCCCGAAACACTAATTGCCCTAACCGATGATGACCGTCACATGCTAAGCGCGAAGCGGAGCGCGGTTTTGAAGGTCCTCGTAATCTTCGCCGCAGTCGCTGTCGTCCTGCTGCTAGTGCTCGTATTCTTTCACACTCTATATCTCCTGGTGACTTTGTCTGTCTTTAGTCTCATGTTGCTCATTATGGCGGTGATGTGGCTCTTCACTCTTCGGAAGCTTTCGCGCGACCTGGAACAAGGCCAGAAACAGATGATCAGCGGGCCCGTCGAGGCGCAGAACATCGACGTGTCGCGGCAGACGGACAGTAGTGGAGAGGAAGGAAACGCCACCTACCGGTTCTGGATCCAGATTAAAGGTAAGAAGATAACCGTCACCGAGGACCAGTATTACCAATTTAAGAAAGGCGACCTGGTTGAGGCTTTTGTCGCGCCGCATTCGCAAACCGTGCTCAGCATAAATAAGGAATTCCTGAATCGGCCGTTTGGCTAGGAGTAATTTTGCAGCGCTACTGAAGAACGTTTGCGCTTGCCCAGGTTTTGATGTTCAAAGGCTTTCGTGCTGGTTCGTGAATCCGAAAACCGGTTTGCCGCAGGTCCTGGTCAGGACGTACTGGGAGCTTGGGAGTGGGTCCGTTTTGTCCACGAATTCCCTCGAGACCTCACGAATTGTCCCATTCCGGCTGAACTGCCGGCTGAGTTATAATTACTCTCGCGAAGCCCGTCAGATCTTCTACTGTGGGAATCCACGTTGTCGATAATTCGCATCTTAAAGCATCGTGAAGCGTGAAGGAGCAGGGAGAACTATGGCTGCGAAACCACCAATGAACCGCTTGAAGTCATACACGCCGGGCGCAATTGTGAGTGCCCCGCCAGGCGAGCGCAAACACATTCTGCGCCGGTTTTGGTTACCGGCGGTGATTCTGTTGGCGCTGGCAGCCGGCGGATTAACCGGAATCATCGCGGCTTACCAGCTCAACTATTCTCAGGCAGCGAGCGAAGTAGCCGCGCTCGCTACTTACCGGCCGAGTATCGTCACGCGCATTTATGCTGATGACGGCCAGACCGTGATCGGCGAGTTCGCCCTGGAGAAACGCATTCCGCTAAAGTACGACGAGATTCCCCCGGTGATGAAAAACGCCATTCTCGCCGTCGAAGATGCGCGCTTCTATGATCACGTCGGCATCGATCCAATCCGTATCATGGGCGCGGCCTGGAAGAACCTGACCAGCAACAAAGTTGAGGGTGGCTCGACGCTGACGCAACAGCTGGCCAAGAACCTTTTTCTCACGCGCGAGCAGACTTACAAACGAAAAATGAATGAGTGGTTGCTGGCGCTGCAGATTGAAAGGTATTACACCAAGAACCAGATCATGGAGCTTTATGCGAACCATGTGTTCGTGGGCGCGAATTCCTACGGCGTCGAGGCCGGCGCGGAAACATATTTCGGCAAACAGGCAAAGGATCTGACACTAGAAGAAGCCGCGTTGCTGGCGGCGATTCCCAAGGCGCCGGGCGAATACTCACCAACTGCAAATGCAGCTAAGGCAAAAGAGCGTCGCGATCTGGTGTTGCAACTCATGGCCAACAATGGTTTTGCTTCGCAAGCGGACGTTGATGCGGCCAAGGCGAAGCCGATTCAACTGGCCGACTCAGCGTATTACCAGTCGCCACAGGCAACCGAACCGGCATTCGATTATCCCGTCGAATACATTCGCCAGGATCTCGAAGACAAATATACGACACGCGTGGCGCAGACGGGGCTGGCGGTTTACTCGACGATCAATGTGGCCGCCCAGCGCAAGGCATACGAAGTCGTGCGCGCCGGTCTGCGCTGGTATGACAAGTCGCACGCCGGCTGGCACTCGAACTATCAGGTGATTCCCACTTCATCGAATAGCGGCGCGCCGACCCAACAGGAACTGGCGAGCTATAAATATCCTGATTGGTACCGGGGTGATTATGAAACGGGCCGCTACCTGATGGGTCTGGTGATGAAAGTCGATCAGGGCCGCGACGAAGCGACCGTGCGTTTTGGCAACTACACGGCGACAGTGACGGGCGCGGACATGGGCTGGGGCAAGCGCGCGCCGCGGAGTGAATTCAAGCCGGGCTATCTCGCCGAATTCATTATCAAGGATGTCGACAAGAAGACCCACAAGCTGAAAGTCGAGCTGAATCAGATTCCGTCCGTGCAGGGATCGATGATGACGATTAACTCCCACACAGGCGAGGTCCTTACCATGGTCGGCGGCTATGACTTTCTGACTAACAAATTCAATAACGCTGTGCAGGCGTACCGGCAGACAGGTTCTGCTTTCAAGCCGTTCATCTACAGCGCAGCAATTGAATGGGGCATGACGCCCGACACGACCGTCAGCGGCGCGCCGATTAGCATCAACGGATGGCAGCCTCATAACTATGACGGGTCGACGAGCTGCGGCGACATGCCGCTGAAGACTGCGCTGGCCCACTCGATGAATATTCCCGCGGTGCACCTGCTGCAAACGGTGGGGATTCAAACGGGCGCGCAGATGGTTCGCCGCTTCGGCATCAAAGTGCCGATGGCTCCTTACCTCCCGTCCGCGTTGGGCGCAACTGAAGTGCCGCTCGATCAAATGGTCTCAGCCTATTCCGCTTTTCCGAACAAAGGGATCCGCGTTGAGCCGCACATGGTGCGCAAGGTTCTCGATCGCGACGGCGCGGTGATGGAAGAGTGGGAGAGAACCACCTACAAAGTTTTCAGCGAGTACGTGGCGCTGACGATGGTCTCCATGATGCGGGGCGTTATCCAGGGCGGCACGGCGTCAGCAGCCCAGGTCCTGAACATGCCGCTCGCCGGCAAAACCGGTACCGTCAACGATCATACCGATGTCTGGTTCCTCGGTTACACACCGACTTATGTGACCGGCACCTGGTTGGGATATCCCGGAAGAAAGAAGCCGCTCGGGAACGACATGACGGGCGCGCATGGCGCATTGCCCATGTTTATCGATTTCATGAAAGACTTCATGAAGGACAAGCCGAAGGAAGACTTTCCAAAGGCGCCTACAATGCCTGAAGACATGAAGGAGATGTACAAGCAACGTCAGCGCGAACTGCAACTTGAACGCGCGCAGATGGCGGTCGACCAGGACGAGGATCAGACCGATAAGAATGCCAAGCCCGACGCCAATACGATCCTGCAGCCGCGGCTGGAAGATAAGACGCTGCCTCCGGCGCCGAAGAGCGATCTGTTGACTGAGCCGCGAGTGAACGGCGATGCGACGAAGAAAGTTGGACCCGCGCCGGCTTCAACTCCATCTGAAACACGTCCGCGCGAAGCGGAACCCAATAAGAAAAAGGGCAAGAAAGGCGACGACGGTCCGCCTAATTAGTCGCGCATTGTCAGCTTTCAAGGCCGGGACAAGTTACATCACGGATGCCCATCGCGTCACCGAGGCGTGAAACGCGAATCTCAGGCGTCGCTAACGCGACGCGGTTTCGACTCTTGTCCCCAACGAGACTTCTCCCCAGCGCCGTCAGGCGCGCAATCCTTATAGAAGCTTGCATCCAACACTTCAGAGCTCCTTTAGGAGCGTAATATTGCTTCGATTACACTACGCTCCTAAAGGAGCTTAAGTTGATTTATTTCCCGACGTGGTTGCATAAACATTTCGCTCCTTGTATCTAAAGGAGCGAACAACACAACTCCACCGGTCCTTGATTCATCTGCCGCTACGCGACCAAAAGAAACATCAGGTAGCGGGTTTTCTTTTAGACTCTAGAGTGTTTTGAGTACCTTGCATATGTTTTATCAAAACTGTTGACGATTTCTGTGGATTCAGATAATGTGTGAGCCCCTCGCAGATCGGTTGGTTCCCTGAGAGCTGCTTTGTCGCACACTCCCAAAGTCCAACCCATAGTCTTTTTCAAGTGTCGCCGGAGAGAGTTCGCCCTCTCTCAGTAATCTTTTCCCCCAGCGTAACGGCACAACTCAAGAGCTCCCGTACCTCTCGATCTATGATTCGCGAATCAGGCAAGACGCGCGACTTCAGAATCCGACTCAGCGAGTCGTTGGCTCGCGAGCGGCGCGCATTTCCTGTTGTTCAACTCGCGAAACATGAAACAGTCTATGCCTGCGGCGATCGGGCAGAAAGCGTGTACTTCATTGAATCCGGTCAGGTGAAATTATTAATGCTGTCACCTGAGGGAAAAGAATGCCTGCTCGCGATACTTACCGCGAGTGACACGTTCGGCGAGCTCTGTCTGGCCGGCGCGGGCACGCGTCAGGAGACGGCAATTACTATGGAGGACACTCGCATTCGGGAACTCCCATGCGCGAGTTTCATCGAGCACCTGAATCGCAACTCGCTGCTCGAAGGCTTTGTACATTACCTTGCGGATCGCGTGGGCGAACAGCAACGGGTGATCGCCAACCTGATCACGGTAGACAGCAAACACCGCCTGGGCGAGACACTTTTGATCCTGGCCCGCAAGCTCGGCCGGCCGGATCCGCGTAGCACGCGCATCGAGCAGAAGATCACTCACGAAGAGCTCTCGGAAATGGTGGGGACAACGCGACCACGCATCACCAGGTTCATGCTGCAATTTCGCGCGCAGGGCTTGATTGAAATTACGCCCGAACATTTCCTACTGGTAAAGGAACAGAAACTTACCGACTACCTGGCGCGCGCCTCTTAACCACACACTGTCTAAAATTGAACAGACAGAATCGCGCGGCAATCCATACAATGCGAGCCCTAAGCTAATAGGGATCAGTTTACCTGCCGGCGCCATTCGCCGGTCCTCGTTCGCTTAACTGCGGAAAAAAACTGAAGGAGAGAACCATGCCAGCAAAGTTAAGTGCCGAAGCTAAGGAGGCAAGATTTGTCTTCAAGGGCACCGTGCAAAAGCTAAAGGCGGCGACCATGCGTGAGGTAACTGCAGACCAACGAACCGCCGTCGTCCGCGTCGACGAAGTAATCCACGCGCCTGAGGATTTGAGCCAGTATGCAGGTCAGGACATCACCGTGATCGTCGCCGGCAACAAGAAGCTTAAGAAGGGACAACAGTCCGTCTTCTATACCAACGGCGTCCTCTTCGGGGATAGCGTTGCGGTTGAAGCGGTGGACCATCACGATCTCGACCAACTGGCGCCGGCCATGGCCGTCGCGTCCGCTGATCCGGTAAAGAACCTGATGAACCGGGATGTTCAGCAGCGATTTGAGAGCGCCGACGTGGTCGTCTCAGGCCGTGTGATCAGCGTCCGCCTGCCTTCCGATCTGGTTACGGCCAGGGCGGCACACGCCGCCGATCCGACTTCGGCCGGGCCAATCACCGAACATGATCCGGACTGGCGGATCGGTGAGATTCAGGTCGATCAAGTGCATAAGGGAACTCACCGAGGCAAAACGGCTGAAGTGCGGTTTCCTTCGAGCAGTGACGTGATGTGGCACGACGCTCCCAAGTTCAAAACCGGGCAGGAGGGCTTTTTCATTCTGCACAAGAGCTCGCGTGAGACAGTCGCTGCGCGGCACGCGCCGACTCAGGATGCGGGAGAGTACGTGGCGTTTCATCCCGCAGATTTTCAACCGTTTGATGAGGCAGACGGAATCAGAAACTTAATTGGATCGTGAAGCAAGGCGAGTTCGCCCACACGCAAAAGGAGAGACTGAGACATGCCAGCCAGAAAAAGAGTCAAGAAAGCGACGGCGAAAAAATCGGCACGTCGCACAGCGGCTAAAAAAGCGGGAAAGAAGGCCTCACGCAAGGGCGCAACCAGCGGCATCGGACAGGCGCCGCCGGGATTTTTCTTGATCAATATGATTCCGCAGTCGCTCAGCGGCGAAACGGGGCAGGATAGCGAGCCGCACCTGACCGTGAATCCGGCCAATCCGAACATTATCATTGGCACTGCTTTCTCACCCAATCCGGGAGGCGGAGCCTTAGGCCCGGTCTACAAATCGCTCAATGGTGGCGCTACCTGGGTCGTGGCGGCGATTGTGCCGAGCCAGGCCGGCAGCGCCCTTGGGACGGGCGACATCACGACCAGCTTCAATCGCACGGGCACTAAGCTCTACGGCGGAATCTTGCGAGCTGGAACCGGTGCGCTCACCTTCCTGCGTACGACTGTACCTGCTTTTCCCCCGATGACGATTCTCAATCCTCCCGGGCGACCGAGCGCAGACCAACCCTTTACTCATGCAACCACCGTCACATCCGGTGTCGGTGCAGGGCAGGATCGAGTTTACATTGGGGACAACGATTTCGCCGCGCCGGGCGGCAAGACGCAAACGATAGATCAATCGCTGAACGCCGGCGTGGGTCCGCCGACCGCTTTCAATTCTGTCCGCGTCGAGAAACGAGCGACTGTGTCACAGGATGGCCCGCAGTGCCGGCCTGTTGCCCATGCGGATGGGACCGTCTATGCGGCGTTTTATGGATGGCGGGCGCTCACGGGCAGCTTCCCGGCAAATACTCTAGTAATAACCAGCGCCGATGTCGTGGTCGTTCGCGATGACAAGTGGGGCACCACAGGTTTCGTCTCTCTAAAGGAACCTCCTGCCCCGCTGGGAGACGGCCTGGCCGGAGTGCGCGTCATCAAGCGCGTCAGCTTCCCCTTCATGCGAAACGGCACGGCCCCGACCGGGCAACAGCGAATTGGCGGTACCATTTCGATCGCCGTGGATCCCAACAACAGCAACAACGTTTTCCTGGCTTTTGGAGCCAAAGCACTGGGCAGCTTCCTGACCATTCATGTTCGTCGCTCGACCAATCGTGGTGTGACCTGGTCGAACGATCTACTATCGATTCCCAATGCAACCAATGCCGCACTTGCGATTAACAGCGCCGGCGTCGTGGGCTTGCTTTACCAGCAGGTTACCGGCACGGGCGCCGCGCAACGTTGGGTCACGCATTTCCGACGGAGTGGAAATGGCGGCGTCACCTGGATCGTTTTGGTCCTGGCAACCGTGCCGGCCACGACACCGGTGAAAACAATCGATCCGTACATCGGCGATTACGATCATCTGGTGGCTGTCGGACCGCGATTCTATGGGATCTTTTCGACGAACAATACGCCGAACATGGCGAACTTCCCGAACGGCGTGGTTTATCAGCGTAATGCGAACTTCACCACGCACACGTTGCTCAACGTCAACAAGAGTTCACCCGTGGCGCCGTCGATCGATCCCTTCTTCTTCAAGCTATAGGCGAAAACCTTCGTCTTAAATCTCCTTCGACTGATTGCGCCGCGGAAACCCCGCGGCGCAATTGGCATTACGCGGAATGTAAATCAGGCACGATCCATGAAATCACCCAAAAAATCACAAAGAATGTTCGTGTCTCTTCGTGTAAGTTCAAAAATCGTTCCCACAACCTCGGCTAAAAGGCCGCGCGGGACTTCACCGACGCTTCAGACGATCCGTGTTGAGTGCTATGCTGGATTCGCGCAGCGAGCGAATAAAACCGGTGACGCTCGAGTTCAGGAGGCTGCCATGCCCAAGCAAAGCAAACAAACGGACGAAAAAGCGAATTTCGTTTTTAAAGGGACGATCAAGAAAGTAAAGTCTGCCAACATGTCCGAGGTCCCCGTCAGCGATCGCACCGCGATCGTGAAGGTCGATGAGGTAATCGACGGACCGCCGGATTTGGCAGGCTTCCTGGGACAGGAGATTACCGTCGAATTAAGCAGCAAGCGCGCGGTTCGTGCCGGACAAAGAATGATCTTTCATACCGTTGGTTGGATCTATGGCGCGAGCGTCGCGGTTCGCTCTGTTCGCGAGGAGCCGATTAAGGGCAGCCGTGCAGCTAAATCAGCAACGCGTGTGAAGCGCGGCGCGGACATCCCCCTTGCCAGCCAAGGACACTTTAGTGACGCCGATTTAGTCGTCGCGGGAAGAGTGATCAATGTTCGAATCCCGCCAGTTTCGGCGCAAGCGGGGAAGCGAACGGCGCGGCCTTCACCCATCACCGAACATGATCCGATTTGGCGCGAAGCTGTAATTAAGATTTCAGATGTGCTTAAGGGAGAAAAGACCCCAGGGCAAGTGACCGTGCGCTTCCCTGACAGCAGCGACGTGATGTTCCATGGCGTTCCGAAGTTTGAACCGGGGCAGGAAGGCTACTTCATGCTCCATAGAGGTGAAGCGACGAAGTCAACAGTAGGACGAGCGCAGAAAAGTAAGTCAGCCGACACATATTTCGCGCTGGATGCTCAGGACTTTCAGCCGTTCGAGAAGTAAAGGATGAAGGTCGAAAGCCTTACAAACTCGTTTTGAATTCCTTCGCTTCATTTCATCTCTAAACCATCTTTCCCAGCACATGCGGCAGCATCTTGCGCCACCACGGCCAATCATGATTCACATCCGCGCCCCACAAATCCAACGTATGCGGAATGCCTTTACTGTGAAGGATGTCTGAAAGTTGCCGGCTGCGTTCCGGATCTTCATAAGCCCCCTGACCGGAAACGATGTAGATCGAATCTGCTCGCTGCAACAGCGGCAGATAATGATCGTCATTGAGGTTCTGCAGGTAATCCATTGGATTATTAAAGTAGACGTTGTCGTCGTAGTAACCGTCCAGAAACGAGCGCACGTCATAACTGCCGCTCATCGGAATCGTGCCGCGAAACAGATCGGGATGCTTGAAATACTCGTTCGCCGCGAGGAAGGCGCCGAGACTGGCTCCGGTCGTAATCGGCCGCGCAAAGGGTTCCGGATTTTCATTGCGAATCAGAGGCAGGACTTCTTCAACGATGTAGCGATCATAGCGCGACAGCAACTCCGCCTTGAGTCTCGGCGGCATCTCTTTGTTCAGCAAGCTCCAGCGATTGACACTATTGATCGAGTAGGCGCGAATCTTGCCGTGCTCGATCAACGGCTGGATCGCATCGACGAGATAAAATCGCTCGTACTCAAGATAATCCGCGGCCGCGGTGGGCAGCATCAAAAGCGTCTGGCCTGAGTAACCATAGGCGACCAGGGGCATTTCCATTTGCAGGTTCGGACTGAACCAGCTTGTTATTCGGCGTTCCATTTATCCAAAGCCAATCTGTGAATATTGTTTTGTTAAGCGAGCCGAGTATTGTCGCACGTCTCAGGCGATAAGCAAGTTCAAGGCTCGCGTTCCTGGGCCGGTCGGCAGCCCGCTTGGTTTAGTTGAGGAAACGATCCCGGAAGCCCCACGAGCACCCACGAACCTCGGTCCTGGCGCAATGTAACTCGTACGGAACTGGCGCTTAGTTTTCCTTGCTGGCGAAGTTGCAGAAAAGTCTTGACGCACAAATAGACTTGCGATACCGTTGCGCCCCTTGACGGTAACGGTTGGTTCCCTGAGCCTGCGACAGCCGCATACTTCCAGTACCAGTTGTTCAACTGTCAGGCGCGCTCAATAGTCCACTGAAACCCGGGTCCAGTGGACCACCTCGCATAAGTTAACCTGTGTCGCCCGCTTAGCAGGTTGCCACGACTTCAACAAAGGAGAGACGCTCATGCCTTCGAATTCCGATCCCTCAATGGACGCTACTTTTCTTTTCAAAGGAACTGTTCGCGAAGTAAAAAGCGCGACCATGCCTGATGTGCCGGTCGACAAGAACACAGTCGTGGCCATGGTCGATCAAGTACTTGAAGCTCCCACGAATCTCGCGAAGATGGGCGGACGCCGCGTGACCGTCAAACTAAGTGGCCGCCTCAAGGTAGCTGTCGGCGATGAACTGATTTTTCACACGCATGGATGGATTTTCGGCGCCAGCGTTGCGGTGATATCACTCCGGGAAGAGCGAGCTGGCGAGGCGCGAACCCACGCGGCGCTGTTAAGTCGCGGCGGCGATCCGGTGGCCCACCGGCAAAACCGCCGTATCAAGCATCGCTTCACCACTGCTGACGTAGTCGTCTCAGGCCGAGTGACAATGGTACGCATCCCTCCGGAAGCAGCGACCCTGGCGCGGGCAGCCAGCAACGCCGAGTCTGCTGCCAGCACTCCGGAACCAATTGGTCCCGTGAGCGAGCACACACCGCATTGGCGCGAAGCGCATGTTGAAATCGACGATGTGCACAAAGGCGTGCACGCCAGCAAAACCGTCGTGATTCGGTTTCCGGCCAGCACCGATGTTCGCTGGTACAAGGCCCCGAAATTTCAACCCGGCCACCAGGGCTTCTTCATGCTTCGCAAGCACACGTTACCGGGATCCAAAACGGTCTCACGCCGGAAGAAAGCGTCGCGAAGTGCGGCAACACCCCCTGGTGCCGAAGTCTTCACGGCCTTGCACCCCGCCGACTTTCAACCCTACACGCAAACGGGGGGCGTACGGCGGATTATCGAAAACACAGATGTCTAGTTCACTTCTCCGCAGCGTGAACTGAGCTTGGCGGACGTCCATCAGGATAAACATCGTGTCAAAAAAAACGACTCGTCGCAGCAGCAAAGCCAGGACGACCAGAAAGACCACTAAGACTCCGGGTCAGATCCTGATCGTTAACATGATTCCCAAAACTCTTAGTGGAGAGACTCATCAGGACAGCGAACCTACCATTGCGGTGAATCCGGCGAATCCCCTGCAAATCGCGGCCTCGGCCTTCACACCTGATCCGTCGCAGGGCCCGCGCGCTCCGATCTACATCTCCACCGATGGCGGCAACACCTGGACCCTCAACTCAATTGTGCCGAGTACAGTCGCCGACGGGTCCGCAACTGCGGACATCACGGTGGCCTTTGGCAGTTCGAGCAATAATTTGTACGCCGGCATCATTCGCTTTCCCTTTCCCGGCGACAAAACCCGCCTAAACATTCTGCGAACGACCGATTTTCAGAGTTCGGCCACGATGAAGGTGCTTGTCGATCGCCAGGGAGCGGGCGTAGACCAACCTTATGTGCAGGCCACGACGGCCAAGAATGGGCCAGGCGCCGGTAAGGATCGAGTGTACGTTGGTGACAATGATTTCAATGCCACCGGTGGTAGGACCGCGACGATTGATCAGTCACTGGACGGCGGCGCAACCACGACGCATTTCAAAAAGATCAGGATCGAATCCCGGTCCACGTCAGGCCAGGATGGCCCGCCGGTGCGACCGGCGATTCACGCGGACGGAACCGTCTATGCGATCTTTCATTCCTGGAAGTCTTTTGACGGCCATACCGGCGAAGGCACCGCAGACATAGTCGTCGTCCGCGACGATCACGGCGGTACCGACACTCATCCCTTTACCGATTTAGTCGACCCGATCGACAACAAGGCGGGGATGCGCGTCGTGCGCGGCGCGAAGTTCAACTTTAACGGCGAGAAGGGACAGCAAAGGCTCGGCGGCGATGTTGCGCTGGCCGTCGATCCGACTAACAGTGCTGTGATTTACATCGCCTACAATGATGATCAACCGAACGGCGTGTACGCGCTGCATGTGTTGCGCTCAACTGATCGCGGTCGCACCTGGTCGCCTGAGTTGAGACGTTTAGATGATGCTTTGAATCCAGCCTTAGCCATAAACAATGCCGGCAAGGTAGGCCTGCTTTACCAGCAGCTCGTAGGCACTGGAGCATCACAACAGTGGGTAACGAATTTTGAGAGCACGCCCAACGGTAATGCGTGGACCGCGATTACCTTGTCGCAGGCGCCGGCCAGGCGCCCGGTGAAAGACTTCGATCCATACCTGGGCGACTATGAACATTTAATGGCCGTCGGCAAGGATTTTTATGGTGTCTTCTCTGCCAACAATACTCCCAAGAAGGCCAACTTTCCTGCCGGCGTGGTCTATCAACGGAATGCCAACTGGAACACGAGCACGCTGCTCGATGTCGACAACGTTACAGCTGTAGCCATTTCGATAGATCCCTTTTTCTTTAAGGTCACAGGATGACCATTCACAAAGGAGGATGCCATGCCACGATATCACGTGAAGATTACCGGCCGCGATTACCAGGCGATGGCTGATCTGGTGCTCAAGTACAATGTGCACGTCGCGCGGCATACGGTTGAGAAACTGGCCAGGGGCTACCGGGTAGATGCACAAGCCGACGGACGACAACTTCGTGCCCTGGAAGCGGCGGGCTACAAAATCAAGCGCCTGGAAGATATCGACAAAGAGGGCAAGAAGCGCCAGCGAGAAGTGCGGCAGGCCGCAAAGAAAATCGTGGGCCCCACAATCCCGCCGGGCATAATTCCCCGTTACTACACCGTCGTAGAAGTTGAAGATGTCATGGCAGGACTGGCCAAGCCCCCGCACGACACCTTCACCTCGCTAATCAAACTGCCCAACGTCACGTGGGAGCAGCGGACCTGTCATGCGCTGAAGATTGGCAAGGGTACCGGCACCGGTCGGCCCGGGATCTATTTTCTCGGCGGCGTGCACGCGCGCGAGTGGGGCAGCCCGGACATTCTGATTCACTTCATTGGTCAATTGATCAACGCCTATGTTACCAACACGTCGGTTACGATTGGGACCAACACTTTCACAGCGGCCCAAATCAAAAATATCGTCGACACCAAGGAGGTCTATATCTTTCCCCAGTGCAATCCCGATGGCCGGAACTACAGCATGAACAC
>JBKPEE010000177.1:0-12667 GCA_046728235.1 Acidobacteriota bacterium
CTGTTAACCCCACAGACAAAGACGAAATAGCGACCGCGCCTTTCTGACCGCCTTTTTCACCGCAATAGCTTCATTTTTCTGAAAATCGCGCGCCTTCTGTTGTTTAGGGAAGACGGGGAAAGGGATGTCTACAATCTACACTCGATTGAAGGGAAAAACGCCGGATCCGTTTCTCGAGCCGGGCGATCGAATCGAAGTTACGCGCGCATTCTGAAAAGCAGGCCGTGGAAAATGTCTTGGAAAAGGCGGCTCTCGTGGCCGCCTTTTCGTTTTCCAGACCGCGTCGCGGATTTGACAGGATCAAAGCTCGCGATAAACTCTAGACCACTGCATGAACGATAAATCGCGCGCCCGCCTCATTCATCTCTTAATTTCGAAATCAATGGCTGAAGCTTTATTAATTACGACAGTCGTGGTGGGCTTCTATTTTGCAACTACCAATCCGAATTTGCGCGGTGTGCTCGACGACGCGGACAGGTCGTTTGTCACCGGTTGGGTGGTAGATGAAGGGAATCCGTCCGCGCGGGTCGAGGTGCAGCTGTTTGTCGATGATCGGTTCGCAGGTGACGTTACCGCGAATCAATACCGCCCAGACGTACATAACGCCAAACGGGCGGATGACGACTGGCATGGCTTCGCGTTTCAGACTCCGCTGCTCTTACCCGGTGAACATCAGGCGCGGGTGTATGCCGTGCATTCGAACGGCGCCGGAACGCGACGCACCCTGCAGCTAGTTGGAAAGCCGTATACGTTCCGCATCGATCAGTGAGTATGAGCAATACTGAAATAGATTCATCGCGCTTCAGCGATAGCGAAACAGCTATTCCCAGCAACCGGGCTCTCGCCGCGTGGGAAATTGGGTCGCTGGTGTCTTCCGCGCTTATTGCCGAGTGGATTCTGTCGGCGGCAGCAGGACGCACAAAGTTTATTGTCCTGATACCTGCGGCTTTGGCTCTTGCTCTGGCGATCGGCTCGCATATATTACGCGGCGAAAATCTTCGCGATCTGGGATTCCGCCTGGATAATTTTCTGCAGGCTCTTAGGCTCCTTGCCGCCCCGATGGTTGCTGTCGGCATCTTGTGCGCGGCCCTGGGCATAATCTTTGGTACGCGACCCGATCCTTTCCGTTGGCACCCGGAGCGCCAGCTGGCGGGGCAGCTAGCGCTCGGTTTTCTCTGGGGGCTGGTGCAACAGTACGCACTGCAGAGTTTTATCAACCGCCGCGCGCAAATCATTTGGCACAAAGGAGTACCCAGCGTTCTCTTGACGGCCTTCATTTTTGCTCTCCTGCACTTTCCCAATCCATGGTTAATGGTGGTCACGTTCATCGGTGGATTGGTGTGGTGCGCCGTATATCAGAGGGCGCCGAACCTGTTTGCGCTGGCCGCTTCACATGCGGTCATGACCTGGGTATTGGTTTCGACGCTGCCATTGTCCGCCCTAAATCATTTGCGCATCGGGTTTAACTACTTCGCCTGATAAGCCAAAAATGGCGGGACTTGGGCTGATTTTGCATTGCGAGTTTGTGGCTGTACCGTTTGAACACTCGTGTTATAATTGCCGCGCCTTGCAAGAGAGCAGGCCGGGTGATCGCTGCTTCGCTTTCAAATCCAGGGATTTGAGGCTCGCAAGCGAAGGAGAGGAAAGTCCGAACACCAAAGGGCAGCGAGCCCGCTAACGGCGGGGCGCCTGATCAAAGCTCAGATTTAGGATCTCAGATCTGAAATCTGAGACTCGGTTGGGTGACGACAAGTGCAACAGAGAACAGACCAGCCACGGTTTGATTTGAGATCTCGGATTTGAGATCTCAGATTCAAATCAGGTGATGGGTGAAACGGTGCGGCCCGGAAGGGCTACTGGGATTTCAGATCCAGGTTTGAGATCCCGGAAGTAAGAGCGCACCGGCGCGCGTGGCAACATGCGCGGCCAGGCAAACTCCTCGCGGTGCAAGACCAAATAGGGAGGCGTTACCAGGGCTGCCCGCCCGAAGCCTCCGGGTAGGTCGCTTGATCCAACCGGCAACGGTTGGGCTAGAGGAATGATCGCCACTTCGGGTTTTTCGGATTTCAGATCAGATCTGAAATCTCAAGTCTGAGATCTCAAAATCTGAGATCTCAGATGTGAACCGGAGAACAGAATTCGGCTTACAGGCCTGCTCTCAACTCGCAAGGGCTTCAATCCTGCAAAAATGCTCTTCAATTTTTACGTCCTTAAGGCGCGCTGACGATGCCGCGCCGTTTCCCCGGCGCTTAGACGCTTTCGGACAAGGAGAAACCGAAGAATGGCCAACCGCAAAGGAGTGTTCATCGGCGCTTACGTTCCCAACGAACTGAAGGAATCGCTCCGCCGCCGCGCCGCGGCTGAACATCGAACTCTGTCTCAGGAGATTACGCGCATCCTTACCGAGGCAATTCACGGAAGAAATCTGCCCGCAGGCAGTATCGATCGCCGCGCACCCAATTCACCTTCGCGGCGGCGCGCCACGGATCCCTTTCCCAGACGACGCCGGGATGATTTGCCTTACGCGCCCTCCGAAGGTGGCCGCAGCGATGATAAGTCGTAGGGCCGCTCTAGCCTGAGATTTTGAAATATCTTGTAGTAATCGCGCTCGCCGGCTTGCTGTTGATGCTGTTGTATCGCAAGCTGCGTCCGAAACTTCTCACGCTGCGCAACTTCATCCACGCGATCCGGCAGTTCCAGTCACAGGCTGCAAGAAGAAAGAACCCCGGCGAATCCGAAAAGCTCGTCTGCTGTGCCGCGTGCGGTGTTTGGGTACCTCAGACCCGGGCACTCCCCTCAGCCGGATCGGGCGAGTTCTGGTATTGCTCAGACGAGTGCCGGCGCCGAAAACGAAAGGCCACGCGTTAGCCGGCCGGATTTCGCTTGCCGGCTTCTTCCGGCAACAAATTTCCTGACTCGTGAATTGCTTTTGCCGTATCCGTGACAATCAGAATGACGGTGCCAATCACAAAGAAAGCGATCAGCGACAGGATCGCCTGACGATATGAGTCGGTGTAGGCCACGACTTCGGCAAATACAATCGGCCCGATCCAGGACGTGCCGCGCTCAGAGATTTCATAGATGCCGAAAAAGGATGCTTCCCGACTACGCGGAATCATCTGCGAGTAAAGCGATCTGGAAAGCGCCTGCGAACCGCCCAGCACGATTGCGATGCAAACTGCGAGCACCCATGCCTGCGCCACCGTGTGGAGAAATCCATACGCGTAGATCACAATTGTGCACCAGCCTAAAAGGGATATCAGAATTGCGCGCTTGGTGCCCAAGGACGCCGCGATCCTGGCGAAACCCAATGAGCCAAAGAACGCCACGAATTGGACCAGCAGCAAAATGCCGAGCAGAAAAGAAGGCGGCGTTTCCAAACCTCGGGCTTTGAATAATTCCTGTCCCAGGAACGGCCCCGAGACGGTTATCACAGTCTGAATCCCGTCGTTGTAGAACAGATAACCGAGCAGAAACTTAAACGTTTCGCGCAGTCGCAGCAGTTCGCGGAACGTCGACCTTAACTCGGCGAAGCCAATCGTCAAATAGCTTTGGTCGGCCGGCAGTTGTCGCGCAGCCAATCGCGTGCGCAGACGGGTGAAGGTAATGATCGAGAAGCCACCCCACCACACGCCCGCCGACAACAATGAAACCCGCACGGCCATACCGGTCGAAATGCCTAAAGTGGGCGCGAGGAAGACAAAGATTAAGTTCAGGCCAAGCAAAACGCCGCCGCCGATGTATCCCCACGCAAAGCCGGAGCTGGAAACCTGGTCGCGACGGTCTTCGGTCGTGATGTCCGGTAAATACGAGTTGTAAAAAACTATGCTGGCGCCAAAGCAAAGATTGGCGATGATGAAAACGATCGCGCCGAAGATGTGGCGACCGGACGTCAGAAAATACAACAGGCAAGTGGCACTGACGCCGAGATAACAAAACAGGATCATCAACCGTTTTTTCAGCGATGAATAATCACCGAACGCGCCGAGGATCGGCAGCAGGAACACCTGGAGAAAAACAGAGACACCCGTAGTGAATGGCGCCAGCGACTTGGCGGTCACCAGCAATGGCCCGAGATGAAAAATGATTCCGTTTTCACCGACCGAAGCCTGCGCCAGCCTGGTCAGATACTCCCCGAACAGCGCCGCCACCACGGTCGTGTAGAAAGCCGAGTTGGCCCAGTCATAGACAATCCACCCAAAGATCTCACGGCGATCATTGATCGCGGGCGGACTTGAATTCAGCTCAGGTTTCATTAAGCGTCGGCACCCGGCAAACTCAGCGTCTCGACAATCGCCGGCGTGATGTCGGCCAGAGTCGAAACTCGTTCGGCTATTTCCCGGCGATTGCGGCCCCATATAATCGTCGGGACAGGATTGAGTGTGTGATTGCGCGCGCTGAGATCTTCGATGTTTCCATGATCGCTCGTGAGAATGACGGTTGTCCTGATCAAATCAAGCTTGCCGAGAAGAGCGCGAATAAACCGGGCAAGCACCGGCAGCAGACGGCGCGCTTCGTCGTAATCCTGCGCGTGCCCCACCTTGTCGGTAATGAAGAATTCGTAAAGAGTGAAGCGGTGTTGCACAACAATTCCGGCGAGCACGTCACCTGCCTGGTCCGGCGTGCGAGGCTTCACATCTTCGCCGCGTTCAATCAACATCGCGTTGGTGAAATCGTGATAGACGGCTCGTCCGTCTCGCAAATCGTCGACCACATTGAACCGCAGTCCGGCGGCTTCCACGGCGGCAGTGGTCGCAGAAATCCAGCGCGGGCGTCTTTCGAAGAACTTCTTTGTGTACGTGTTCGCGAAGGTAATCGATTCGATTCCTTTGTTTTGCAACTGAAGAAAGATCGAATGCTCGCGAATAATATCGAGCAGTGCCTGATTGGGAAAGCCCTGCTTGTGCGCGCCGATGATTTTCGGGGCATTGATGCCCGTAAGGATCGTGGTCTGGCCGGATGCGCTTTGCGGACGGCCTTCTACGCCGAGGCACGCATCCGTTTGGACAAGGAGGCCCTCAAAAGGTATTGGCGGAGTTTCTTCGGCAAAAATTGCGAGGGGTGCGGCGTCGATCAATCCGTCGAAGGGATTGTGCGGACCGCGCGTTCCGATGCCGAGACCGTCGATGAAAAAGAGCAACAGGCGCGAATCATTTGCCATAGTCCCGGTCGGAGAGCAGCCCGCGAGCGCGATAATCGTTCAGCTTGTTGTGGAGCGTTTTCAGGCTGATATTCAATAACTGGGCCGCGCGTGTTTTGTTGTTGCCCGTCTTGTCCAGAGTCCGCAGGATCATCTCTTTTTCAATCTCGCGCAGCGGCGTGCCGACCGGAAACGTCACGGTGTCCTCTGAGCGCAGCTTCTGTCGTTGATCGAACGGGTACGGCGCAAAATGATGGCGCTCGATCTGTTCGCCCGAACAGATCACAACTGCGCGTTCAATCACATTACGCAGCTCGCGCACGTTTCCCGGCCAGGAATGATAGCGCAGGGCATCGAGCGCGGCGGTGCTAATGAAACGCGCCGGCCGGTTATGTTTCAAAGCGAGCCGCGTAATCAAATGTTGCGTGAGCAGCGGCAAGTCCTCGAGTCGCTCGGCGAGTTTCGGCAGGTGTATGGAGATCACGTTCAACCGGTAAAGTAGATCTTCGCGCAACGCGCCATCACGCACGGCCTCATGCGGTTCTTTGTTGGTGGCGGCCAGGAGACGAACATCGACGGGAATGTCCTTGCGGCTGCCGAGGCGATGGACCACCCGCTCTTCGAGCACACGCAACAGTTTCGCCTGGAGCAGCGTCGGCATCTCGCCGATTTCATCCAACAGCAAGGTGCCGCTGTTGGCTAATTCGAAGCAGCCGTGGCGGCGCGAAACCGCGCCGGTGAACGCCCCTTTTTCATGTCCGAATAATTCAGACTCCATCAGCGTGTCCGGAATTGCCGAGCAGTTGATCGCCAGAAATGGCGCATTGCGCCGGGGACTCAGGTTATGAATCGTGCGCGCGACAAGTTCCTTGCCGGTCCCGGATTCACCCGTAATCAAGACGGAAGCGGAAGACGACGCGACTTGTTCGATCAGCACGTAGACGCGCTGCATCGTTTCTGAACTTCCCACCAGTTCGCCGAAAGCGCCCCGATCTCGCAATTGCCGGCGCAGGATTTCATTCTCGCGCCGTGCTTCCGCTAATTCGGCTGCGCGTTCGAGGACAGCCAGAAATTTCTCCGGATCGACGGGCTTTTCAAAGTAGTGGTAAGCACCCTCTTCCTGAATTGCGCGCAGAGCAAGCTCGACCGAGCTGTTGCGCGCGGTGAGGATTACCGGTGTATGCGGATGGTGAATCCGTAACTCGCGCAGCAACGTAAACGGATCGTATCCATCGGCAGAAGGATCGGCGACAATGGCGGTGGGTGAAATGCCTTCCGCGACTTCGATTGCCGACTGCTCGGGTAGAGTTGAGCGCACGTCATAGCCGGCGGCCTGCATACTGGCGGTTAAAGATTCCGTATGCTCAAGATCACTATCGATGATCAGAACGCAGCCCTTCATCGAATTGAGTTTAGCACACCAAAGACAGTGCCAGTCGCTAACCTGCGGCGAGGCTTTCGTGAAACAGGCGGCGGCTTAATTTGGAAGGCGCGTGACTTTTTGGAGTGCGCCGGCAGAGCGAAGCGGCGACGGCGCTTTGGGTTGTGTGAACTGCGCGACATATCCAAAGCGCCGCCGATGGCGGCGCACTCCAAATCGCGCCTTCATTGACCGGCCGTTGTGACTATCTCAGCGAGGCTGACGATTGATGGTTCGGACGGGAGCGACGTCTCTAATAAGCCATATTTTCCGGCCAGATCCCTGGTCGCTGGATCAAGGCACGCGACTTTAGCGCCGGTTAGCACTCGCCCAAGATCGTCTGTATCGAACAAGTTGCCAAATTCATTGATGGCTGATACTCCGGTGAAGACCACCAAGTCGATGCCCCCTCCGGCGAGCAGAGTCCTGAGTCTGATTAGGTCGCGCGTATCAGAGCACGTTTGGTAAGCAGCAACCCGGTCTACGCGGGCCTCCGAATTCACGAATAGATCTTCAAATGATTCGATGACGATATTAGCGCTGGGCACCAGCAGATTCTGACGGCTGAGCGAAGAGCGTTCGCCGACGTAAGACTCGATCTCATGATAAACGTTCGCCCGCGGGAACTGCTCGAGCGCGATATCCACGTGCACCTGACGTTCGGCGACCCGTTGTGCAGTCTCTGAGCCGATGGTAAGCACGCGCAGTTCATCCAACTCTTGCGTCCCGTGCTTCAGGAAAAAGGCGCGCAGGAAATACTCAACCGCGTGCCCGTTCTTGAGAATCAGCCAATCATAGCCAAAGAGATTTTCGATCGCTTCGTTTAGCGATGAAGCATCCGCCGGCGCGCCGATTTTAACCGGCGGCCAAAACGAAACGCGCGCGCCTGATCGCTCCAGGGTTGCAGTTAATTCACGATTGGAATCGCCGGGTGGGACTAAGACGTTTATCATTTGCGCTTTCGATGGCTGCGAACGCGCCAGACAATTATGCCGATAACAATTGCGGCAATCAGTAAGATCGTGCCGCTGCGACCTACCCACTTAACAAGTAGCGGCAGACTTTGTCCAAACAGATAGCCGAGCGTGGTTATGACCACCGACCAAAGAACCGCGCCGGCGACGTTGTAAACTGCGAACACCGGCCAGGGCATCTTTGAAGCACCGGCCAGCAGAGCCGCAAAGACGCGCAGGCCCGTAATAAAGCGCGCCACCAGGATCGTCTTGTTGCCGTGCTTTTTGAAATAATTCTCCATGTGCTCGATGCGCTTGGGGGTGAGAAACAAAAAGCGTCCGACCTTCACGAGAAATGGCCGGCCGTAGTGATGACCGATAGCAAAGCCGATATTGTCACCGACAACGGCGCCGGTGGCGGCGACCAGCATTACCAGCGGTACGCGAAACACTCCGGTGGAAGCAAAGTAGCCGGCGACGAGAAGTATTGTTTCGCCGGGCACCGGAAGTCCCGCATTCTCCAGCATCACGCCAAAGAAGACCGCCCAGTAACCATAGGCGAGCATGTACTGCTCGATTAGTTGCAGTGAATTATGGAGAAATTCCATTCGCGCAACTTTACAGGAATCGGTAGGCAAATCACACTAAACAGGCATACAATGTCGTCGTTCTCCCCGGGCGACAACGCATCGTCTCAATCCCGCATCCGAAGGGAAGTCCGAAAAACAGATCATGAAACGAGTGGTCCAGGCACTGGCCATATCCATTCCCTTTCTGGTCGCGCAGGTGTTTGCGCAGACGCCGAATCAGCGGCCGCGAACGAACTTGCCACCGCCGCCGCCTCCACCTCAGGAGAGGGAAGTCGAGACGTTAAAGATCGATACGAATTTGGTGACCGTGCCGGTCATCGCGAGTTCACGCAACGGCAACTATATCGCCGATCTCAAAAAGGAAGAGTTCAAGCTGCTGGAAGACGGGGTGCCGCAGGAAATCTCATTCCTCGCGACTGTCAATGCGCCGTTCGATGTGGTGTTGATGCTGGATACGAGCGACAGCACCCAGGAAAAGCTGCCCCTGATTCAGCGCGCGGCGATTGCCTTTCTCGATCAACTTGGGCCTCAGGATAAGGTAAAGGTCATCTCATTCGACGGTGAGTTGCGTGATCTGACTGACTTCACCAGCGACAAAGCGACTTTGCGCAATGCCATCTCACAGACTCGCAGCGGGCATGACACCCGCGTGTATGACGCCATGCAGATGGCGCTCGATTCGCTGCGTCCGATTCAGCAGCGAAAAGCGATCGTGATTTTTACTGATGGCATGGATTGGCACAGCGACAGTGCGACTTACGATGCGACGATCCGGGACCTCGACGAAAGCGGTGTGATTGTCTACCCCATTCGTTTCGACACGCGCGCTGAAACGGAACGCCTGGCCCGGCAGCAGGAAGCCCAAAGCAATGGCGTGGGATTGCCCACGAGTACTATTCTGCGACAACCACCGGCGGGCACGACGCCCACCACTTTTCCCGGCAATGAACCGATTCCGGTGGGGCCGCAGCAGCGAGGCTCGTTGCCGATCCCTCCGCCTTCGATCATTTTCGGGCGGCAGACTCAGATGCCTCCCAGAAGCTCGCCAACCGATCCGTTTCCCGACACTGATCCGCGGAACGATCCGCGAAACGATCCGCGAGCGCGCAATCCGAATCGCGATCCTGTTCCGTCTCGAGGACCAAGCTCAGCTCCGCGAAACGACAGCCTGAGCGCGATGCTCGACAATCTTTACCTGCTCGCCGACAGTTATCTCAAGGCCCTCGCCGATCGATCCGGAGGCCAGCTGTATCGCGCCGATACCGTCGCCGGGTTGCCGCAGGCGTTTGCTGCCATCGCGGCGGAACTCAGGACGCAATATCTGCTTGGCTATTATCCCACCAATAAAAACGAGGACGGCGCTTACCGGAAGATTCAGGTGAAGACTACTCGCCAGGACATCGCCGTGCGCGCGCGACCCGGCTACCGGCCGAAGCGCGGGCAGTGAGATCTTCTTCGACAATTCTTACAGCGGATTAGAAACGAACGTGCCTTTGTTTTCTTCGTGCCGCTTGGTGTGATTTCGTGGATTGGATTTGAATACCATCCTCCCGTCGCGATCTATGAACGCCGCAATAGTCAAACCGACAGTCTCATGCCAATGAGTAGTCGTTCAGGTTGCCCATTTCATTCACACCGTGGCTTTAGCCCGGTGTCCGAGGCACGAAGCCAAAGGAAACCGTTTAAACGGTTTCCGTTTTCGGGCGAAAGAATTTTCGCCGCGCTAAAGCGGCGGCGAGAATGAGAATGTTCTCAAACTGAACCACTACCTGCCACTCAAATTCTTTGTGTCGTTTGTGGTAAATTTGATCCGCTCGTGCTAGCTTTCTGATCGCACCAGTAACATTCCTTTACGAATGCCGAATCGAGAAGAAGCCTGGGAACTCCTCTGCGAATACACCAAAGGCGACAGCCTGCGCAAACACGCGGTCGCCGTCGAAACGGCCATGCGCGCCTGCGCCGCGCGTTATGGCGGGCCGGACGCCGACGTTGACGAATGGGGCCTGGTCGGGCTGCTCCATGATTTCGATTACGAGATGTTTCCTTCCGCGGACCAGCATCCGTTCACGGGCGCGAACATTCTTTGCGGTCGCGGTTATTCCGGGCGCTTCATCAAAGCCATCATGGGTCACGCGACCTATACCGGCGTGCCGCGCGACACCGACATGGCCAAGGCGCTGTTTGCCACCGACGAACTTTGTGGCTTTCTGGTGGCGTGCGCGCTGGTGCGCCCGTCACGCAGCCTTGATGATATGGAAGTGAAATCGGTGAAGAAGAAATTGAAGGACAAGGCTTTCGCCCGATCGGTCAATCGTGAGGACATCTACCAGGGGGCTCAGGAGTTGGGTGTGGAGCTGGATGACCACATCAGGTTTGTGATTGAGGCACTAATACCGGTGCAGAGAGAAATCGGATTGGGCCCGAGAGAAGAACAGGCCGCGGGAAGTTAGGCGATCGGGCGACGATGTATGCAGCAACCGCATGACCCCGAAACACACGAGGGTGGTAAGTATCAGCACCGCGACCACCGTTACCAGAGCCTGAGTTTTTCGCTTTCGCGACGTGTGACGATAAATAAAAAAGCCGCCAAAGATGGCTAAGAGGAAGGGAAGCACGAGACTCAATGGCCACAGTCCGGGATCGAGCGGCACAAACGCCCGGGAGCCGTTAAAGCACAGAATAATCAGGCCAAACCAGCAGAGCGAAGCGACCAGCGCAGCGACAATCGACACGAGGACAACCAGTTTCCAACGCATTGAAACTTAATCGTTAACCAGCCCTATCTCTTTCGGAAGTTTTCCAAGAATAGCACAGGGACGAATCACCACCGAACAGAATGCTTACGCGAAGCGCGCTGATTTACCTCTCTCGTCAGGAAGGCCTCAAGGAATTCGCCACCAAGTTCCCTCCGTTTAAGAAGCTCACTACCCGCTTCATTGCCGGCGAAACCACCGAACAGGCGGTTGCCGCGATCCGCGAAATCAACGCCCGCGGCGCCTCGGCCTCGTTCGATCACCTGAACGAATCAGTCAACAGCGTCGCCGCGACCGAAGACGAGGTCCGCGAGTATCTGCATCTGCTCAAGCTGATTGATGAGAGGAAGATCGATTCGAATGTTTCAATCAAGCTGACCCAGTTCGGATTGGAAATCGACCCCGAACTTGCCTATCGCAACGCGCGTCAGATAGTCGAGGACGCCGCGCGCCGGGGAAACTTCGTGCGCATCGATATGGAAGGGTCAAATGTGACGCAAGTGACGCTCGACATTTTCCGCCGCTTGCGATCTGAATTCGGTTTGAACGATGTGGGTATCGTCCTGCAATCCTATCTTTATCGAACCATGGACGATGCGCGTGAGCTTTTGCAAGTGCCCGCGCGCATACGTCTGTGCAAAGGCGCTTACGACGAACCGCCAAAGGTTGCGTACCCCGACAAGAAGGACGTCGATGATAATTACGTCCGCGTCATGCAGTTGTTGCTCTCGAGCGGAACGTATCATGGCATTGCCACGCACGACCCGAAGATGATCGATGCGACGATCGATTTTGCGCAGCGCGAAGGAATCGCGAAGGACGCTTTTGAGTTTCAGATGCTTTACGGCATCCGTCGCGATTTGCAGGAGCAGCTGGCCCGCGACGACTGGCGAATGCGGATCTACGTACCTTACGGAAAACACTGGTATCCTTACTTCATGCGGCGACTGGGTGAACGGCCGGCAAACATCTGGTTTGTGCTGAAGAATTTTTTCAAGGGGTAAGGAAGTCAGTACCATTCGCGTCAGCGAATGGGATAATGTGACGGCTTCGGTCAGAGGTGCATGTTGTCGCATCTGCGTACGCAGCTAGTACTAACTGTGTGGCGGCCGAGGCACTTGATCCCATCCGCTTACGCAGATGGTACTGACTGTTGATGACGAGTATCACAACCGCGACACGCTAACAATGGAAAACTATCTCTGGATCTTCTGGGCCATTCTCGGAGCAATTCTGGTGGTCGCCGAGGTCTTCACGACCGGCTTCGTGCTCCTCTGGTTTGGCATTGGAGCACTTGCCGCCGGCTTTGCAGGCCTGCTCGGCGTCCACAGCATCATCCTGCAGTTTCTCATCTTTGCGATCATTTCGATCGCCTTAACCGCCGCCTCGCGCACGATCTTTGTAAATTATTTTTCGCGGGAAAAGAGCGGCGGCGATCTCAAGACCGGCGTCGAGGCTTTGCCCGGAAAGATCGGGACCGTTGTCTCGTCGAGCCGTGGTGCCCTACATGAAGGCGCCGTCAAAGTCTTCGGATCTACCTGGACGGCATATCCGGCTGACGGCGAAGAGCCTCTTGAAGCAGGCGACCGCGTAGAAGTTACCAGCGTGCAGGGCGCTTCAATTTATGTCAGAAGAATCGGCGCGGGACCGGATTGGCGAGGGAAATGAATGCGCCATTGAGATGTAATTCACGCCGCGCTTCAGCCCGGTGAAGATTCGCCCGGAAATTGGCGAGAATCTTTCCGACCGCGACGAATCCTCGCTAAAGTAACACTTTGTAAACGCCGAAGGCGTTAGCAAATTCCAGCCCA
>JBKPEE010000178.1:0-10502 GCA_046728235.1 Acidobacteriota bacterium
ACCGCCTGCGATAGCGGGCGGGCCAGATGGTTTGCAAGAATGAGGACTTAGGCCCGCCCGCTACCGCAGGCGGTTCTGACTTCACTTAAACGGGTTTTCGAACCTTGGCTTGCCTGAGCGAATCTTCCTGTAAGGACCGGCAGCATTGACGTTGTGTCCGAACCCGCAGTCAAAATCCTGTCCCTCCTGTTTCACCAACAGCTTGCCGGGTAGAAACGTCATCGTAATCTTACAGCCCGTCGTGTCCTCGGGAACGAACGTCGCCACATTCCCATCGATCGTTGCTTCACCCGTGGCCGTCCCCATATTCACGCTTTTCGAAATTGTGTGATAGACACCGTCAAACTGCACCTTCAATTTATTATGGCCCAGGGCGAGAATGCGAAACTCGTTGTCGTAATAGCGATAGACTCCGTTCGCCTGCGCGGCCGTGACGACGTTGGGGTTTTGTGAGTTCGCGAGTGGCGGATAGAACGCGGCTGCCATCATAGATGACACCCAAATCAGTCTGAAGGCGATTCTCTTCATCTCATCCTCCTGGTGGTTAACGAGCGCTTAGTAGCAATCAGATTGTCCATCAGGGCCGCACTGAAACATGTACGGGAACTGGGTTTTAGTCAAGCGCTCAGTCGCATCCCAAACCTTTGTCTGCTCATACCGATCTGCTGTCCACCCCAAACGTTGCTTGGCCATCCAGGTTGACCGCAGCGCCGCCTCTTCGCCGTCACCCAGCAGGTGACGCGCTTCATGCAGCAGGACGGCCGCGCGCTCGCAGTCGTCAACCGGCGTATTAAAGAATTCCGGATACAGCGTCACAATCTCAAAAGGAAAATTGGTAGCCGCATAAGCGTCGCGATGACCAATGGAACGGTTCCACCAGTTATCAGTGCTGCGAAACACTGTTGCATGACGGAGCACCAAAGCCTCGCGGCTGAATCCGCGCAGTTCCAGCAAACCAATTGCGACGTCAACCTTGAGATGCTGCTCCGGCGGGAGCGGGTCAGAACTGATAATCAGTGAGAAATACCAAACAGTCAGGACGATGAGCGTGGCGCTCAAAATCCACATAATTCTCCTGAGTAAGCCACGCTTTGCCGGTTTCGTGACTGGCTGAGGTTCAGCTCGCGTGGTGACTATCGCGTCATCCTCCGCCAGCGGCGCGCCGCAGCGGCGGCAGGCTTCATCTGCGCCGGTGTTCACCATGCCGCAACTGGCACACTTTCTTCGGGAAAGCTGAGGCGTGGGGTCTTGACTCATGTGTCAACTGGGATTCTGACAGATCAGACAGCAACACACTCGCCGCGCTTCAAGAACTGGCCGGCGCCTGCTTTGCCTTTGAACTCGCCTTTGTCGATCACGACCGAGCCGCGCGACAAGACGGTCTCGACTGCACCTTTAATGGTCTTGCCTTCGTAAGCGCTGTAATCGACATTCATGTGATGGGTCTTAACAGAGAGGGTCTGCTCTTTATTCGCATCGAAGATGACGATGTCGGCGTCTGAGCCCACTGCGATCGTGCCTTTCTTTGGAAACAGGCCGAACATCCTGGCGGCCGCGGTTGATGTCAGTTCGACGAAGCGGTTCAGCGAGATGCGATTCTCGACCACGCCGTTGTAGATCAAAGAGACGCGATGTTCCACTCCGGGCGCCCCGTTTGGAATTTTGGTGAAGTCGTCTTTCCCCAGTTCCTTCTGCTCTTTCATGCAGAACGGACAGTGGTCGGTCGAGATCACCTGCAGATCATCCATCTTCAGCCCCTTCCACAACTCTGCCTGATTTGCTTTCTCGCGCAATGGCGGCGTCATCACGTACTTCGCGCCGTTGAAGTCTTCGCCGTAATCATCAATCGAGAGGAACAGATACTGGGGGCAGGTCTCAGCAAAGGCCGGAATGCCGCGATCGCGCGCTTGTCGCACCTGATTCAGGGCATCGGCGCAAGAGAGGTGCACGATGTAAACGGGCGACTCAGCCATCTCGGCAATCGCGATGGCCCGATGCACGCCTTCGGCTTCCGCCACAGTCGGTCGCGTCAATGCATGATACTTTGGCGCGGTGTGACCTTTCTCGAGCGCGCGTTTGATGATCTCGTTGATGACGATTCCGTTTTCCGCGTGCATGCAAATCAAACCGCCACGCGCGCCGGCGGCGGACATGGCCCGAAAGATCGTCGCGTCGTCAACCAGAAACACGCCGGGATAAGCCATGAACATTTTGAAGCTGGTGACGCCCTCGTCCATGACCGTGTACATTTCTTCGATCTGCTTGTCTTCGAGTTCGGTGGTGATCAGATGGAAGCCGTAATCGATCGCGCACTTGCCTTCGGCTTTCTGGTGCCAGTTGTCGACGCCCTGGATGAGCGATTCGCCTTTGTACTGCACGGCGAAATCAATAATCGAAGTCGTGCCGCCATAGGCCGCCGCCATGGTGCCGGTACCAAAGTCATCCGCCGACGTGGTGCCGCCAAAGGGCAGTTCCATATGCGTGTGCGGATCGATCCCACCGGGAATGACGAGCTTGCCGCCGGCGTCGACCTTCACATCGGCTTCCATATCGAGCTTCGCGCCGATGGTGGTGATGGTTTCGCCGTCGATGAAGATGTCGGCTTTATAGTTGTCGGTGGCAGTGACGATTTGGCCGTTAGTGATTAGAGTTTTCATTTTTCTTGTAGCGGTTTTGCCGCCTGATGTGCGGAAAGCCTACGGCTTTCCGAAACGCGCCTATCCTTTTTTTACCGCGGCGAGGCTGAGTCTCGCCGCGATGAACAATTAACAATCTGGCACAGAAAGGCAAAGCCTTTCCGCACATCAAGCGGCAGAGCCGTAAATCAGATTTCTCAATCAACTAAAGAAACGCAGAGCCTTGCTGCAGCCAGCAAAGCCTTATTTCCTGCGTCGCCAATTGATGCGATCAATATCAACTAGCAGGGGCTCATCTTCAAGAGCGCAACGCTTCCAAATGCGCGCGCTCGACCAGCGATAATCCTCGCCGCGCTCGACTAATCCTGCACGAACCGGATTCTGATGAATGTAATTGACCTTTTGCATGAGCATGTCTTCGCTGAAAATCGGCAACACATTATTGTGGTGCCCCCAAAGCGAGTACCGATGCCCGCGCGCTCCACTCGCGCGTTGCAGCTTACGGAGTGAAGAATTATGGCTACGCTGCTTCAGATGGTCAATCACTCGACGACTGATGATCCCGTTAATGTATTGAAGAATCTTCGAAGGTTTAAGTGGCGAGTCGGTGATAGTGTGCAAATGATCCGGCATAATGACGTAAGCATAGATCGAGAACCCGCCGGACGTGCGCGCTTCATTAAGAGCGGCACAGGTTAAGCCTTTGATTGTTTCGGTTCGGAAGACGGTGAGACGGTCTTTCGCTACGCAGGTGAGATAAAGAGCAGGAGTATCCCTTGAAATTGTATGCATGAGGCGCAACCTCAAAATCAAGAAGTTCGTGCGTCTAAGGGAAAGAAGCCTTTCCGCATATCGGGCGGCGGAGCTGCGGAATCACACTCCGACCTGACGGAAAAGTCAGGGCCCTTCCGCACATCAGGCGGCGGAGCCGCGGAAATCAGATTGCGACATGACGGAAAGGCAGAGCCTTTCCGCACATCCGGCGGCGGAGCCGCAGAAATCAGATTCCGACATAACGGAAAAAGGTCAGAGCCTTTCCACGATCCGGTAGCACAGCCGCGTATCAAGCGAGCCGCAGATCTAAGAAACTCCCACCACCAATCCTTATAACCGGCATGTCAACGTAAAAAAATTTGCAGCCATGGTATTGAGACCATGACTGCACTTAGCAACGCGGAAAATCTGTTTTCTTCTTATTTCACCATCTCACTCGTCAACACGGCCCCGCCCAGACTCGGAATGGTCGCATTGATCTTCAGGACCCTGTGCGAGTCTTTGGCGATCCAAAGCGTCTGTTTGTCGGCATCGTCATCAGTAGCGACTGATTCGACTTTGTACGCGTCGAAGGTACCGGCCGGAACTGTAATGCTTTCGCTGCCGACGACCTTCAGTTGCCTAATCTGTGGCTTCTGCTTTTCCACGTTAAAGTTGCGGAAGGTCGTAGTGTAATCCGGCGCCAAAGGTAAACGCGCGACTACATCAAATGCTCCGCCACCGTCAGCAAACAGAAGACCGCCGAGGTCTGCGCTGATGGGTTTCGATTGATCGCCCTGCTTCATCGTCCCGATGGCTTTGCCATCCTTGAAATCAAGTTCAATCGTTACGCCAGCCTGATTAATCGATCGATGCTTCAAGACGAGCGTGCCCTTTTCAATTGTTGAGGCGTCGATGATCTTGCCGAAGGCGGGTGATTCGGCGGTTTCGGTCGCGATCCAGTTGCCGCCATCCTCCTTGATCTCAGTGGTGGTCGTGATGGGGATTGTCTGACCTTGCACTGAGAGGCTGGCTTTGTAGTTTGAGCTGCCCGCAGTCAGATCGGTCGCGGGCTTCGGCGCGCCGGCAGATGCTTCGACCTTTTTCGGCATCGTTACCGTCTTCACGTCAACGGTGATTTCTTTCAGGCGCGCGGCGACTTCCGGCGTAGCGCCTTCCTGATAACGGCCGCCGAGATATTTCGCGAAGAACTTTTCAGCCTCCGAGAACATTGCCATGTTGTTCACCGGACGATGAAATCCGTGGCCTTCGTCGGGCGCGACGATGTATTCAACGGGAAAGCCACGATCGCGCAGCGCGATCACGATCTGATCTGCTTCGCGTTTGTTTACACGCGGATCGTTCGCGCCCTGCACCACCAGCAAAGGTGTCTTGATCTTATTCGCCGAGTTCAAAGGTGATTGTCGATTGAGTTGCGCTTTACCTTCCGGCGTCGTCGGATCGCCCATGCGCTGATAGAAGAGCTGTCTTCCGGCTTCCCAGTACGGCGGGATGGTTTCGAGCAGGGTGTTGAGATTAGATGGCCCAACGTAGTCGACCGCAGCAGCGTAAAGATCAGGCGTGAAAGTTACACCGGCGAGGGTTGCATATCCGCCGTACGAGCCGCCCATAATGCCTACCCGCTTGGGATCCGCAATGCCCTGCGCGATCAGATACTTAACGCCCCAGGTAATGTCGTCCTGCATCTTGTCGCCCCATTGCTTATTGCCGGCATCGATAAATTTCTTTCCATAACCGGTTGAGCCGCGGAAGTTCGGTTGCAGGACCGCGTAACCGCGATTGGCCCAGAACTGTGCGAACGCATCGTAGCCCCAATTGTCGCGCGCCCAGGGGCCGCCATGCGGAAAAGCAATCAGCGGCAGGTTCTTGCCGTCGCTGCCCTTTGGCAAAGTGAGGTAAGCCGGAATCTCCAGCCCATCAGATGATTTGTATCTGATCGCTTTCATCGGCGCGAGATAATCGCGATTAAGCTTTTCGCGAATGTGATATTGCAGGGTCAGCTTCTTGGTATTGCGGTCGAAAAGATAAGTGTCACCAGGGTTCGTATCGCTGCCGATATCGACCAGCCAAAGCCTCTCGTCCTTCGTGCCGGAGGCGAAATCAATCTCCATCCCCGGGAATTGGTTTTTGAGCAAGTTGTAATCGGCCTCGAACGACTTATCTTTGAAGTAGATGCGATTGCGATCATCTGTGTAGACCGTGGCGACCAGATCGTCAGTGACTTCTGAAAAAGTGACATCACCGAGATCGACGCGTTTAAGCGGATCAGACTCAACGACCTCTTCTTTTCCGGTCGCCGGATCGAACAAATCAAGCTGCTTCAGATCGATTCCTGCGCCTTTGTTCGTCTCGAAGTAGACCCGCTGTCCGTCTTTGTGATAGCGGACCGGCCCACAATCTTCGAATACGTTGCACGAATAGACTTTCGTAAAGCCCTTGTCGTCGACGCGGAGAACTTCAGTGTCGCCGTTATCGGCGACGCGCGTCGCCAGGCGCAATTGATCTTTCAGATCGAAAGTCCAGCCCACGATTCTTTCGGTGTTCTTGCGGACCAGCGTGCGTTCTCCGGTTGAGATCTTCACCTTGTAGAGATCGTGCCAGGCGTTGTCGCGATCATTAAGACCGACATAAAGCGTATCGGGATCAGTGCGCGGTACTGCGTAGATCTCAGCGCGAACGCCCTTCGCGTCGGTGAGGTTGCGCGCCGCGGGAACTTCCTGACCTCCTGCCGGACTGGCGTTGGGATCGACCGCGTAAACGAGATAGTTCTCGTCACCAGCCTTGTCCTGCACAAAGAGGACGTATTTACCGTCGCGGCTCCAGAAGTAAGCCGGAATCGGTCGTTGAGTATCCGCCGTGATCGGCTTCGCTTTATCGAACGGATCTTCGGTCCGCTTCACCCAGATGTTACGCGTACCTTTGAATGGCTTGATGAACGCGATGAATTTGCCGTCAGGCGAGATTTGCGCGCCCACAATCTCCGGATCGCCGAAGAAGAGTTCGCGATCGATGATGGGCGGCAGGCCTTTGGCTGCCTGGCCGGCGACTCTTGATGGGAAGAGAAGCGCGCAACACGCTCCGGTGACGACTAATGCCAGAAGGGCATCTCGGTACTTAGCTAAATTCATAACGACCTCTTGCGGTTTGCGAGTTGAAAATTTGAGATTAGATTCGAACAGGATTAATACGCCCCGCCGGCCGGGAGGGTTTCAGGATTAGCGGGAGCACGGGGCGGCTCTGCCCCGCGATACCGGAGAGCCTTTGCTGTTCCGGATTGAAACTGCTTCGCTCCGTTAGGAGCGACATGTTTATAGAACCCGATTTCAATAAATCAACCCAAGCTCCTTTAGGAGCGCGATGTAAACCGTTAACATTTCGCTCCTGAGGAGCGACGAAAGAAAGGGGCAGTTCGATTTCTATAAACATCTCGCTCCCAGCGGAGCGAATCATTTCTTCGAACGAAATTCGTTCTTTCAAAAGGAGATCCTTTTGGCCAGGTCAAACCAGTGCGGACAGAAAACTTCTGTAAACGTTCTGGATTAATCCCATGCTTGAGCGCCCAATCGCGCCATCGCGGAACTGTAAACGACCACCAAATCCAGGCGAGTAATGAACCAGCCAGCAGCGCAAAAGGCCACGGCGCCATCAAGACGCCCAGGAACAGTACAGCAATCATGATGGCGACTGCCGGCAGATTAACAATCAATTGACCCATGAGTATGGCTTTCCAAATCGTCATTGCGATGGCAGCTAGTTCGCCACAAAACAATTGACTGGAGCGCAAGCGTCCCCGCTTGCTGACTTCGGAACCACGCGAGGTTCGATATCCTAGCTGTGCAAGCGGGACGCTTGCGCTCCAGTCAGGGGCTAGTTCTGCAGCGCAGCAAAGCTCTGATCGAGCGCGCCGATCAGTTCATCGACATGATCCTTGGTTGAATTGAGCATCATGCCGGTGCGGATGACGTTGCCGTAGAGGCCACCTTTGCCGACCAGGACCCGGCGCTTTTTCGTCTCTTCGAAGACTTTGAGCACTGATTGCGGATCGGGTTCCTTGGTTTCGCGGTCCTTTACCAGTTCCATTGCCTGCATCAGGCCCATCCCGCGCACGTCGCCGATAACCGGGTATTTTTCCTTCAGGCCTTCGAGCTTTTCCCGGAAGTAACCGCCGACCACCGCCGAGTTCTTTTTCAGATCGTCATCTTCGATCACTTTGATGACGGCCAATGCCGCCGCGCATGAAACCGGATTGCCGCCGAAGGTCGAGAACGTCAATCCCGGAAACTTGTCAGCCACTTCGGGCGTGGCGACGGTGATGCCGATGGGCACGCCGTTTCCGAGACCCTTCGCTGACGTGATGATGTCCGGCTCGACGTTCCAATTCTCAATGCCGAACCACTTCTCGCCAGTGCGACCCCAGGCGGTTTGCACTTCGTCCGCGATGAAGAGCCCGCCGTGCTTGCGCGTAATTTCGACGGCGCGTTCAAAGTATCCAGGCGGCGGTACGATGAATCCGCCCACGCCGAGAATCGGTTCAGCCATGAAGGCCGCGATCTCGCCGGTGGTCGTCGTCATGATCAGTTCTTCAATGTCATTGGCGCAGGCCAGCCCGCATTCCGGATAAGTGAGTTTGAATGGACAGCGATAGCAATACGGCGCGCGCGCGTGGACGAACCCGCTGACTTGCGGTGGCAAAGGCCGCCAAGGCGCATGTCCCATGGCGGAAAGGGAAGTAGCCGATCGGCCGCTGTAGGCGTGACGCAGCACGACGATCTCGTGACGCCCGGTGGCCAGCTTCGCGGCGTGTACCGCAGTGTCGTCGGCTTCAGTACCGCTATTGGTGAAGAATGATTTCTTGAGTTTGCCCGGCGTAATCTGGGCCAGCTTCTCGGCCAGGTCTGATTGCGGTTTGTTGCTGTAGAGCGTCGAGGTGTGACTGATCGTATTAACCTGATTGATGATTGCTTCGTTTACTTTCGGGTTCGCGTGCCCGACGCTCACCGTCAGCACGCCGCCGAAACAATCGAGGTACTTGTCGCCTTTGTCATCCCAGACGTGTGCGCCTTCGCCTTTCACCAACGCGAGCGGCTCCTGGTAATAAGTCGCCACGGCCGGGAAGAGAAATTCCTTGTGCTTGCGAATGGTTTCGGATTGTCTGGTAGCCTGTTCAGCAACGCTCATGTTCTGGTTCTCACTTTCCGGTTGACTCTTATACAATCGAGCGAACTGGCATTCTGATACACCGCATTATTCACGGTTCAGGGGACTACAGCTCGATTCTGTAATCCTCGCTCAATACAGATTTCCTTCGCGCTTTCGCCCCGTGTAATCAATATAGACAACCTTCAACTCGGTATAGAAATCGAGCGCGGTCGATCCCTGCTCACGCTCGCCGATGCCGGTACCTTTGATGCCGCCGAAGGGAATGTGCGCTTCGCCGCCGGTGGTTGGCGAGTTGACGTGCGTCATGCCGGTTTCGATCTCGTCAACAAATCGAAAGATCGTGGCGGCGTCGTTGGTGAAAATCGATGAAGACAAACCGAATTCAGTATCATTGGCGACCTGCATCGCCTCGTCAAAATCTTTCACGCGCATAACGCCCAGCACGGGCCCGAAGATTTCTTCCCGGGCGATGCGCATGTCGGTCGTGACATGATCGAAAACCGTCGGTTGCACAAAATAACCTTTATCAAGTCCATTGCCGGTGGCCCGCTCGCCGCCGCAAACCAGAGTTGCGCCATCTTCGCGACCGATGTTCAGGTACTTCAGCACCGTTTGATATTGACTCTCGTCCACGCTGGGGCCAATTTCAGTTTGCGGGTCCATCCCGTCCCCAAGGCGCATCGATTGCGCGCGTTTTGAGACGCGCTCGACGAATTCATCCGCGATTTTGTTCACCACGATGGCGCGGCTGGTGGCGGTACAGCGTTGGCCCGTCGACCCAAAGGCACCCTGGGCCGTGTTCTCAACCGCCAGGTCCATATCGCAATCCTCGAGCACGACGACGGGGTTTTTGCCGCCCATCTCGCACTGGCATTTCGCGCCGCGGTGCGACACCTGTTCGTACAAGCGAATGCCCACGGGATTTGACCCCGTGAACGAGACCGCCTGCACTGCGGGGTGATTGATGATCTCGTCGCCCGCGTCCGATCCGGAACCGAGGATGAGATTCAACACGCCCGGCGGTATTCCCGCTTCTTCAAATATTTCAACAATGCGCACGGCGGTCGCCGGCGTCAGCGATGCGGGCTTAAAAACGACTGTATTACCGGCGACCAGGGCCGGCGACAGCTTCCAGGTGGGAATCGCCACCGGAAAATTCCATGGCGTCACACAGGCGACGACGCCCAGCGGCTGCTTAATCGTGTAAACGAAGTTCGACGGCAGTTCAGAAAAGATCGTTTCGCCATTCATGCGCCGCGCCTCGCCGGCACAAAACTCGGCGACATTGATCGAGCGTTGCAGCTCGCCGCGTGCTTCGCCGATGGTCTTGCCTTCTTCGCGAGTCAGCGTCTGGGCCAGCTCTTCTTTCGCCGCTTCCATCAGCCGGGCAGCCTGCGCCACGACACGACCGCGCGTCGGCGCGGGCGTGCGTCGCCATGAATGAAAAGCTTCGGCGGCCGCCTCGACGGCCGCGCGGGCCTCTTCGCGGGTCGCTTGCCGGTTCGTGCCGATGATGTGGTCGGTATTTGCGGGATTGATGTTATTAACGGCCTTGTTGGAAGCCGACTCGATCCACTTCCCGTTGATGAAGTTTCGATAATTGTCCATAGTAATTATTTTTGTTGTTGGATTGCGCGTGACTATATCACGAACGGGGAAGAGAATCAGGTCGGCAGTGCGCGCGGTTTAGATTCCCCTCTCCGCTTTCGGAGAGGGTTAGGGGTGACGACACGACGCCACTCGCCCCCACCCCCAACCCCTCCCCGCAAGCGGGGAGGGGAGACTTCATGACACTGATTTGTTGTGTCTTGCCGGAGCATAGGTCCCTGGTCAATCCTTCACTCAGGCGACGAGGCAGGCTGAGGTTTCTTCTTCCCAAACTCAAACCGCCGGCCAATGATCATCTTCAGAATCAGGTGATCGGTACTGCGG
>JBKPEE010000179.1:0-6832 GCA_046728235.1 Acidobacteriota bacterium
GGCCTCGAGTGCCGGCGCTGCGGCGGGCCGTTCGTAAGTCACGTTTAAAGTATAGCCGTTCAACTTCAGTTTCAGCGGTGCTCGCTGTTCGGGACCCTCTGGCAGAAATCCCGCCATCTCGCCCTTACCCCGGTGTTCCTGGATGAGCGGAGCCAGCTGCTTCAACAGATCGTAACTGGAAGCTACTAACTTGCTGACCGGCTCTTCGACTGACTCAATCGCAAAGGGGCTGAATCCTATCGCGTCGAGTTGGCCGAACGCGTAAAGCGCGTTAACAGCGCTGGCTGAATTCGGCGCAGCTTCGGGAATGAATACTGGATTGCCCGACTGTTGATACTTGCGCGCCCAGTCGGCGAAATTCGCGAAATAGATGTCGGGCGATAAGAAGTCGATTTGAGGCGCGCCGGCACGCCAGACATCCATTAGATGAGGCAGAGGTCCGCCTGCCGGATATTGACCCGGTTGATACCCGGGACGAATAAGGGCGGCGTTCACGTACATCGGCAACCTGTATTCGCTTGAGCCGGCCCGGGCCACCTGATTCACATAGCGCGCAAAATGCCAGGCCATAAAGATCTCATCTGTCCTGGGGCCTGGACCGAAAACCTCCTCCCAGGTACCGCGAGTCCTGGATCCGGCAGACGCCCACAAAGTCCGAAAGTCAGATATCAGTGTTTCCCCATGCTGTTGGATGTAACTCATCAACTCAGCGGGTACAGGTTGTTTGAAAAGCTTGTCAGCGACGGGGCTGCGATCACGCGAATCCGGAATCATGCCAATCTCGTTTTCGACCTGCACCATGATGACGGTGTGATCGCGCCCGTCGACTTCGCGCAGGTGATGCATGAAGGTGGCGAATGCGCGCGAGTCCGCATCGAGGTTCTCTTTACGGAAAGCCGATAGAATTTCCATGCCGCGGCCGGCGCCGTCCTGCGCGCGCGGAAAGCGTTGCTGGTTGGTTTTCACCCAAGCCGGCGCATAACACGACATGCTATTCTTCCACGAGGCAAACCACAGAGGCACAATACGTAGTTGGTGACGGCGGGCTTCCTGAATCAAACCGTCCACCAGAGCAAAGTCAAACTCTCCCTCCGCCGGCTCGATCAACTCCCAATACACCGGGACCAAAACTGTATTGAGATTGAGTGACACCAGTTTGGTCCAGACAGGCTGCATGTATGCAAGGCTGGATGAAGTTGAATTACCGAGCTCGCCACCCAGGACGAGGAACGGTTTTCCATCAACGACGAGTTGGCTGGCGGTTCCCTGTCGGCGCAACTGTGGCATTACATCCTGCTGCGCGCGCACTGGCGTTATGGAAAGAACCCAGCACGCGCATGCGAGCACCAGCATCACCACTGTTTGTTGGAAACCTTTATCGTCAGTCATCACGACATGGTCCCCGGCGATCGCGTTTCGGGATGTTAACGCATTTGCACGTCGGGGGGACCTCCGGCTGTCTCGGTTAATACCCCGAGGTGGGTGATGTGGCCCAGGCCCAATAGTCTGGGCCACATCGTTGCAGGATTAGAATGACAGACGCGCGCCGAGACGCCACTGACGCGATTGGTTCGGACCATACGTACTGGTGATGTATCCAAAGCTGGCGTTGCTGACATCATTCGTCGGGTTGGAAAAGTTCGCGTGGTTGGTTGCATTCAACGCCTCAGCCCGCAGCTGGAATTTGACGCTCTCCGAAATCGAAAAGGTGCGATAGATGCTCAAGTCTGTCTCGAAGAAGCCCGGACCACGAAGCGTATTTCTCCCGGTGTTCCCGAACTTTGCGCCATTTTCCAGGGCCCAAGCGCAGTTTGTAGCACATGTCACTCCTTGAATGGTCAGACCTTGCACCGTGTTGTCAAACCATGGTCCCGAGGCAAGGCCGCGTTGCGCGGGGGTTCCTATTCCGCCCAGGATGCGAATTACCGGATTAAGTTGATCCGGCACCTGGCCGCTTCCGCCCGCAAGCAAATTCGGAGCGCTGCCCTGAATGACATAGATTGGTAAACCACTCATAAGAGTCATCACGCCACTCACCTGGAAACCGCCGAGGACCTTGTTGGCCCAGCCATCTTTGGCCCAGCGTTGACCTTTGCCGAAGGGCAGATCATAGACTCCGTACATCTCGAGGTTGCTCGCCCGGTCGTAACTGGCGAGACCGCGGTTTAGCTGCTTTGCGGGCAGGTATTGAATTCTCGGACCGCCGTCATTGTCGGCGAAGTTAATCGTCTTGGACCAGGTGTAGGCAGCCCCAAACTGTGAGTTGGCCCAGCGACGGGTGACCAGCACCTGGAGGCCATCGTAGGTCGTCGTGGCGTATGGAATAATCGAATTGATGTCCGCAGTTAGCCCGAACTTGATGAAGAGCGGACGGCCACTGTTACCCGTCCCCGGCGGCCCCGCGTTGATGTTAATAAACCCCATCTGACCGACTGCGCGTGTGCCCACGTAACCGACGTTGGCCACGAACTTCGCGGGCAGCTCACGCTCTATGAAGAAGTTGAAGGAATTAATCTCCTTTCGCATAGGCGTCTTGGGAAAGGTCGTGGTGCCGGTGTTCGCGGGCAGCGGCAGCAGCCCTTTGGTAAGATCAGGCGGCGCGCTCGGGTTGATTAGTCCCTGCCGCAGCGTGGTCACCGGAATGAATGAGTTGTCGGCGCCGTTAAGTTTAATTGCCGGCATCGACCAAATGTTCGCAATCGGGTAAGCATTCCTGACGTCCTGGAACGGTCTCGGATCAGCGGATTGGCCGAATCCTCCGCGAAGCACGGTTTTGTCGTTCCAGCGGAACGCAATTCCGACTCGCGGCAGAAACTGACCTGTGCCAGTACTTACACCGCTGTTGAATGGGATGCCGCTCAGACCGCCGGTGACGACCAGTCCCGTATCCGGATCAAAACGATTGATTCCGGTGTGATCCTTCCTCGGAACGCCAAAGAGCTCCCACCGCAGACCATAAGTCAGCGTGATCCGCCGACCAATTTGCCAGTGGTCGCGCGCGTAAAGGGCGTATTGCTTCCAGTATACCGAGTTCGGGTTGCGTAGCTGATCCACTTTGCCTGCCTGGCTTGGCAGTCCCAGCAAAAAGTCGGCCCAGCTATGAAAGAGCTGGCTTTCCGCGTTGCTACTGGCGTTGCCCTGCTGGCGTGTTGCGGTACCGCTGAAGGCGAACGAGCCGCGCACGGTCTGAAAGGACCCACCCTGCGGCTGAAAATGGTTTAGCTGAGGATTAAGAAAATCGAAGCCGAAGCGGAACGAGTGAGGGCCTTTCAGCCATGAAAGGTTCGCCGTGGCAACGTACTGGTTATCACGAAACAGAAATGGATTACCGGTATTGTCATTGCCGATGTTGGTCCATCCGCCGTTGATCTGGAAAGCTGGGACGCCACCCTGAAGGTGATCGGGTCCGTTAGTTCCGGGAATTTGTAGCACGTTCAGTCCGAAGTTCGAAACGATGTCGAATCCTTCCGCGCCCAGGCGCTGGCGCGTATAGCCAACGTTCGCGTCGAGCACGACCCTGGGGTTGAACGAGTAAGTCATACCCAGACCTATGACATTGATCAATCCCGGAGCGGTCCCCAATTGACCGCCATTCAAGGCTGGGCCGCTAACCTCGCCAAAGATCGGCGGGTCGATGATAAGCGTAGGCGAACGGCTGTACCGGCCAAACACCGTGAGGCTGCCGCCGGCGTTATAGTTGATCTTAAGATCGATGTTCGTGCGGTTGAACTCACCTACGCCAGCAGTCGCAAAGTTGCTCGTGAAGCCGGGCTGATTAGGCAGCGGCAGGCGCTTCATGATCTCGATTGCCGCGATGTCAATCCGATTCCCCGGAATTGTGTTGTTCGGGAAAGGAGTGCGAAGCGCCGGGTTCGAATTTGAAGCTGGATCGTAAACTGTGATGCCCGTACCCGTGAAGTTTACATTTCCGTTGGCATCCGGGCGCAGGCTCGCGGGCGCCACGCTGGCCGTTGCCCCCGCGGCATTGCGCTGTGTCGTTCGCTCAAGATCGGTAAAGAAGAACAACTTGTTCTTACCACTCCAGGTGCTTTTCCCGCCCTCGCCAAAACGCGGCAGAATGATCGGACCACTGAAAGCATAACCGTATTGTGCCAGGATGTTCTTTGGATTTACGGGCTGGTTCGTAGGCTGGAAGTAGGTGCGGGACCGCAAGCGACTGTTGGTGTCGTAACCCCAGCCTGTCCCGTGGAAATCATTCGAGCCCGATTTGATGGTAACGTTAATCGCGGCCCCGCCCGCGAGTCCCTGCTCCGCGTCAAAAGCATTGGTGACGATATTCACCTCCTGGATGGCTTCCGCCGGTGGCACATAAACGGTGTTCGTCGGCAGCCACGGATAAATAACGCTGGCCCCATCGATCTTGGTGTTGTTCTGCAAACGAGACACGCCGTTGACGTTGTAGGACATGGATCTCTGTGGGTTACCGGCGGCGGAGTTATCCTCGGTGCCGGTCTGGTTGATGAAAAAGCCTCCCGTACCTCTGGTGGTGCCCGGAATCAGATACATCAGACTTTGGTAGTTGCGGCCGACACTCCCAAACAACGGGAGGTTGTTTATCGCCCGATTAGACATGGTGACGTTCACGTCAGCCCGATCAGTCTGCAGCGCTCCTTCCTGACCGGCGGTAACTACCACTGTCTCCTTCATCTCGCCCACCTGCAACTCGGCATCGAGGCGAAGAGTTTTATTTGCCTCCACCTTCACCTCGTCCCTAAGCTCTGTCTTAAAACCCGATCGAGAAATCGTGATCTTATAGACACCGGCCTTAAGATCGTTGATCGTGTAGGCGCCCCGATCGTCCGTAGTGATGCTTTTCATTGCGCCCGTCGCGGTTTCGACCACATCGACTTTCGCACCCGGCACAGCGTCACCTTTGGAATCGGTGACGTTGCCGGTCACTGACCCATAGAGGACCTGCGCTCGGGAGCTGGTTGGGGCGACCAAAATTGCTGACAGGACGAAGAGGACGCCCACGTAGACACGGATGAACTTGAACATCGGCTTATCTCCTTAGATTGAAGGCTGTTCGAACCCAGGCGTCGCCGCGCGACGCTCGGGATTTCGGATCAGACAGAGTTGGCACCAGATAGAAGCAAATCCCCCTTGAATGGCTATTTAATTCGCGTCCGCAACTAAATCGGCAAAAAAACGATTCAGGCGACCGACGGCGCCCCAAAGTGCTTTTGCAGCACGAGCGCGATAGTTCCCCGCAGCCGAGGTTGCGATATTGGATCGCTCGGCATAATTCGCGTGGCCGCGCGGGTGAATGAGTGTTGTTTCACTGAGTCCTCGATCAATCCGCCCACATGCCGCCAGGCCCGAGTCACCTCTCCGACCACGACGATCACGTCAGGCGCGAGGCCGTTTACCAGGAGCGCCAGCCCCTGACCCAGATAATCGGCCATGCGCTTGAGCGCGTCCCGAGCTTTCGCATTCCCTTGTTCGTTCAGGCGTAATAGGTCTTCAAAACTCACGCCCTCGATCTTTGACTTCGGTGAGGATTTTCCGTTGCGGTTCCCGGAAGTGGAATCCGCATAATAACGAACTGCCGCTGAGTTTGACGCGTACAGCTCCCAACAACCGCGGTTGCCACAGCGACATTCCATACCATTCGGAACGATCGCGGTGTGGCCGAACTCACCGGCCAACCCGGTCGAGCCCTGGACCAGTTGGTGATTCAGGATTAGGCCGCAACCGATTCCTTCAGAAACTGTAACCGCCACCAGATTCCGCAAGCCCTCGGCATGGCGACCAAACCAAATTTCCGCCAAAGCGCAGGAATTTGCGGCATTTTCCAATTCCACCGGCAGCCCAATGGCCTTTTCGAGCGGTGTCTTCAGATCAAAATCCTTCCATCCCAGGTTGGGTGCGAAAACCAGCCGCTTCGTCGACAGATCGACACGACCCGGCAGACTCACGCCAATCCCTTCGCAGATAATCTCAGGTCGCATCTTAATCAAATTGCGAACCCGCGGAATCAAATCGGCGATAAATTTCTTCGGATCGGCAGTCGTGGTTAATGATTCCTGCGCCAGGAAGTGAGCGTCCAGATCGGCAAATGCGAGCGTCGTCGTGGCGGGCCGTATATTGATGCCAATGATGCCGACACGTTCCTTGTTTAAGTGCAGAAAGGTCGGGCGGCGGCCGCGTAGCGTATGGCCGTTGGCGCCTTCAGTCACCCAACGTTCGTCGATCAGTTGTTCCGCGATCGCCGACACCGTGCTGCGCTGCAGACCTGATTGACGCGCAAGATCCGCGCGCGAAATCGGCTGATGCGTGCGAATCAGATTAAGCACGATACGCCGATTGATGTCGCGCGCAGTTTCGCTGGTGGCGACCTGAAAGCTGGTGAGATCGATTTTCCGCATCTGCCCGGCGGCTACGAGGCGTTAACGGTATCCTAATCCCGCCGTCCGTCATCCAAGAGGACGGTATTTAGTTCGCGGCGCGAACTAAATACCACCGCAAGGGGCAGAAGTCAATAGAAACTTGCATGGCCGCCGCGCGGAACGTAGTGCTCAACCTGGCCAACTCTGGCCTGATGTCTTACCTACCTATACCTCTCAAGACCTCGCGGACAGCTTTCGAGTTCAGGAATTTAGTCTGCAGCCTCTTGTCACTTACCCCCGCGGCAATCGTGTCTGTGGCTAAAAGTTAACGGACCTTGTGTAGGTCATCACGCCTTTAAGGTCACCCTAGGGCCCAAAGCGCTGGCGATACTCATCTGAAGTGATGAAGGCTTCGGAAACCTTCAGCTGCCGTTTACCGTATCGAAACGCAGACCACTGGACCCCTCACCCTTTCCGATACG
>JBKPEE010000180.1:0-29981 GCA_046728235.1 Acidobacteriota bacterium
GTTCAGCGTCCTTATCTGTTTGGCAGCAAGCGCATTCAATTCTTTCTTATCCAGCCGAAAGACTCCTTTGTTTGAGCTACACCACAGTCGCTGTTCTCCATCCTCGAGTATGCGGTAGATCACATCGTCAGGCAGACCATCACGGCTGGTGAACGACATAAACTTGCCGTCACGCTGACGATTCAATCCCCCACCATTGGTGCCAATCCAGAGATCGCCACTCTGATCTTCAAACAGGCAGGTAACGGTGTCACTCGACAATCCATCATTGGTCGTGAAGGTGGTGAAGGTGTCGGCGGCGAATCTGCTCAAACCACCTAACGTTCCGATCCACAGATTTCCCTGGGAGTCTTCGAAGATGGCGCCAATGAAATCGTTTGCCAGGCCGTCTTTCGTCGTGTAGATCGTGAATTGATTGTCGCGAAACCGGTTCAGTCCCGCGCGCGTTCCCACCCACAGCTCGCCGCGTTTATCGACATAAACAGATCGGACCAGATCATTCGACAAGCCATCGGCAACGGTAAACGTCTTGAAGCGGCCGTCTTTGAACAGATTCAAACCGTCTGGCGTTCCGATCCAGAGATTTCCCGCGTCGTCGCCGGCCAACGAAAGTACCACGTCGCTCGCCAGCCCGTCGCGAGTCGTAAACGTCGATGTCTTGCCGTTTTTCAACCAGGTCAACCCACCGCCATTCGTGCCTATCCAAACACCACCCTGGCGGTCCTGGTAGATCGCTTTCACGAGATCGCTGGCCAGTCCATCTTTGGATGTGAGAGTCGTAAACTTTCTGTTCTTCAGAAGATTCAGTCCGCCGGCTTCGGTCCCGACCCAAACACTCCCTTCGCGGTCTTCGAAAATTGCCAGCACCAGATTACTCGACAGTCCATTACCTGTTGTCAGCGTCTCAATCTGACCGTTGCGCAGGCGGGCGAGACCGCTCGAGGTCCCAATCCAAACAGCACCTGTTTGATCGAGGTGCAGGCAGTTGATTCTGCCATTCAGCAATCCCTCATTAATTGGATACACAATTTTCCGGCCGCTGCGGATTTCCCATAAGCCGTCGGGTGTTCCGTACCACAATCCGCCGTCGCGGTCTTCGGCCAGGGCCGTAACATTTGCCGGTCGCAGCTCTTCCGGAGTATCCGAGAAGACAACAGCACCGTTCTGAAATCTCTCGATGCCGGCAGCAGTCGCGACGATTATCGAACCATCGGCGGCGGCGAATAACCGCTGAATACCTGCACGGGCTGTCACGGTCTTGAAGCGGCCGTCGCGATACATCACCAGACCTGCGGAGCTGGCAATCCAAACATTGCCGCCGCCGTCCTGGGTAACGTCGCTGATGTTGCTATCAGACACGCCTTCATTGGCGGCAATGGCGGCAAATTGGTCGTGTTGTCGTCGAATCAGACCTGAGGACGTGCCGATCCAGAGTGCGCTTTCGCGATCTTCGAAAAGGGCGCGGACGTCGTTGCTCCCGAGTTGCGGAGTATTCTGTTTGTCAAAGACTTCAAACTTGACGCCGTCAAAGCGCGCCAGCCCTTCCTGTGTGCCGATCCAGATGTAACCATCGTGCGTCTGTGTAATCGCCTGCACCGTGTTTTGGGGCAGACCGTTTTCGGAAAGCCATACCTGATGACCATACTCGCTAAGAGTGTGGTTTGGATCCAGCGCGAACACCGGCAAACATACCACCAGGGCCAGCGCTGCCGTCGTCAGACAAAGACGAGCCATATCGCCGCGTATGTTAACATTCAGACCGACTCGTGCAATGATATCCGGCGCCGCGGAGCGGCAAATGAATCTAGCCGGGCCTTTTAAGGGCAATGACATACTTGGCTAATCAAGATGAATTTGGTGAACCTTATCTCCCTTCTCTCTTTGGGAGAAGGGCTGGGGATGAGGGCCTAGCGCGTGCCCATTCGATTTTGAACCAGCTTTCCGAAGACTAGCTTGGCTGGCCGCTAGGCCCTCACCCACCCCTCTCCCAAAGGGAGAGGGCTTAGTTGGGCGTTCACGGTTTAGGCTTTTGAGGCAAAGCCGCGACGGCACCATATCGATATTCGATGAGCAACAAACTACCTACTTTGATTTTCCTGTCCGTGGCAATGTGTAGCGCGGTCTACGCGCCGCCCGCTCACTGGCGCGCAGCCTCTGAAGCTGAATTACGAAAAATCATTCCCGCGCGCGCGCCCGTGATCAAAGAGAATATCGAGACTGAATTCCGCACCGCTTCAGGCGTTACTGACGGCCGCGGCAAATTTATCGCCGGCGTGGTCATGATCACGGCGGGTTACTCTGCTGAAGGCAAGTACTCGCATTTTATGACTACCCAGGTTGCGCTTAAGGTTGGTGACCTGAATTTGCAGCCCGGCGACTATGTGTTCGGTTACCAGCGAAAGAACGCCGACACCATCGACGTGGCCTTCTATCGCGCTGCCAGCGGTGAATCGCTGGGGAGCGTCGAGGCCCACGTGAATCGCAAAAGCGCAATGGTTCGTTCGCTGCTGATCTCACCGCCCGTCCGAGACAAAGGAACCATTCAGGTGGGGAGATTTGTTTTTGATTATCGACTGTCCGGGACTTAAGCGCCGCAGGGGCTTTGCCTCAAAAGTCGGCGTAGCCGACGAATGACAATAGCCCACCGATTCATCGGTGGGATCGGAAGCGATAAGGAATCGGAGTCCGTGAAACGGACGGCTGACCTCTCTAAAATCCAATCGTTTAAGAGCTTAATCAGTCGTCCGCTCTGCGGACTTACTGACAATCGGTCCGATCTCCCAGCGCTAAAGCGCTGGGCTATTTTCATGTTGTCCGCTTCGCGGACTGATCAAAGGTCATTTTTGAGGCAAGGGACGCCGCAAACGCGGCATTGATAATCCCCTGGTAAACCTTTCGGCCGTGGCTATCAAGGAACCCACAGGCTATCGTTCAAGATTCTGATTCAACTGAACCGCGCCACCGCGCGGAATGCGCAGGGTGACGACTTGGTTGCCATATCTCACTTTGCAGGTGGTTCCGCTGATGCTTCGCACCGTCGAGCGCATCAGCTTCCCTGCCCCCCATTCAATATCCACTTCGAATCCGCCACGCGCGCGTAAACCTGTAACCTTGCCGTTTGGCCAGGCCTTCGGCAAGGCGGGCAGCAAATGAACCTCACCCGTATGTGATTGCATTAGCATCTCAGTTATGCCTGAGGTGGCGCCGAAGTTGCCGTCGATTTGAAATGGTGGATGAGCGTCGAACAAATTCGGATAGACACCACCACCGCCGCGATATCTGGGATCGTTCGAATAGATCGGGGTCAACGCTCTTTGCAGAAGCAGATACGCCCGATCGCCGTCGAGGAACCTGGCCCACAGATTGATTTTCCACGCCAAACTCCAGCCCGTGCCGACATCGCCACGCAATTCCAGACTCTTCTTCGCCGCTGCAAAAAGATCCGGAGTTGCTCGGGGGGTGATCTGGTTGCTGGGGAACAATCCGTACAGGTGCGACACATGGCGATGCTGTCTTTCAGGCGCTTCCAGATCCCAATCCTCAAGCCACTCCTGCAGCTGCCCGGCCTTGCCAACCTGCATCGGAGCCAGGCGTGTGCGCACGCCGTCCAGCTTCGCGCTGAGCTCGTGGTCGATTTTCAGGATCCTGGCAGTCTCGATGCACTGATTAAACAGATCACGCAGAATCTGCAAATCCATGGTCGGGCCCGCGCAAATCGAAACGCCGGCGTGATGTTGATGCTCGGGCGAGATTGACGGACAGGTCACCAGCCACTTGTGGCTCGGCTCTTCAACCAGAGCGTCGAGAAAAAATTGCGCCGCACCTTTCATTACCGGATAGACGCGGGTGAGAAATCCGTCATCATGGTTGAACTCATAGTGATTCCAAAGATGCGTGCACAGCCACGCGCCGCCGGTGGGCCAAAACCCCCATAACGGCCCATCGATAGGCGCGGTCTGCCGCCACAGATCGGTATTGTGGTGACAAACCCAACCGCCGGCGCCGTACTGGATCTGGGCCGTATGGCTGCCGTTCTCGACCAACTCGGCAACCATTCGCAGCAATGGCTCATGACATTCCGCCAGGTTGGTTGTCTCCGCCGGCCAGTAGTTCATTTCGGTATTGATGTTAATCGTGTACTTTGACTCCCACGGCGGCGTCATCGACTCGTTCCAAAGTCCCTGGAGGTTTGCCGGCTGGGTGCCCGGCCGCGAAGACGAAATCAGCAGGTACCGTCCGTACTGAAAGTAGAGCGCGGCGAGTTGCGGATCCGCGCCGGCAAGAAACTTCGCCGGACGCTGATCCGTCGGGAGCTTCGCTGCTTCGGTGACACCAAGGTCGAGTGTCACCCGGCCAAACAGACGTTGATGCTCGCGCACATGATCAGCGCGCATCACGACGAATGATTTGCGGCGAGCATTGTTCAGGTGCGCTCTAACCTTGGCGCCTGGATCGCCGCTACAGTCTTTATAGTTCTTATAACTGGTGGCCGCGGCAATCAAAATCAGCGCTGAGTCCGCATCGCTCACGACGATCTTTCCCTTGTCAGCAACCGTTCGTCCGCCGCTCCGGATAATGCGAGCCAGAACTTGAAATCTCAGCGCGCCTTTAATTCCGAATGCTTCGCCATTCTGGCCGCGTAACAGAAGCGTGTCATTAGACTCGGTTGAGGTAGTTCCATTTTGCGGCGTCGCCAGAGTGGCGCTGAAGTTGATCCTGCCCGGCCGATCAGCATGAAGCCGCAGCACAATTACCTGATCCACCGGACTGGAAAAAACCTCGCGATAGAAGTTAATGCCGCCAACGTCGTATGAGACTGATGTAATCGCCGTATTCAGATCCAGCTCACGACGATAATGCGAAACTTCACTGTGCCCGGGAAACTCGAGCCGCAGATCGCCGACCGGCTCATAGGGCATTTGTTTGATGGGGTGGGCCATCATCTTCTCGCCGATCAGATCGTTTGCTTCCTTGTACTTGCCGGCGAAGATCAATTGTCGCGCTTCCGGTAACGCTCTCAGTGCCTCTCGGTTGTTCGGATCGTACGGACCACCGGCATACAACGTGTCCTCGTTTAGTTGGATCCGTTCACTCGCGGTGCCGCCAAAGATCATCGCACCCAGGCGTCCATTGCCGATTGGCAGAGCTTCAGTCCATTGACTGGCGGGCTTTTCGTACCAAAGCACCAGTGGTTGCGAAGTAGCAGTCGTATTTTGTGTTGGCAGTGTCCTGGTGGATTTTATATGGAAGGCAAATGGAATCGCCGCGCCTGCGACTGCCGTTCGTTTGAGAAATCTTCTGCGTGAGATTTTGCGCTTCATAGGCGTTTTCTCGCCAAGAGATCAGTGTCGAGACCTTGCCTCAAAAGTCCGGTGGGTAGGCCGCGAGTGTTGACGCCGCCGCGGAGCGGCGGAATGTTTTATAGCGAAAGGCTTCGCCCCATGTCCGTCTCTCCGAATTGAGCAAAATGCTCACATTTTGCTCAATTCGGAGAGACAATTAAAGTGGCAACGGAAGCTATAAACATCCCGTGCCTACGGCACGGTCCTCTTCCCCGAATCTGTGCAGACACCGGCTTTGCTGCAAAAGTCGGCGAAGCCGACGAATGATAGTAGCCCACCGATTTATCGGTGGGGTTAGGAGACCCTTTATTGAGTAAGTCCGTGAAGCGGACGGCTGAATTTAAAAATGGCAAGAGCACACATTGTCAGCCGTCCGTTTCACGGACTGTCTATCAAACAAACGCCATTCCCCAGCGCTGAAGCGCTGGGCTATTTTCATCCAGTCCGCTTCGCGGACGCAGAAAGAGACACTTTTGTAGCAAAGCCGCAGACACCAGTCGATCCCTTTCCACGCAATGAGATCAGTGTCGATCAACGCTTGTGATCCGCCACTTCACTTTCCCCCGCAAAGGATCCACTGCCAGAGCATACCCGGCCGCAGCCGGACGCAGATCAATCGTCTGCAGAGCGCCATTCGGCAGCGCAAACAGACCACTGACCGGCGCGTTGTCGGTGCTGAAGACGCGCAACTCAACGTCGCTCCAGTTCATATCTTTCGTGCTTTGCGCGACCTTGATGTGTGGCAGGACTGAGTGATTCTTTACCAGCAACACCACCGGAATGTCGCCGGCTTTGATCTCGTGCCATTGCGCGCCCGGATAAACCTTGCCTGTTTGATAATCGATCCAGTCACCCGGTGGAAGGTAAACCTTGCGCGTGTCGGCCTCCTCGAAGAGCGGGGCCACCAGCAGATTCGATCCAAACATGTATTCGTCGTCGATCTGCCACGAGCCGGGATCGTTCGGATATTCAAAAAAAAGCGTGCGCAGCATCGGATAGCCGCGCGCCGAAGAATCTTTCGCTTGCGCGTAGACATAAGGCATCAGCGCGTATTTCAAACCCAGCGCGCGGCGAAAATCCTCGGTCAACGCTTCGTCATACTCCCACGGCTCGCGCGGAGGCGCGCCGTGCGCCCGCGTATGTGAGGTCAGCACGCCCCACGCCAGCCAGCGACGGTATAGATCGCGCGGCGCGCGCTGCACAAAACCACCGACGTCGTGACTCCAGTAAGTAAAGCCCGACAGTCCAAAGCTTAGTCCGCCGCGCAACTCGCCGGCCATTGCTGAGTTCGTGTTCTCGGCATCGCCGCCCCAGTGCAACGGGTAACGTTGACTGCCGGCCCACGCGCTGCGCGCCCAAATGATGTTGTCACCCGTAACCTGTTTGGTAATCTCGGCAACCGCCTTGTTGTAACGCAGCGGATAAAGGTTGTGTTCGTACCAGCCCGAGCGACCGGAAGCGTACTGTCCCGTCAGCGGCGCGCCTTCGCCGAAATCAACCTTGATAGCGCCGACGCCGAGCTTCAAGAGACTGGCGAGCTTTGCCTGATACCATTTCACAGCTTCCGGATTACTCAGGTCCAGGCTCGCATCTTCAAAAGGCAATTGCCCGCCTTCGTTCTTAACTTCGTAACCATGCGACACCAGGTCTTTCCACAAATCGTTCTTGCTAGTGAAATAGGTGTACTGCCAAAGACTGACGTGAAAGCCCTGCTGTTTCAGGTCCGCCAACATCTTTCCCGGATCGTGAAAGCGTGAAGGCGAAAACCGGTAGTCGCTGCGCCAGTCGGTTTCAAACCAGCCAGTGTCGAGATGAATCACGTCAGCAGGCACTTGATGCGCCCGTAATTGCTTCGCGACTTCGCGCACTTGATCTTCGGAGTTGTAAGTTATGCGGCTCATCCAGAATCCGAAGGACCAGAGCGGCGGCACGGGACTGCGGCCGGTAAGCGCCGTGTACTCGGAAAGAATGTCCTTCGGTTCACCGAGAAAGATGAACAGATCGAGGTCCTCATCACCCGAATAGATCACGTTGTGCGCGTCATAGTATTTGCCGAAGTCGAAGGTAACGGGCGCGCTGGTATGCACAAACATTCCGTAGCCGTTGCTGCTCAGAAAGAACGGAATGGGCTTGTACATGAACTCGTTCTGCGTACCCATCCCGTCCCGCGTATAGAGGTTGATGTGCTGGCCACGCTTGTTAAGCCGCGTGAATGACTCGCCGCAACCGAAGATCTTCTCGTCATGCTGGAGTTCAAAGGTGGCCGCGATGCGCCGGCTCAGGTCACTCGCCCGCCGCACAAAGGAAAACGGAATCGGCGTAATAAAGGTCGCCGGATCTCCGAGGTTCTGCGTGCGGGTCAGAAGATGGCCACGCTGGTCATATACTTCTATATGCCAGGGCTGCCGGATGATTCGCACTTCGCCATAGGCACTCTTGTAGCTAATCGCTTTATCGTCTGATTGAACTTTCCATGAGTGATCTGCCGGTACCGCGCCCGCAAGCATTAGAGAGTCTGCGTCACGTAGCGGGACGGCGCGCGTCGAAAGGCGGAGCCGGATAGTGCGCGGGGTGACAAACGTGATGGAAAAAGGAAGCGACGGATCCTGATCGTATTCCGTTCCGGGAAATTCGGTTGCGCGACCGCGCGCGAATCCAACATCAATCTTATTGAACGACAGCGTCGTATTTCGAAGGTATCGATCCCATTGCAGTGTTCCTTGTCCCGTAGTTGGATCAAAGGACGTCACGCGGCTACCGATGAAGTAAACGTTCTCGAACTTTTGAAAATCCTGGCTGACATCGACAGCATCGCCGAGCGCCTGCGCCTGTGCCATCACAGGTAGATAGACCATTGCGGCCAGCAACATCCACAGTTTGAGGATGCGTTTAGAGACTCCCCTTCCCACGTCAATCTCCTTGTTGCTCCTTATATTAATAGCGCCGTTCGCGGCGGACTTTAGCGCAGCCCTTGAACAAAGTCCATTCATACGGAAGCGCTGGAGCACAACGACTGGAGCGCAACCGTCCCGGTTGCTCTTTTCCGTTCGCGCTGCGCGCTCATTGCAAGCGAGACGCTTGCGCTCCAGTCCGGTTGCTTGTACCGAACCTTGTCTCTTCGTGACTGTTCGTGTTATTTCGTGGATCGTCCTTGAATGTATTTCCCTGTTTGGAAGTTGCGGGCGCGCCAAACGTGAAATTAAACAATCGCTCCAATAGAGTCCTCTATTCTTTGCGAACCTGGTTAGGGTCACTGCTCTTTGCCACCTTACTTGTCTGCGCCGTTGCCTCCAGTGTCAGTTCAGAGCAATCCGTAGCGGACAAACGTGAGGTCGCTTACCGCGCCAATAATGTCGGGGTCGCGCTGCTGGAACAATACAAGCCGAAAGATGCAGCTGAATCGTTTGAACGCGCTCTGAAAATCGATCCCGACCTGACGCTGGCGCAAATCAACCTGGTCATTGCACTCTATTACATTCCTGATCCAGAGGGCGCCAAGCTGGCAGCCGAGAAAGCCCTGCAACATGCGCCAAATGTCCCGCAAATTCATTACATACTCGGGCTGATTGCCCGCGCTGATAATCGCTACGATGACGCGCTGGCCGAGTTTCAAAAAGTACTCGCCGTCGACGATGAAGACGTTGCTACGAATGTGAATGTCGGGCAAATCTTCGTGCAGGAAAAGAAATATGATTCGGCTATACCCGCATTTCGGAAGGCGCTCTCAGCCGAGCCTTATAACGAAGCCGCCCTGTACAACCTCGGCATCCTGCTCACGCGCACTGGCGCAAGGGAAGAGGGCCAGCGCGTGCTCCAAAAGTTTCAGCAGCTCAGGCAAAGCGGCGCCGGGACCAAGCTTGGAACTGCCTATCTCGAACAGGGCCGGTACGCAGAAGCCATTGTCTCAACCGGAGCTGAATCTGATCTGGTCAATCGTGCGACACCCGACGTGAAGTTCGTTGATGCTACGTCGCAGATGTTCGAACCACCCAGGCGAACTCCGACCTCGACTGTTAACAAGCAACCGGCAAGCACATCCGCCCGCTCGTACGATGAGACGGCCAAAAATTCCCTGCTCGCGGCTGGATTTCAGACCGGCGCGACTCTCTTTGATTTCGACAACGATGGCGATCTGGATTTATTGGAATTGAATGGGCCCGAACTAAGACTTTGGCGCAATGACAAGGGAAAGTTTGTCGATGTCAGTGAGCAGTCAGGCGCGCTGAAGGATGCGAGCAACTTGATGCCGATCCTTGCGGTCGCCGGCGATTATGACAACGACGGCCTGACAGATTTGCTGGTCGTTCGCAGCGGCGGGCTCTCTCTTTATCACAATGACGGCAACGGCAAGTTCTCTGATCGCAGTAAGCAGGCGGACCTAACTGATTATCCTTTCCTGGCAATTTCAGCCGCGTTTGTCGATGTCGATCACGATGGCGATCTGGACATCTTCGTGGCGGGCTTTGCAAACGTGACCAACGTCAAGGTCGAACCTCTGCTTGGCAACGAAGGCCCATTCGGGAAACAACCAGCTGGGCGTCCCACGCCTGCCGTTCAATTCGGTACCGCCCAACGTTTTGAAGGGATGAAAGATCTTCCAGGTGCGCCGAATCTGCTGCTACGAAACAATGGCAACGGCACATTTACCGATATCAGTGAGCAAGCAAAGGTTCGTGGCGCCCTCGGGCATGCGGTCGCGGTCGTGCCTACTGACTATGACAACCGCCGTGACGTCGATCTGCTGGTGGTGAACTATGGTGCGGCTCCGCAACTCCTCAGCAATCAGCGTGACGGATCGTTTCGAGACGTAACCAAGGATGCCGGGTTGAATGTTTCTGGCAGGTTTACCTGTGTGGCGGCAGGAGATCTCAATAAGGATGGGTTTACTGATTTCTTTTTCGGGCGCAGTGATGGGCCAGGCATTTTCGCGCTTAGCGATGGGCGCACTCATTTCAAGACCATGTCCGCGCCGGCCGCAACCGCGGGCGCCAGCGCGGCCCAATTCCTTGATTACGATAATGATGGTCTGCTCGATTTAGTTGCCGTGGCGAACGATCGGCCCGCAGTATGGCGCAATGGTTCCAACGATTGGGTCGATGCGAAGGCGCGCGCCTTTAACCCTGAGCTCCGAACAGAGCCCACATTCTCATCCGGTGATTTGGACAATGACGGCGACGTCGATCTGATCGTGCGCGGCACTGATGGAAAGCTGCGGCTACTGCGCAATGATGGCGGCAATCGAAATCATTCCATCAAAGTCGATGTCCACGGGCATATAAGCAACCGCAGCGCCGTCGAAGCCAAGATCGAAATGCGTGCCGGTAGTCTTTACCAAAAGCTCGAGGTCTACTCTGCTTCGCCTGCTCCGGCGCCGGCCGATCTGATCTTTGGTCTCGGCAAGCATGACAAACCGGATGCCGTGCGCGTGCTTTGGCCGGCCGGTATTGTGCAGGCCGAGACAGAATTTCCGGCCGCCGCGTCGGCGGGGTTCATCTCCTTGAAGGTTACTGAGATCGATCGCAAGCCGTCATCCTGTCCCTATCTTTACACCTGGAACGGCGAGCGTTTCGAATTCATCACAGATTTTATGGGCGGGGGCGAGATGGGTTATCTCGAAAGCCCCGGGCACTATAACCAGCCGGATCCGGATGAGTACGTTCGCATTCGGGGCGACCAGCTTAAGGCAAAGGATGGTCGCTACGAACTGCGCGTAACGAACGAATTGGAAGAAGCGCTGTTCGTCGACCGTGTGCAGTTGATGGTTGTGGCCCATCCTGCGGGGACTGAGGTTTATCCGAACGAAGGCATGAGCGATCCACCAAAGTCAGCGAGGCTCTTCATCACCATGGGCGCGCGGCCGCCGCTGACTGCGGTCGATGACAAAGGTCACGACGTGCTTGATCTGATTTCGCGTTTGGATCGTCGCAGGCCGAGTGATTTCAAGACTGATCGCATTCGTGGGTACGCGGAAGGCCACGCGTTAACCCTGAAACTTAGTGAACGATCCAAAGTCCAAAGTCCAAAATCCAAAGTCCTTTTACTGCTGACCGGCTGGACCGATTACGCATGGTCCAGCGACAACGTTGCGGCCGTGCAGGCGGGCAAAGAGATGCAGCCGCCCAGCCTGCAGGTGAAAGACAGGCAGGGACATTGGCGCACGGTGATCAAAGACATAGGCATTCCCGTGGGCCGGCCACAGACAGTGACGGTCGATCTTACCGGCAAATTTTTGAGCGCCAGCCAGGAAGTTCGGATCGTCACTAACATGCGCATCTACTGGGACCAGATTCTGGTTGACACCTCGGATAGCAATTTACCGACGCAGATCACTCGGCTCGATCCGGTTCGGGCGGAATTACACTGGCGCGGCTTTTCATTCGAAACCTCGCCGGATGGGCGCGAACCTTATGGCTATAACTACGAAGCGGTCTCGTTCACCTCGCCATGGAAAGTCATGACCGGTCATTACACGCGCGAGGGTGATGTGCGCGAGTTGTTGCTGCGCAGCGATGATATGTTTGTCATCGGGCGGCCTGGCGATGAGATCAGTCTCTCGTTCGACGCTGGTTCATTGCCGCCATTGCCGCCCGGGTGGACGCGTACATTTCTGCTGTATGCTGATGGCTTCAGCAAAGAGATGGATATTAACTCGGCGAGTCCCGACCAGCTTGCGCCCTTGCCATTCCATGGCATGAGCCGCTATCCGTATCCATGGCCCGAACACTATCCACTTGATGATCGGCATCGCGAATACCTCGAGAAGTACAATACCCGCGTGGTCACAAGTGAGGCGCCGAAACTGACAGGCAACCAATAGCGAATGCATCCTCGTGGCAGCACAAAACGGCGAACCATTATCTTCGCGTGGCTCTCTGTCGTGTTACTTACTCTGGCGCCGTCAATCGTGCCCTCTCAAGTGGGAGCTTCGGCTCCGCAACAGTCGAATGCTCTGCCGGCGCCGGCAGTCATAACGGCCGAGCAGGATCACCAGCGTATGATGGAGCTGCTGCGCATCAGCTCACTTCGACCGGGGGCAAATCCCAACGATCCAAAAGCGCCGAACGCGGTCAATTATGACGAGGCAAAGGCGAACCCTTATCCGAAGCTGCCGGACCCTTTGATTTTGAAAAACGGAAAGCGAGTCACGACTGCCGGAGATTGGTGGAATCACCGGCGCGCGGAGATCGTCGAAGACTTTGATCGCGAAGTCTATGGCCGCGTGCCGAAGAACGTGCCTGAGGTGAAGTGGGAAGTTAACAGCACCACCAACGACAAAAACGGTGAGGTGCCGGTGATTGTTAAGAAGCTGGTGGGCCATGTCGATAATTCGTCGTACCCGGCAATCTCAGTCGATATTGATTTGACGTTAACGACACCGGCCAGAGCCACGGGTCCGGTCCCGGTGATCATGGAATTTGGTTTTGTCTTTCCGCCAGGATTTCGCATGCCGGCGCCACCGCCCGGCACGCTGCCTCCGACTGGCCCAACGTGGCAACAACAGCTGCTGGCGAAAGGTTGGGGTTACGCCAGCCTGATTCCGACGAGCTACCAGGCTGACAACGGCGCCGGCCTAACGAAAGGAATCATCGGGCTTGCTAACCGCGGCCGGCCGCGCGCGACGGATGATTGGGGCGCCTTGCGCGCGTGGGCGTGGGGCGCCAGTCGGGCGCTTGATTACTTCCAGACCGACAACGCTGTTGACGCCAAACGCGTTGGGATCGAAGGTCTCTCGCGTTACGGCAAAGCCGCACTGGTAACGATGGCCTACGACGCGCGTTTCGCGATCGGCTTTATCGGCTCATCAGGGGAAGGCGGCGCAAAGCTCCATCGACGCAATTTTGGTGAGCTGGTGGAGAATCTCGCGGGCACCGGAGAATACCACTGGATGGCCGGCAACTTTCTGAAGTACGCGGGTCCCCTGACGCCCGGCGATCTTCCGGTTGACTCGCATGAACTGATTGCGCTCTGCGCGCCACGACCGGTCTTCATCAGCGCCGGTTCACCTAAAGTTGAAGGACAATGGGTTGATGCCAGAGGCATGTTCATGGCGGCAGTGGCGGCTGGACCAGTTTATGTAATGCTGGGCAAAAAAGATCTGGGAACGAAAGAGTATCCACCAATCGAGACGACCCTGATTGATGGCGACATTGCCTGGAGGCAACACAGCGGCGGGCACACGACGGGTCCGAATTGGCCCACGTTTATTGAGTTCGCCAGCCGGTATTTTGACCGCAAGCGCGGCAATTGAAACGTGAAGGTGGTGCGCGCGCTTTTGGAGTGCGGCCACTTGTCGCCGCTCTAAAAGCGCTGACAAGTCAGCGCACTCCAAAAAGGAGCAGACTCAAACAGCCATGCATAAAAATCGCGCTCTCATCTTCTTTGGTTCGCTACTGGTGATTTGTACCGTAGTTCACCTCCCTATCGTCGGTAGTCAGACTGCTGTTCTGCCTTACCGGAACCCGGCGCTGCCGTTTGCGACTCGCGTCGACGATCTCGTCTCGCGCATGACTCTCGAAGAGAAAGTCTCGCAAATGATGAACGCCGCGCCGGCCATCGCGCGGCTCGGCATCCCCGAATATGACTGGTGGAACGAAGGCCTGCATGGCGTGGCCTTCTCCGGCGTGGCGACAGTTTTTCCGCAGGCAATCGGACTCGGCGCTACTTTCGATCAGCCTCTGGTCAATCGCGTGGCGTCGGTCATCTCGGAAGAGGCGCGCGCCAAGTACAACGACGCGCAGCGACACGGAAATCGCGCGCGGTTCTATGGCCTGACTTTCTGGTCGCCGAACATCAACATCTTTCGCGACCCGCGCTGGGGGCGCGGACAGGAAACCTACGGAGAGGATCCATACCTGACGGGTCGACTGGGTGTCGCCTTTGTTAAGGGATTGCAGGGAGATGATCCCAAGTACCTGAAAGTTGTAGCCACGCCGAAGCACTATGCCGTGCACTCCGGGCCCGAGCCCGAGCGCCATCGCTTCGATGCCGTCATTGATGAACGCGACCTGCGTGAAACTTATCTGCCGGCGTTTCGCGCCGCGATCATGGAAGGCCACGCCACGTCCATCATGTGCGCGTACAACCGAACCAACGGCGAGCCCTGCTGCGGGAATACCCATCTGCTCCTCGACGTGTTGCGAGGCGAGTGGGGTTTCAACGGCTATGTCGTATCAGACTGTGGTGCCATTGACGACATCTACCAGCGTCACCACTTTTTGAAAACCGCAGAAGAGGCCTCAGCACTGGCGGTCAAACGAGGTACTGACATCGAGTGCGGCGACAGCTATCGCGCGCTGATCGCCGCCGTGAAGCAGGGTCAGATCTCCGAGGCCGAGATTGACGTGGCGGTTAAGCGACTTTTCACTGCGCGGTTTCGTCTGGGAATGTTTGATCCGCCGGAGATGGTGCCGTACGCGAGCATCCCTTTCTCGGCCAATGATTCAACGGAACACCGGCAGCTCGCGCTCGAGGCGGCGCGCGAATCCATGGTGCTGCTCAAGAACGACAATCACACGCTTCCGCTGAGCCGGAATCTCAAATCGGTCGCGGTGATTGGTTCAAACGCGGACGCAGTTCCGGTACTGCTCGGAAATTACAACGGCCAACCGTCGCGCGCTACGACTCCACTCGCCGGCATCCGCCAACATGTCTCGCCACAAACCACAGTGCTGCATGCTGTCGGAACAACACTCACCGAATTATCAGTCATGCCGGTACCTGGCGCGATGTTGCGCGGCCCGAACGGCGAGCATGGGCTGAAGGCGGAATTCTTTGCGAACAAAAATTTGGCAGGTCCGCCGGTCCTGACGCGAATCGACACTGAAGTGAACTTCGATTGGGGCACCGGCAGTCCCGCACCCGGCATCCCGGTGGACGAATTCTCGGCGCGTTGGACGGGCAAGCTCGTGCCCACAGTCTCTGGCAAGTATCATTTCGGCGCGATCGCTGATGACGGCGTGCGGATCTATCTCGACGGCAAACTGATCGCCGAGGACTGGACCGATCACGCGCCGGCAACAGTAACGGGCGAGGTCAACCTTGAAGCCGGAAAGACTTACGACCTGAAGATGGAATACTACGAAGACAAGATCGGCGCGGTCGCGAAGCTTGCGTGGCAAATGCCCGTCACCTCGACCGGATCGCCTTACGCTGAAGCAGTGAATATCGCCAAACAAGCGGACGCCGTGGTCATGCTCCTGGGTCTGTCATCGCAACTCGAAGGTGAAGAGATGAGCGTTCACGAAGCGGGCTTTTTTGGGGGAGATCGCACGGACATAGGTCTGCCGGTGCGGCAACAGAAACTGCTGGAAGCCGTCGCGGCGACTGGAAAGCCCGTGGTGCTCGTGCTTTTAAACGGGAGTGCCCTGGCCGTGAACTGGGCCAACGAACATGTGCCCGCGATTGTTGAAGCCTGGTACCCGGGCGAAGAGGGCGGCATCGCGATCGCCGATGTTTTGTTCGGCGATTACAATCCGGCCGGCCGGCTGCCGGTTACGTTTTATAGATCGGTTACAGATTTGCCGCCCTTCACCGATTACCGCATGCAAGGACGTACTTACCGGTACTTCAAGGGCGAGCCGCTTTATCCGTTCGGGTTTGGGCTAAGTTACACCAGATTCAAGTACGACAACCTGAAACTGAGCGCTACCAAGGTTAACGCCGGCGAAGACTTGCGCGTGACCGCTGAGGTGCAAAACCTCGGCGCGCGCGAGGGTGATGAGGTCGTGCAGTTGTACGTCAGCCACACTGGCGCCTCGGTCCCGGTGCCGATAAGGTCGCTTGCGGGAATCAATCGTGTTTCCCTCAAACCAGGCGAGAGCCGGAGCGTCTCGTTCACCCTGACCCCCGCTCAGCTTTCGGTAATAGACGATCGCGGAAAGCGCATTGTTGAACCGGGAGAATTTCAAATCACCCTTGGCGGCAAACAGCCCGGCTTCAAAGGATACGCGGATGCGGCGACGACGGGAGTGGTAACGGGCCGTTTTTCGGTTACCGGTAAGGTTGTGGTTCTCAACCAGAGATAGTTGATTGATCCCTAGTGCCGGTTTATGTGTAGCGCTCTATTTTGGTGTTGCTAATCAAAGGGACTCCTTCGACGCGTAGCGGCGAAATGAATTTAGCCGTGGCTTTTAAGCCACGGGTCCCCGGGGAAAATAAATGGACGTCGCGTCAGCGACGAGTGAAATCGGCAAACAGCAAACCAATAGGTTGATTTCAATCGTCGCTGACGCGACAAGCCGTCCACATGGGACTTTCTACCGGACCTTAAAAGGTCCGGCTAAAATCATGCGTCGCTCCGCGACGATGTGCCGGCGATGAAAACCCTCACACGACGACCATAATGCTCTTTCGAGCCTGCCAACACTCTAACAGTACCGGGCTAATGCATCGCTTTAATTGAATGGGCTTTAATCAAAGCGGATGAAGCCGCGCGACCCAACCGCCGCCCTCTGCGAGTCTAATCTTCAGTTTCGTTGCGCGATCAACTGGTCGCTGAGTGCGCCGGTAGTCGCTGCCGAAGCGGTTCGCATTTGGGCCATCTTCGTAGCTTTCAATTTCAAACCTGCCCGGCGGCAGAAATGAAAAATCGATCTCCAATTCGCGCGCCGTCCAGTCGGTCATCGCGCCGATGTACCAGTCGCGGCCTTTGCGGCGCGCGACGACCACATAATCGGTAATCTTACCGTCGAGAGCTTTCGTTTCGTCCCAGGTCGTGGGCACCGGCCCGAGGAACTGCATCGTCTCAGGTTCGCGCAGATAGTTGGACGGTGAATCAGCCAGCATCTGCAGCGGACTTTCGAAAACCACGTACATCGCCAGCTGATGACAGCGCGTGCCCTGACTCATCGGACGGCTGAAGACATGCGCAAATGCCCCCTTTGACGCATTGAGCATCGCGCCCGGGGTGTAATCCATCGGCCCCAGAAACATGCGCGTAAACGGCAACTCCAGATCGTGTTCCGGCGTCGTGTCTTCGCTCCACTTGTCCCACTCGAGACCTTTGACTCCTTCGGTGCTGATTAGATTGGGCCACGTGCGGGTCATGGTCGAGGGGCGAATCGCGCCGTGAAAATCGACCAGCAGGTGACGTCTCGCAGCTTCGCGACAGACCTTGTGATAGAAACCGATCACCTTCTGATCGTCGCGCTGCATGAAGTCAACCTTGATTCCCTTCACTCCCCACTTTTCGAACTGGTTAAATGCTGGTTCGAATTGATCGTCCAGCGTTTTCCAGATTGTCCAGAGAATGATCCCGACATGCCGCTGCCGGCCATAAGCAACCAACTCTTCGATATTGATGTCGGGCACCACGCTCAGCAGATTGCCGAGCTTGTACCAGCCTTCGTCGAGGATGATGTATTCAATGCCGTATTGGGACGCGAAATCGATATAGTACTTATAGGTTTGCGTGTTGATCCCGGCTTTAAAATCCACGCCATAGATGTTGTTGGCATTCCACCAATCCCACGCCACCTTGCCTGGCTTGATCCACGAAGTGTCCGGCACCTGAGAAGGTTTCGCCAGCAGATAAACCAACTGATTGGTAATCAAGTCGCGATCATTCCCGGCAATGCCAATGACGCGCCAGGGAAAAGTTCGGGTGCCGCTACAGACCGCAATATAATCCGCCGTTTGAGTCACGCGCAGATCTCGATCGCCGGTTAATTCTTCCTTCAGCGGATAAGGCGGGAAGATCGCTTCCAGGCTATTGTCGTTATTACCGCGCAGCCAGAGTCCGGGATAGTCATCGATATCCGAATCGGCAATCGCCACCTTGGTCCCATCGGCATCAACGACTGCGGGAATGCTGGCGATCGTGGTCGGTTCGATCTTACTCATGACTACGGGACGGAACTCTCGCTCATTGTGAGAGAAGAAACTGTCTTCCTTTGGATAATAAACGGTGTAATCGCCGGCAAATTTGAAGCGCGCCTCTTCATCGTAAATCTTTACTTCAGACCCGTTGAGCGAGGTCTCAATTCTGTAAGCGACGCCCTCGTCAAAGGCGCGAAAGACAACTGCGTAGTTTCTTTCCATCTCCAGGCGCAGTTCGTTGAAAGCCTCACGAATCCGCGTGGACTTTCGTGGGACCGGAACCTCGATCACCTGATTAACGTTTCGGGTCTTTGCCGCGGTGACTCTCGGATTCAAGCCGAGCGTCTGTTGATCAGCACGAAGTGAGAGCGTGCTGTTGCGCAGCAGCGGCTTACCTTGAAATGAGACGCTGTAGTAAATGCGATCGCTAACCTGGATTTGAATTTCAATGCGTCCATCAGGCGAGCGTAAGTGATGATCGGATTGAGCAAAGGCGGGAGCGGCGATTAACAGGAGAAGGAATATTGCACGCGCAGTCAGCTTGGCAATGTTTGGGTAGGCCATTTTGATTATTTAAGAGCCCAGGGAACCCGGCGATAGTTCTATGGAGTGCGCTGACTTGTCAGCACTTTGGAAAGCGGCGACAACTAGTCGCCGCACTCCGAAAGATCTCACCCACTCCGCGGGGCTCGACCCATTTTTGACGCTTTCGATCCCGGGGCTTTACGCTGTCGCGCGCTGCGCTCTCTCTCGTCCGACTCGAAGCTCAATCTCGGCCAACTCCCAACGCGTCTGCCACTCGATTAATGTAATTGAACCAGGCAGCGATCAGCGTGATTTGCAGAATACCGCGATCGTCGAAACCAACGCCTCTGAGCTTGTCATGATCTGCTTGAGTGATGCGGGTGGCGTCGCGGGTTACTTGCGTCACAAAATCCAGCATCACTCGATCCTGGTCGGATATCGTCGCGGTTCGATAATCCTCCTGCAGGGCTCTCACCAACTCGTCGTCCAGAGTTACGCGACGCAGAAACTCTGCGTGAGACTCGATTCAATAATGACAGCGGTTCGTGACTGAGACGACCGTCGTAATCATCTCGTGCTGGCGGCGCGTCAACGGCAAGTCACCAGACATGAGCACTCCAAAGGTGGCGAAAGCATGATGCAATGCTTCCGGTATCAGGCTATGAGAGGCGACGATTTGTGAAGCCTGGTTGTCAGCTGTGGGGTGAACCGGAATCGCGTATTCAGGCGGATAAAGAGCACGCTCCGCTGCCACCGCGCGGCGGACGTGTTCGTCTTCATCGAGCGCGATCGTCTTAATCCAGGTCATTGAGGTCGAAACCTGCGGATGTGGTTCACTAAGGCGGTGATTTCACTCGCCTTTAGTTTCTTTCCAAAGGCCGGCATCTGTCCTTTTCCGCGGCTGACAATTGCCGTCAGGCTGCGCGTGCTCGTAATTGCGGAATTCTTGCGCCACCATTCGCCGTCGGTGAAGTCGGGCGCCAGGTAAGTCTGGCCCAGCGGCGTGTCTCCGCGGCCGTCCGCGCCGTGGCAACGCGCGCAGTTGTTACGGAACAGTTCAGCGGCGTCAATCCTGGTGGATTTCGCCGAACTGCGCTGAGCGATTGCCCCCGCAATAACTCTTAACCGAAATAAAGGAAATGCAATTAGGAAAAGACCGAGACTACCAGCGATCAACCGTCGCGTGTTGCCAATCATGCCAAACGCTCAATACTCCTTTGCTCTCAGTATCCGGGCGTCAGGGCCAGATCGTGAACGTGCCAGTAGACGCTTTCATTGCTCATCTCGGGATGCTTGTGCAGGAACTGGTTCGCCAGGGAGAGCGCGCCGGGATCGTCTTTTAGATCGGCGAAGATCTTCGCCTCGCGTTTGGCGTCATCAGTTCTGCCCAGCTTGCGATAAATCAGCATCAGGTTGTAGTGCGCTCCGGCGTCCTCAGGATCGATCGCCAGAATCTTGTCATAGCAATCCAGGGCGCCCTCGTAGTCGCGCTTGATCTTGCAAAGCTCGCCGAGCTGCTGCAACGAGAGTCGATCGCGAGGAAACAGTGCCAGCACTTGCTTGATGTTACTCTCTGCCTGATCCAGCTGGCCGCGCTTCATGAAGATGCGTGCCTGTTGAAAAAGCGCGCGGGCCAGGTTTGGATTTGCTTTCACCACCCCCTCCAGAATCGTGGCGGCTTCGTCGTATTGCTCCAACTCGAGGTGCGCCATCGCCCGATTAATCAAAGCCATTGGGCGATACTTTTCGTCCAGCTCGGCGGCGTGAATGAAGGCATCAATCGCTGTCGGGTATTGCCGCTGATCGAAGGCCGCGATTCCATAGTTATTCCAGCGTCGCCAATCGGGCACCGCAGTCTGAGCATTCACCACTACTGGTGTCGCCTGGTTCTGACCCAGCTGCAGCACGTATTCCGCCGTGGCCATCGGCACAATCGGATAGTCCACCGATTTGCCTAGCGTATAGTCGCTGAATACGCGGGTGAACCGGCGATAACGCAGCTGGGCCGTCAGGTGCACCGCGCCCGACAGATTCTCGGGTACTCGAAATTGATAACGCGCTATGTCCGAACGCCCGGAATTGATCTGATTGTTTTGCGCAAAGATCCGCGTGCGCCAAATATGATGTTTGTCGTTGTACGAGCCGTCCGACTTCACCAGATAAGTTTTGTAGTTGTGGGCCGATTCGTCGAGATATCCGTCGGGCTTGATGAAGCCGGACTGATAAAGGACTTTGCCACCGTCGTCGCTGACGGTGAAATTAACGTAAGCTTCATAGAAATCCCGCAGCTCAGGCGGGAATGAATGCCCGATATTCTTGTTGGTGATGACAACTTCCGCGGTGAGAGCATCGCCCTTGCCGATAGTGAAATTGCTGTGATTCAGGGGCGCGATGAACTCTTCGGCACCAGCGCCGCGTGCCTTGCGCCGGATGGCGAAAATGTCCACGCCCAACTTATCGTCTTCGAGAAACTTTGTAACCGCCTCCAGTTGATCCTTCCACTTGTAGTATGTGGGAATTGCCGTGTTCGCTGCCGCCCACCGGTGCGATGCCAGAGTGCCATTCTTGGCTGAGACATCGAACAAAGGCGCGGCTTCACGTTTCATGTGACAGGTGTTGCAGGTCTCTTTATCGCGGACATAGAACGGGTGCGGTGATTCTTTTGAGAACGATGACTGCTGCAGCTCGTCGGCAACCATGAACGCGCGCAGGAATTTGTAATCATTGAGTTCCCGCGGCACCTGTGACTTGTGACAAGCGCCGCAAAACTCGGGCGTCTTCAACAGTGGCCGCATCATCGCGCGGCGATGCGAAGGGATATCGTTGAGGATTTGCTGATCGGTCACGCCCGCCAGCAAACGGGTGCCGTCTTCCTTCACCAGCAACGCCGGCTCGCCCATCACATAGCCGCCAATGCCGCGGCTGTTTGCCGCTTGAATCGAATGGCAGGCTATGCATGACACACCATCATCATCAAAGGGCCGCTTCACATGCGAATTCTTAGTCAAGGCGCCGGTGAACAGAGCCGCCGGGTTGTGACAGGATTCGCAATGCCGCGTGTACTCAATTCCCTTCTGAGTTTGAATATCTTTGACGTTCTTTTGGTAGAAAGGTTCGCGGAAGGCGTTCGCGTGCGCGGACTGTCGCCATTGCGCGTGCGCGTCAGTGTGGCAAATGCCGCAGCGTTTCGCCGGGACGAACATCTCACCGGGTATGAAAGTACCAGTAATGCTGGTTGCATTGCTGGGTGAGAAAGGATTGGCCCCGAACTTGAGGTCGTAGTTTTGCGAAATCTGCGCGGTGTAGTTCGGGTCCGGCGACTTCGTTTGCGCTGCACTGCGAAAGAACGAAAGTGCGCCGTCCGCCAACAGCCCAATCGCGAGCAACAGCGCCAACAAAATCAGACTGGTAAAACGATGTCCTGGGGCCTTTTCCATCATGTCGTTAAGTATTACAGACATCCGACCAAGTCAAGCTAGCTGCTGGGAGCGCGGACGTCCCGTCCGCAATGAGCGCGAAGCGTGAACAAATCAATAACCTGCGAACGACGAAACCGAGCGAGCTACGCTCGCTGTGGCGGACGAGGACGTCCGCGCTCCCAGCTTTGGGTGAACTTCTCAGAGCAACATTAGGCAACTTGGAGAAGAGTCTCGACCATGTTGCATCGATCTTGCTAACGATTTGAAACTCCTTTGCCTTCGGTGACTGTCAACTTTCGATCAATTCCGGGAATGCTGACGGTCTCGAGCTTGCCATCCGGCCATTTGATTTCGAGCTTATCGACGGCCGTCGCGGCGCCCAGGCCAAAGTGCAGAGTCATGTCGTTCTGAGAAGCATAGCTGCTGCCGCTAATCACATCCTGACGCTGCCTTGACTTTCCCGTGGTGACGTAGGCGATGGCGCCGATGGCGTCGCGCGGGCTCTTCTTTGAAACATCTCCGATCAGTCGCAGCTCGAGCCAGTGTCCGGCCGGCGATGCTACGTTCTTAAGTATCGTAGGTTTCGAGTCCATGTTATTGATTACCACGTCCAGTCGCCCATCCCCGTCGAGATCGCCGATGGCCAGGCCGCGTGCGCACCAGGCCTCAGCCATCGCGCTGCCCGGCGGCGCCCCCACGCGCTCGAACTTGCCGTTGCGCAGATTGCGAAACAACAACGCCTGCTGCGCGTAGGTCGTGCCCCACTGATGCTCGTCAACGGTCGGATAAACGTGACCGTTCGCGACAATCAGGTCTTTCCAACCGTCGTTGTCGTAATCAAGAAAGGCCGTTCCCCAACCAAGAAATGGAATTGTCAGCTCGCCCAGGCCGGCCTGAAAGGTAACATCCGTGAAATTACCCGAGCCGTCGTTGTGATACAAAACGTTCGAGTCATCAGAGAAATTCGTAATGTGAAAATCGAGCCGGCCGTCATTGTCATAATCCCCGACCGCCAGGCCCATCCCTGCCTGTTCCCGGCCGTTTTCGTTGAGCGCAACTCCCGATGGATAACCCGTCTCTTCGAAGGTTCCATCTCCCTTATTGATGTAGAGTTGCTTGGGGGTTGAATCGTTGACGACGATGAGATCGAGCAAATTGTCGTCGTCCGCGTGCACAAAAGCAGAAGAGAAGCCGTAATATTTCTGCGGATCGTTCACGCCGGCTTTGACGCTTACGTCTTCAAAGCTGCCGTCGGGCTTCTGGTGATAAAGCGTGTCACTCTCGCCGGTCAATCCGCGCGGCCCGCACATGACCGAGACGCCGCGGAATTGGCAGAAGTTCTGACCTACGCCACCGGGTTTCGCGGCATCGGCGGGATTGGGCGGCAGATTATTGAAATCTATCTCGACGTATCCGGGCACAAACAGATCCAGACGGCCATCACCATCGTAATCACCCCACGACGCGCCGGTGCTCCAGCCTTTGCGCGCCACACCTAATTTCTCAGCCACGTCGGTAAATGTGCCGTCACCGTTGTTGTGATAGAGCCGCGCCACCCCGAAATTACTGACATAGATATCCGGTCGCCCGTCGTTGTCATAATCTCCGACCGCGACGCCCATGCCCCAGCGATCGTTGGCGACGCCGGCTTTGTCGGTGACATCTTCAAATCTCCAGTTACCAAGATTGTGATAGAGCGCGGCGCGCGGCGGCTTTTCCTTGCCGTCGATCGCCGCCATGTTCGATCCATTCAGCAGATAAATGTCCGGCAGACCGTCCCCGTCATAATCAAAGATCGCCACCCCGCCCGACGGAACTTCAAAGATAAAGTTTTTGGCCGGGCTGCCGGCACGATGTTTGAAGTTGGCCATTGCGGTTTTGTCGGTGACGTCTTCGAAAACTACCGGCGCCTTTGGATCGGTGATTCCCGCGGTGCGCTTGCTCGTATAGTTCAGCGGCGTGCCGGTATTTACGCCACCGCCCGTGCCCTGGGGCTCCGGCGGCTTCTGCGGGGTCTGGCCGCGGATGATCGATGAGCAGATAAGCGCGATCAGGAGAACCGAAGCAGAGGACTTAAGCAACATAGAGAAGAATGATGATGACTTGGAGTTGAGCCGAGACCGAGGAGACTTCATGAAAATACGCGTCCCAGTAATGAGTGTCAACGGCTTGCCTTAAAAGTCCCCGCGACCCTGGTTGGTTTTCAGCCGCGCAGCGGCAAATGAATTTATCCGGGCCTTTCAAGGCCCGGTACGGACCAAAATCGAACCGCGTCGCGTTAGCGACCCATGAAAAATCGAGCGTTCAGGCGTCGCTAAAGCGACGCGCATCCGCTCTGGCAACTCGCCCCGGCCTTATAAAGGCCGGGCTAAACTCAGCTCGCCGCTACGCGGCGACCAAACTGTCCAGCCATTAGGCGTCCAGTGTATAGACCTTTGAGGCAAACCCGACTATCAACGAAGGATGTTCACGGCGTTGCAGACGCATCCTCGAACTGCTTCTTAGCCTCATCAATCAGTTCGTTGTTCTCATCATATGAAATTCGCGCACTTGCACAACCAACTTTTGGTGGATATTGGTGCTTTTGATAAACGGGATAGGCTTCGGTCCGCAGATGTGCCGGCATGTGATGTCCGCGCCGCGCCGCCCGTTCATGACGCAGGGCGCTAATGTCGATCGGGGCCACGACGATGCGCTCGCCGGGCCCTGGGGACGCCTCAGCCAGCAAACGCCCATCATAGTCAACGACCTGGCTGCCACCCGGCCATGAATAAGGTGGATAGTGCTTCAAACTCGCACCCTGATTGGCGGCGACGACGTAAGCGAGATTCTCGATTGCCCGGGCGCGATTGATAACTGTCCACCACGCCATTGGCTCAGTCGCGCCCCACGGATCCATGTAGGCCGAAACCCGAATCAACACCTCTGCGCCGTTGGCCGCGAGCTGACGCATGGCTTCTGGGAATAGCCAGTCATAACAGATCGCGCACCCGAGCTTGCCAATCGGCGTGTCGGCAACCGGAAACAGAGGTTCCTCGTAATCCGGCAAATCATGCGGGCTGGTGTGAACTTCGTACGGAATCCAGGTGTTCACTTTGCGGTACTTGTAGAGAATTCCCTCCGGACCGATCAGGCACGTGGCATTGAAAACATGACCCGGCCATTTCGGATCAACTTCCAGCATCGAGCCGCTTTGAATGTAAAGGTTGTGCTCGCGGGCTTTCTGTTGCAGCCGATCCGTGTGCTCGTTGGGAATTTCAATCGCGAGTTTGTCGATTAATTCCTGCGCCGTTTCAAATACCGGCGCTGAATGCGCGAATTCCGGAAACACAATCAGCTTCACCGGCAGAAACGGCGCTGCGCCGGCGACTGTGGAATCGATCATTGAAAGAATTCGCTCCGTGTTCGCGCGCATCTGTTGGCGCTCGATCGGATTTGCCATGTCGACCTGGCAAGCCGCGGCGGAGTATCGGATGTGTTCCATGAAGAGAAAGAGTTCAGCCGCGTAGCGGCGGACCAATTTAGCGGACCTTTAAAGAGAGCCGAACGTCAGTTGACCGGGCGGCACGATTTTATTCAATCTTCACCGGATCAAGTGTCAGTCCCGCCTGCGCTATCGGGCGGGCACGTTTTCACGCTCCCGCTCCTTCGGTCCGAGTTGTTGATATATCAGCCGCACCTGGAGCTACGACGAAGCGGTGCCGCCAGGTTCAACCCGTGAAAGAATCGCCTCATGATTTAATCAGATCCGCCGCCTTTTCCGCGATCATGATCGTCGCGGCGTTCGTGTTCGCACGCGGAATTGTCGGCATGATTGACGCGTCCACGACCCGCAAAGCTTCGAGGCCATGCACGCGGAGTTGAGGATCCACGACCGCCATCGGGTCGACGCCCATCTTGCACGTGCCAACCGGGTGATAATAGGTTTGCGCGTTCCGGCTGACATAGGCCCTGAGCGCCGCATCGGTTTCAACGTTTAGCCCCGGTGCGATTTCCGCGCCTCGCAGCCGGGCAAACGGAGCTGCCGCGACGATGCGTCGTCCCAGCCGAATTCCCTCGATCAGGACACGCATGTCTTCACCGTCCGCATCGCTGCAGTAGTCTGGCTGAATCCGAGGGGGCGCCAGCGGATCGTTCGATTCCAGGGTGATCGATCCACGACTCCTCGGCTTCAGGGCCGCGGCGGCAATCGTAAAGCCATGCTCTTTCGGTTCGCGTAGGCCCTGTTCAAGCCAAAGGATAGCCATGAGCAGAAGCTGCAGGTCCGGAGCCGGCGCTTGCGATTGCGTTCGGACGTGCGCGAGCACATCGACACCGCTACTGGCCAGCATCCCTCGACCTTGAATTAGATAACGGGCTATGTTGACTAACGACTTGGCCTTCAAAAGTGAAACCGGTTCGCGCGTTAGGTAGCGAACCCCAACGATTGGATGATCTTGTAAGTTCTGTCCAACCCCTTCGAGAGCATGGACCACTTTGATGTCATGGCGACGCAGTTGTTCTGGTGGCCCAATCCCCGAGTGCATGAGCAATAGCGGAGAGCTGATCGTCCCACCACACAAGACTGTCTCTCGCCTGGCATGGACTTCTAATCGTTCATCATCGCGGCGGCAGACGACCCCAACCGCTCTCTTATCACGGCACGTCACCCTGTCCACCTGGGTATCGGTCCAGACGTCGAGATTCTTACGATTGCGCACGGGCTTCAAATAGGCTGTGGCAGTGCTCCACCGCCGGCCATTTTTCCGCGTGAATTGGCAGAAGCCGATACCGTCGAGGCGTCCAGCATTAAAATCGTCGTTGCGCTCCAGGCCGATGGCGAGACCGCTTTCGAGGAATGCCTTTGATAGAGGATTTGCATCGCGGCCGTCTGATACGCACAAGGGACCATTAACGCCATGAAACGAATCCGGGCCGCGCTGGTTGTTCTCAGCCGTAATGAAATAAGGAAGAACGTCCTGATAACTCCAGCCGGCGTTTCCGGCGCTGGTCCATTCATCGAAGTCAGCCGGTGCGCCTCGTAGGTAGATCTGCACGTTTGTGGATGAGGACCCGCCGAGTGTCCTGCCCCTTGGCCAATAGATCACCCGACCGTCCAACTTTCGCTGCGGAACTGTTTCATAATTCCAGTCCAACTCTGTCTTGAAGAGAGATACCCAGGCTGCTGGTATCGAAACTTCACGACGTGTGTCGGGAGGTCCAGCCTCCAGCAGCAGCACGCTAACGTTCGGGTCATCAGACAAGCGGTTGGCAAGCACGCAGCCCGCTGAACCAGCGCCCACGACTACATAATCGTACTCGGTGACTTTGCTCATTTGCTTTGGCTCAACGAATGTGTTTCTTCGTTCGCGCAGATTTATTTCATTTCGCCGTGATCGTCACATAGTCCTTGCCGCTATAAAACCGCAGACCGTCCGCCGCCTTCGCCATCATCAACGGGCGCGGTCGCGTCAGGCTTGAGTCTTTGCTGGTTGAAACGCTGAGCGCCGGGTTCCCGGCCAGATCGAGAATCTGCATTTTGCCGTCCTGACTGAAACCAAACCCGTAAGCCCCGACCGCGAGATCAGACCCGTTGATCTGGATCGGCGAATCCGTAATGAAAAAGCCTTCATATTTGGCGCGCACATCGGCGGCATACCCGGACGTGTCAACCAGTCCCGCGATGACATAGCGTTTGTCACCTAAACGCGCCGCCGCTGCATTACGCATTTGCGTGGCGGCGCTCAAACCCTGGAAATAAAAGCCGGGCGGCACAATTCGCGTCAGTTCCGGACCAGTAAGGACGGTCACCGAATTCTGGGCGTATACCGTTGACAGCAATGATGCGGCGAGCACAAGCATCATCATCGCAGACAGAGAAAAACGATTTGTACTTCTCATGAAGAGTGTCTCCTTGGGTTAACGAAATGAATTCGCATTTTTCTTCGCGGAAGCTTTGGCGACTGGAGCGCAACGGCTTTGCCTCAAAAGTCAGATCTAGCTCTTTGGTCAGAAGCGTTCCGTTCGTGTTGTTTCGTGTGATTTCGTGGATCGTCCTTGTTTCCCGAACGAACAGAAACGATCCACGAAATCACACGAACTACACGAAACTCATTACCACGTTTAATCGACTTTTGAGTCAAAGCCGAGCGCAACCGTTCCGGTTTCCGCTTTCGCGTTCAAGCTGGCGATCCACATCGGGATCTACCTATCTCCCAGTTGGTAAAGTGTCGTTCCGGGATTGTAAGTCAACCAATCAAACCAATAGTCATTTAGCAAGGCCAGCTTCGTTAGTTGTTTTCCGACGGACGGTCCGCCGACCGCCTTGCCGGTGAAATCCCATTCGCTTCCGGTCTGTGCATCAACCAGACGCAACGGCGAGACGTCGGGCTTTCGGAAAAACTCCAGCTTGCGTCCGTCAAGAGTTCGTTCAAACCCGCGGACTGACTTATGGTCGTCGCCCATTACAATCATAATCGGAACGCTTCCCAGCTCATCAATGATGAGGCTCTGCTTCAGCAAGGCGTCAAACGGGTAAGCGCGTGATGCGCCGTTCGCAGTCACGCCGACTATCAGGGCGCGCGCCGCCAGAGCTTTGTCGAGCGTCGCCGAGGTAGTTACCGGCACCTTCGCCATGCGCCGGTCCCAATCTGCCGGAGCGTACTCGCCGGCGCGCTCAATCGCCTCGTCCGGCTTTAGCACCCGGCCCTGCGGGCTCTCCCGCTTCCACAGGCCGAACGTCAACTCGTCATAGTCCACCGAACTGAGATGCTGTCCGGCCAGCGGACCTTGAATCGCTTCGCCCGTCACCTGCTGCCACCACGAGCCGGTTTCTTCATCGCGCATGATGAAGTTCTGGTTATTGATGCCCGCGAGATGAAAGTGCAGCACCCGTCCGTTCACTGTTGTCTGCCACACCAGACCGGTGTGACAGAGCGTTCAATAGGTCGCCACGATGGGCGTGCCTCCGACTGTGTCCTGTACCAGGTGATGATAAGCCATCAGGCGCACAGGGTAAGCTGCGGCCTCGCCATTGATATTCACGGCGAGCAGCATGTCCTCGTCCCGAACGAATGACGTTTCGCCGGCTTTCGCATAAGCGGAATGCTGGAGCGGTCTGAACATCCACTCGAAATGATTCTGTCGCGCAAACCAGGTCGCGGCCAGCAGCGGCAAGAGCATGATGACCAGTACAACCCTGGCAACCCAACGCGCCTCTCGCCACAACCAGCCAACCAGGACAAAGGCCACTATCAATGCTCCGGCAGTCGCATACGGCGACCAATTTCGCATCCCGAACGAGATTGCTATACCGCGCTGAGTCTGGGCCTTGAAGGGTTGAATAATGAAGACGGGCGCAATCACGATCGCCAGCGCCAGGAGAATGATGATAACTAAAGCCAACCACGCGATCTTGCGCCAAGGGCTTGCGTTGCTACCTCTGGTTGTACTCATGAGTTAGTTTCCGCTGGCTGTTGACCGACACACTCAAGTTAAGGGCCGGAATGATATGCGAAAACTCAACTAACGTCACGTGCGTCTTGATTTCAGTTTCCTGCTTCTCGACTAGCGGACATGCGTCTTGCGCAAATCCTGAGGTCAGGCTTGATGCGATATTGCGATTGTAGGTCACTGCTCGGGACGAAACCCGCGCCAAATGGCTTGGCCATGCTGATGCGGGGCAAGTCTTCGACTTGCCGGCCCCGCACCCCCCGAAAACTTAAGCGGTCTATGACCGCAACAGGCGCAGGGTCGGAGACCCGGAGGTTGAATTGGGGCGCCTCGGCAAGTCGAAGACTTGCCGCGCATCAGCATGGCAGAGCCAGGAGTTCAAAAGCTCCTGCAGATTCCGGACCGGTTACCACGTTTTGTCGCCGGGGATTTTGCTTCGCCCAAATTC
>JBKPEE010000181.1:0-35050 GCA_046728235.1 Acidobacteriota bacterium
TATAACGCTTTAATAATTCACGTGTCGTGTAATCCATAAAACCTCAGTCGGGATTGTAACAGAATGGGACGAATGGGACACACGGGACTTATGCGACATATACGTCCCATACATCCCATGCGTCACATTCGTCCCATTCGATTTAGCGCGCGCTAATCCCGAGCGCTTTCATTCGCCGATACAAATGGCTGCGATCGATGCCCATCAATTCAGCGGCGCGCGAAACGTTGCCGTCCGCCTCATCCAGTTTTCGCTGAATAAACTCCCGGTGATAGGCATCGCTCGCCTCCTTGAAAGAAGGAAAACGATAAGATGACGCGGGAGGTTCGGCATCGCCGAAGGCGGGCAGATCCTTGATGCCGACCCGATGGTTCTGATGCATAATCACAACTCGTTCGATCGTGTTTCGCAACTCGCGCACATTGCCGGGCCACGAGTATCTCTGCATCATCTCGATGGCTTCCGATTCGAACTTCTTGGGCTTGCGGCCGTAGGCGTTCGCGAATCGTTGATTGAAATGCTCGACTAAGAGCGGCACGTCCTCTATTCGCTCTCGCAGGGGCGGCACTTCAAACGGAATCACGTTCAAACGAAAAAAGAGATCGGCGCGAAAAGTCCCCTTCTCGATCTCCTCGTCGAGCCGTTTGTTGGTCGCGGCAATCACGCGCACGTCGACATTGATGGGCGCATTGCTGCCGACCGGCTCGAACCGCTGCTCTTCGAGCACGCGCAGAACCTTGGCCTGCACGTTTGCACTCATGTCCGAAACTTCATCCAGAAACAGCGTGGCGCCATCGGCGAGTTCGAACTTGCCCTTCTTGGCGGCAGTCGCCCCGGTGAACGATCCCTTCACGTGTCCGAACAGCTCTGATTCGATCAGCTCTTCCGGAATGGCGGCAGAGTTCACTTCGATGAAAGGAGCAGCGGCGCGCCGCGATTGCGCGTGGATGGCGCGCGCGACCAGTTCCTTGCCGGCGCCCGATTCGCCTGAAATCAAAACGCGCCCATCCGTCGGCGCCACGACGGAAATCTGTTTTCGCAAGGCGCGCATAGCGACCGATTCCCCCACCATGGCGTACTCAGCGCTCAACTCAGCGGCCATCTCTGCATTGGCCCTTTCAAGTTGTCTTTGCCGCAGAGCATTGCGGATAGTGAGGATCGTCTTTTCGATCGATAAAGGTTTTTCGATGAAATCAAACGCGCCCAGCTTGGTGGCGCGCACGGCAGTCTCGACATTGCCGTGGCCTGAGATGATCACCACGGCTGCGTCCGAGTTCGACTCGCGCACCTGCTTGAGCGTTTCAAGCCCGCTAATTCCCGGCAGCCACACGTCCAGCAGGACACAGGCGAAGGCGCGCCGCGCCAAAGCTTGTAAGCATTCTTCGCCGGAAGCGACCGCCTCAGCGGTGAAGCCTTCATCGCGCAACACAGCGCTAAGTGATTCGCGAATGCCGCGCTCATCATCGACGATTAAGATTGATTCAGACATGCTCAGGGGTAGAACCTAGAGTTCATCGACACTGTGGACAACATGGACACTGTGGACAACGTGGACAAAACGTCAGTGTCGTCGACAATGTCCATGTTGTCCACGCTGTCCCTAAGCTCTAACTAACCACTAATTACCGGCAATTCGATCACAAACCGCGCGCCGCGTGGATTGTTGGCCTCGGCGTAAACTTTTCCGTCATGCTCGGCGATTATGCGCGAGACGATTGCCAAGCCTAACCCGGTGCCACGCCCGCGGGTCGAAAAATAGGGTTGGAATAGACGCTTGAAATCGGCGGCCGGAATCCCCTCTCCCGTATCCTCGACCGCTGCCACGAGCACGTCGCGCGTCCGATCGTGCCTGCTCGTAATAATCACTCGACGGTCATCCGGAATATCGGTCAACGCTTCGATAGCGTTATCGATCAGGTTAACGCAGAGGCGTTTCATCTGCTCGACGTCGAGCAGCGCCAGAGGCATCTGGGGTTCCAGTTGTAGCTGCAATTCAACGCCACCCAAACGTTCTTCGTAAAGTTGCGCTGTCTGGCGGATCACATCATTCAAATCGGCAGGTTCCCGGCGCGGCGGCGGCATGCGAGCAAAGCGAGAGAACTCATCAACCAGGGCCTTCAACCCGGCGACTTCGCGCGTGATCGAGGTGGTGCATTCTTCGACCACCCGCCGCAGTTCGTCGCGATTGTCTGCAACGTGGTGACCATTAGGCTGCCCATTGGGCCCTGTCGCTACGCCGACTTGTCCCGCTTCTGACCCATTTGCGACGCCGAAGTTGCGCGCGATCCTTTCCGCCGACAACTGTATCGGCGTCAGCGGGTTCTTGATCTCGTGGGCCACGCGTCGCGCGACTTCGCTCCAGGCAGCGGCCCGTTGCGCCGTCAATAATTCAGAGAGATCTTCGATCACCACGACCGCGCCGCGCCCGTCATTTGAATTTTGCCGCAACGCCGTCGCCGTCAAAGCGACGGGGATTGGGGTGGCGGTCGCCCCGCGAGTCAACTGGCTCTGCTCCGCGGCGCGGCCGGCTCGCCGCGCGCGTTTCAGCAAACGCTCAAACACGACGCCGTCTTCGTTGCTCAGCACGCTGAGCAAACTCGCCCATGCCGGCGGCCGATCGCTTAACTTAAGAATCGAAATCGCTGCCGTGTTGATCGTGGTCACGCAATCATTATGATCGAGCGAGACGACTCCCGTAGCCAGCGATTCCAAGACCGTTTCGATATAGTTGCGGCGCTCTTCAAGGGCCTGGTTCTTTTCCTTTAAAACGGCCGCGCCCGTTTCCAACTGCTTCCGGTTAGTATCGAGTTCGGCCGTCATCTGATTAAACGAGTCAGCCAGCAGGGCGAGTTCGTCATCAGCAATGGTATCGACCCGGTGTGCGAGGTTGCCGCGGGCCACCTCTTTCGAAGCGCTGACGAGCGACCGGATCGGAGCCGCAAAGCCGCGCGAAAGATGAATTGCCACCCAGGTAGAAGCAAACAGGAGCAGCAGGGTCATCAATCCGAGCGTCGAAACTCCGAGCAGGCGGACCTTGCGTTGGCGTTCAAGCAGGTGCTGATACTCGCGTTGGGAACCAGCGATGGTGTCGTTGACGTCCGTCTCGCTCAGGCGTTGCGGCACCAGAATCAAGCGGGTCGCCGAAGTCAGCGGCACCGCAGTCAGATCAAATCCCTTTCCATCTGACAGGGTGCTGTCTGAGTTGAGTTGCTCCGGGTGCCGGCCGCGATCAACGATGCTCTTCAATTCATCCTGATGTGAGCTCGGAACTTGGGCTTCGCTGTGCGCCAGAATCTCTCCGTTGTCGGAAACAATTTCGATCGCCGACAACTTTCCGGTGGCCACCAACTGGTCCAGGTCCGCTTGCCACTCAGACTGTGGGCGATTCTTTATCGTCGTCGCCAGCAGCGTCGCCGTCTCGCGCAATTTCTCGTATTGAGCGGTCACATTCGCGCTCTGCTGCTCGCGTACTCGCTCAACCACATTTTCGGGTAACTGGCGCATCCACTTCTCGATCGATCGATTGAGGAAGAGATATGAGAACGCGGCCATCGCCGTAATCGGCAACAAACTGAGGCCAATGAAGTAGACCAGTAACCTGGTTTGAATCTTCGATCCGGGCTGACGCTCGCGGCGCTCTCGCCGCAGCCGCAGCAGGCTGCGAAGCAGAATAAAACTGAACACCATGAAGGCGGCGAAGTTGAGTGAAGACAGCGCGTAAAGCAGCAGCGTGTCCGAACCCGTTTCCGGCGGGAGCACGGGCCCAAGATTGAATAGTTGTTGAGCGGCGATGAGTGCGAGCAGCAAAGCTACAATGCCGGTCAGCACCCACGCGGCGGTTCGACGTTTTCGCAGCTTGCGTTGTTCGTCTGCTTGGTTCGTGTTCGTGCTCACAGAAAGTGATCGCGTACGCGCGAATAAATTAGCGCAATTTTAGCACAGGGGACGCTTTAGGCCTCGTCAAGCAGGATTCGCGAAATCACGGGAAACTTCGTAATCGACTGGAGCGCAACCGTTCCGGTTGCAGAATATGCAAGCGACTGGAGCGCAACCGTCTCGGGTTGCAGAATATGCAAACGACTGGAGCGCAAGCGTGCTCGCTTGCAGATTATCCAAAGACTGGAGCGCAACCGTCCCGGTTGCAGAATATGCAAACGACTGGAGCGCAACCGTCTCGGTTGCAGATTATCCAATAGACTGGAGCGCAACCGTCCCGGTTGCAGAATATGCAAACGACTGGAGCGCAACCGTCTCGGTTGCAGAATATGCAAGCGAGGACGCTTGCGCTCCAGTCCGGTTGCCTGGCAAGCGAGGATGCTTGCGCTCCAGTCCCAGTCCGCACCTGGTGTTAGAATGCTCCACCCCAAATGGAAACTTACAACTTTTTCATCGATCGCGACGGCCATCTGCGGAGCGGCTGGCGGCTGGCGATCTTTTGCCTCTCGTTCTTCATCTGCCTGCAGGTCATTGACGTGCTGCTGGTCGCAATTTTGGCTGCGGCGCGCGGCCGGTCAAGCGTGGAAATCGGCCATTCGCTAGCGGGTCTCGCTGCCGGTCATGGCGCGATCTTGATTTCATCGTTGCTGGTTGGCTGGGGCTGCGGAGCCCTGCTGGAGGAGCTGCCTTTTGCTGCCCTCGGCTGCTCGCCGCATCCGGGGTGGCTGAAAAACTTTGTCTTGGGATCGGTGCTCGGTACGGCCTCGCTTTTTCTTGCCGCTCTACTTACTTCGCTGACTCGAGGCATTCGCTTTAGTTTCGATCCCGCCGGCGCGAAGCTCATCGGCCAAACGCTGTTTGGTTCGATCTTGATTTTCCTGTTTGCCGGCGCTGCTGAAGAAATTCTGTTTCGTGGTTACCCGCTGCAGACATTGACACGGGCCCGGCTCGCCTGGCTCGGCGTGCTGCTCACATCGATCCCATTCGCCGCGGCACATCTGAAAAACCCGAACGCCGTGCCAGGCTTTACTTTCATCAACACCGCGCTGGCGGGAGTGTGGCTCGCCGTGGCTTACCTGCGAACCCGCAGTCTATGGCTTCCCTTTGGATTGCATTGGTCATGGAACTGGGCCCAGGCGTCATTGCTCGGCTTGCCGGTAAGTGGAATCGAGCGCATCGCGCCGGTGCCGTTATTAAAGGCGATTAACGCCGGTCCAGATTGGCTGACCGGCGGCGCCTACGGTATTGAGGGCGGCGCCGCCTGCACAATTGCCTTGCTCATCTCAACTGTGGTTATCTGGCGCGCGAAACTATTCGGCCGCGCGGACGTAACAGCTGGGCAGCAGCCCAGAGCGTGAGCGACATCATATTGGCCCTCTTTGAGGGCCGGGCCTGCGGCCTCAGTGTTAACACTCTCTCCGCTAACCCCGTCTTAGCCATGTCTGAAGAAGTCAAGTGGCACAAACTTCATCCACTGATTGGCAGCAAAGGTTCACGTGCCACCACCAAAGGTATCTCAATGATCGAGGCTGAAGCCACCGCGGAGATGTTGCTGATGACAGGAGCATTCCGCTCTCCCCAGACAATCGACGAGCCAATCGAACACGCACTAGTTCGCGCAGTTCTGGACGGGGAGAATGATCGTTTCGGCCGCCTGTATGAAATGTACGCCCCGCTGGTCCATGGAGTGTTGCTGGCGCGCGTGCCGCGCGAGGAAGTTGACGATCTGGTCCAGGACATTTTTCTCCACGCGCTGCGAAAGTTGCACACGCTCCGCAACCCGGCAGCCTTTGGGCCGTGGATCGCAATGATTGCGCGAAACCGGGCCATGGATTTTCATCGGGCTGCGCGCGCCACCGTTGAGGTGGACGAAAGGACAGCGGTGGCGAAGCCCTTGAATCGCACGGCGAAGGAAATTCTCGATCTCATTCGCCAGCTTCCCGACGCCTACCGCGAAACTCTCGTGTTGCGGTTTGTCGAAGGCATGACCGGACCCGAGATCGCTGCGCGCACCGGACTAACCCCGGCATCGGTTCGGGTGAATCTGCACCGGGGAATGAAGATGCTGCGCGAGAGGATGGGAGTGGCGGTAACGCATGCGGCCACTCCCGGCTGACCAACTTTTAACGGCGCGCTACTGACCGCCGGCGAAAAGAATTATGAACGACAACTATCTTTGGGATCGCTCGGGTGAACCGGACGCTGAGGTCCGGGAGTTGGAAGAGTTGCTCGGCACGCTGAAATATCAGCCGCGACCGCTGCAGATTCCGTCAACCCTGCGAGCAGGCAGGAAACGCTCCTTTGTTCCGCTGGCGATAGCTGCGGCCATCGCCCTGGTGATGATCGGCGCCGGCCTCTGGATTCACTTCGCCGGATCGCATGATCGGCCAGCGATTCAGGCAAAAGACGATCGATCGGCGCCCACGTCGAACCAAACGCCGGCGCCCTTGCCGCGAGATCAAGTCGCGAGCTCAACGCCGCCGCGCCAAATTAAGAACTCAGCGCCTGCGCGCAAGCCTAACCTGAGGCTGGCGAGAAACAATGTGCGGCACATTCGCAGTACGCCGGCACTAACGGAACAGGAACTGGCCGAAAGAGATCAGGTATTGATTGCGTTGCGGTTGGCCAGCGCCAAACTCAATCTGGCGCAGCGCAAGATGCAGACTCTGCCGCAAGCAAACACAATTCGCAATTAACCGAAGGATGAACTAATTATGAAAGTACTCTTCCGAACCTTTCTGAGATTTGCGCCGCTGTTTCTGTTCGTGGTCACCGCGCACGTCGTGACCACTGCTCAGACGGCCAAACTGCAACTCGATCAACTCGATGTGCTCGCGAATCGAGCGAGTGAGACAGTTGACGTGAAGCTGGATGAGCATCTGATGGCCACGACGGCGAAATTTTTTTCCGGCAAAGACGCCGACGACGCTGAGATTCGCGATCTGATCAAGAACGTCAAAGGCATTTACGTCAAGAGCTTCAGTTTTGAAAAAGCGAACGAGTATTCGCCGGCTGAAGTCGAGTCGGTCATGTCGCAACTCCGCACCGGAGGCTGGAACAAGATCGTGGCCGTCAGCAGCAAAAAAGACGGCGATAATGTCGAGGTCTATCTGATGTCGGTCGGCGATCAGATCGCCGGCCTCGCAGTCGTCAGTCTTGAGGCGAAGGAATTCACCGTGGTCAACATCGTCGGGCCAATCAACCTCGAGAAGCTGACCCAACTCGAGGGCTCGTTCGGAGTGCCGTTCCTGAATTTGCCGGCGCCGAAAACCAAGAGCGACAAGTAACATCCCAAGATATGATGGCGAAGACGCTTACAATCCTGGCAGTAATCATATCGGCGGTGTTCACGCCAATTACTGCGCGCGCGGAGCGTGATGGCTTCAGTGAAACCGTGAGAGTCATCGAGCAGTTCTATCACGTTAAGCACCAAAATCTTCCCGTGCTCGCGCGCGCCGGAATTACTGCCGTCAAGACTGCGGCCAAGATTCGCGGCGGTGAATACAAGAAGCTGGCTGAGGCGGGCAGCGTTCGCATCGCATTTTTTGAAGAGCAGACTTTTGATTCGCATGGGCAGATCGCCAGCTTTAAAGCCGCGATTCAGCATGCGCTGGGTGACGACTGGTCAGCGCTGGTCCAAACGCTCGCGCCCAGGACCGAAGAACAAACCTACGTTTACACCCGGGACGCCGGTAAGAATTTTCATGTGCTCATAATCACGATCGAAAAGCATGAAGCCACGGTCGTGCAAGCCAGCGTCGCGCCGGATATCCTGGCGCAGCTGCTGAAGAATCCCGACCAGATGGGCAAAGCCTTAACAGACGAAGCCACGATGAGCCATCCATAGTGGCGGGAGCTCAGCGAGGCCCGCTACGTAGCGTCAGAACCCACCTGCGAGGGCAGGTGGTTGCCAAAATTCAGGAGAGGACAATGAACTTAGAAATCACGACTCACACCAGGACGCCAAGCCAATTATCTCGAACCTGCCTGCGTCTATGCTTTTCCGTGATCTTCCTCGCTTTCTTTGCCGCCCCGGCCATCTTCGCCCAGGAAGTTGCCGACACCATCAAAATCCGCACGCGCGTCGTTTTCTTAGAGGCGCTGGTGAAAGACAAACGGACCGGCATCCCCATTTCGGATCTCAAGCCCGAGAACTTTGAGCTGTTCGACGACGGCAAGCCGCGCACGATTTCCTATTTCAACAACGAAGGACAGGCGCGCAAGCCGCTCGCGCTGATCCTGGTTCTCGATCTGTCCGATGACGGCGCCGGCCGCTTTCTCAAACGCGATGAAGTGCGCGCGTCAATTGTCGATGAATTGTCCAAGCTGCCGCCGGGAGACGAAGTCGCCATTCTGGCTATCAACACCAACAGCGTCGATGACAAGAGCAGTGCGATCAGAAACGGCCACGCCCTGTGGCTAACTGACTTCACTCGTGACCGGGCGCAAATCGAAAAAGGGCTCGCGAGAATTCCTCTGCTCGTGACCAAACCTCCTGAGGAAGCAAAAAAAGAGGCGTCAAAAAATGATCCGAACAGCGCTAATCGTGAAAGCAGCGGTAGTCTTTCGATTAACTCGGATGGCGATGCCGGAACGAAATCCACCGCTGGAAAATCAAATGAGAATGACATCCTCGAGACTGAAACAATTAAGGGCAAGAACGGCGCAGTCATCACGCGCACGATCAAAAAAGACGGCACCGTAAACGTCCGCCGTGCGAGCAGCAGCGGCAAAGTCAACATTGAACTGGATAATATCTATGACATCGCCAGCGCCACGCGCGACACCACTCACTTTGCCGAAGAGAAACGGCCGAACTCGCAAGCCGCAATCGTCTGGCTGTCTGACGGCATTGCGCCGGTATTCAATGAAGACGTGAGCGCTACCGAACAGATCCTGATTCGACAGAATGCCATCTTCAACACTCTTAATGTGGACATGAAGACTCTCTACAAATTCCTGTTGCCAATGGGCCAGCCGTTGATCGGCTGGACTGGTATCAGTTTGGCCGGCAGCGCGAAGCGGCTCGCTCAACAAAGTGGCGGCGAAGCTGTTCACGTCAGTCGCGTCAAGGATTACGGCGCCGGCCTGGCACGCGTGCTCGGAAATCTCAACGCGCGATACAGTCTCGGCTTTACCCTGGCTGAAGACGAGCGAGACGACGGTCGCATGCACGAGCTCACCTTGCGTGTGAAAGCGACCGACGCCAGGGGCAAGCAACGACGGCTGGATGTCAGTTCCCGGCGTGGCTATTACATGCCCAAGACTGAGACGGCAGACGCCACCGTACGTTGAGAAGTGAGCCGGATCATTCCGCAAGTCTCTGGTAGCGCAAGCCGCATCAAATCAGTAGAATGAGCTTTGTTCGGAGTCTGAAGCGCGTGCGACGCTTCACTACACCCAATGAAGCTATTCACCGTCGACGAAGCCAACTCATTACTGCCATCCGTCCGGCCAATCGTTAAATCGATCCAGAAATCTCATCGCCGCCTGATTACTTTCCAAACCGCCGCCAAACAGGCGGCGCAGGGAGCCGAGAGCGGCGGTGGCGGCATGACTTTGGGGCCGCGCTATGCGACGCTGCTGGTGGACCTCTCAACCCAGGCGGGACAGTTGGAGAGCCTGGGGATTCAGCTGAAAGATTACCAGCAGGGACTCATCGATTTTCCGTCGATGCGCGACGGCCGCGTCGTGCTCCTTTGCTGGAAAGCTGACGAAGGCGATCAACTTGAATGGTGGCACGACGTGGAAGCGGGGTTTGCCGGGCGGCAACCGTTATAGCCTCGACTTTAGTCTGCGTATCCCGTTGGTGAAACGCGCAGACTAAAGGCCATGCTACCCAACCTCAACTGCTGCTATATTTTCTCGTTGACGACTTAAAGTAAAACTGCTAGTATCGGCGCCGTCACTAGTGGGCTTGGAGTTTGCCGAGGCTTCATTCCCCCAATTCAAGCTGACGGAGGCGCCTACCCATGCAAAGGTGATCTCGTAGCGTCGCTTGCGATAGAAACTAGATACCTGCCCCGTATCTTTGTCTCAATCAATGATTCAAGAAGCTTTACCGGATTTGTCCTCGGAATCTGCAAAAAACTCAGGCACCCGGGTCAACGATTGCGGTGAGACCACCCAGCGGACCCACGGTTCTTCGCGACTAATCGAGTTTCCCGGCGCAGCGCGCGCAGTCCCCGAGTGGCGCAAGCAACTCAGCCAGCGCGTGCGCGAAGTGCAGGAGCGAAGAGCGCGCGAAGCCGCCGAAGAACTCGCAGCAGCGCAACAAGCGGGCCTGGTTTCGTGCGCGTTACCTTCGGGACAGTTGGAGCTGGTGCCCGATCTTGGGCAGCCGGTGATGAATCCCATCGTCTCCAAAGCGCTTGAACGACTCGAACGTGCTCACCGGGATGATCATTCTTCGGATTTGTCCGCGCCAGCCACCACCGCCGCACCGTCGTTGGTCACCGAATTCGAGGAACTTGCGACTGACGAAGCTGTCGAATCAGACATCGTTCAATCCAAACCAAAGCTTACTGTCGTCTCTCCAGCGTCTTTGTCCGATGCGACGACCGAGGAGATCGCAATGACCGAACTCACCCCGCGGCCAGAAGTTGCGACTGCGCCCATTGTGCCCGGCGTCGAACGAAAGCCGGTGCGATTGATTTCAGACGATGACGTCGCCCTGTCATATCTCGACACGTGCCTTTCTGTGCCGGCGCTGGCGTCGGATACGCGCGACGACATTCCTGCATTGTCACGACGCTTTATCGCAGGAGTTTTTGATCTGATCCTGATCGCGTTGATGGCGTCGCCCGCAGTCGCGGCGGTCTATTACTCGGGCGGCAAATGGACTGACCCGCGCATAATCGAGCTGCTTAGCGGCGCCGCTGCCTTCACCATGTTCGCCTACATGACGATCTCAATTGCTTTGACCGGCAGAACGCTGGGCATGCGCCTGCTTTCGTTGCGCACGATCGATTTACGGACCGGTTTGATTCCGACTGGTGGCCAGGCAATCAAACGCGCCATCGGTTTTGTTTTTTCACTCGCTTTCCTGGGAGTCGGACAAGGTTACGCGCTGATCGATCCCGACCAGCGCACTGTTTACGATCGACTGTCGAATACGATCGTCGTGCGCGCCTAAAGAGTACGGGGACAGAACAGAATGACCCAGGCGAGGGCTGCGGCCCTCGCTTTTTCTTTGGCCTTCAAGCGATCAGTTAAACCCGGGTAACCGACTGTGCTAACTTCACGCACCATGGACGATGAGTCGATCCAATCAATTGTTGAAGAGATCGCACCACTCCTGACCGGCCGCGCCGCTGGAAAAGTGTTCCAGTTGGGTCCCACGTCGCTGGCGATCGACTTTGGATTGCGCACGGCCGGCTATCTCTACCTGAGCGCCGAACCGGTCGCTCCCGGCCTCTACCTCATCAAGCGACGCGTGCGCGATCTCGAAAGAGAAAGCCGCCCCTTGAGCCAATTTGCGCAGAGTTTAAGAAAGGAATTGGAGCAGACGAAACTGGCTGCAATCGAGAAGGACAAAACTGACCGAATCGTCCGGTTCACGTTTGCGGGAACAGATGAACTCGGCAACGCACGCACGCGTCACCTGGTGGCCCAATTAACCGGACGTTCAGCGAACCTGCTAATTCTCGACGACCGTGACACAGTTATCCGCGCATGGCGCGCGTCACAAACTGCCGGCCAGCGGATCGGCGACACTTACCGGCAGTCAAATTCGGCGCTAACGACGCAAACCGGCAAACAAACCGCGCTACTAGACCTCATCCGCAGCGGCAAGTTTCCCACGGCTTCGGAAGCCGCCGATCATTACTTCACTTCCCTGCTCGCCGAGAAACAGAAAACCTCTCGCATCGCCTCAGCTCGCGCCGAGCTGCGCCGGAAAATATCTCAGCAAAAAAGACTCTTAGAGCGCCTCGAGCACGATCTTCGCGAACACGACGATCCCGAACAACACAAACGCATCGGCGATCTGCTGCTGGCGAATCTGAGCACCGCAACACGGGATGGCAATCGCGTCACTCTAGTCGACTATTTTTCGGACGACGCCCGGAAGGTGGCGGTGGAATTTGACTCCTCAGTGTCCTTGCCGGAAGAGGCCGCGCGAAGATTCGCGCGCTATTCAAGATCGAAACGCGCGATCGAACAGATCAACTTGCGACGGCAAACTGTGGTTAAACGCCTGCGCGAACTCGAATCCGAACTAGAGTCGCTGGAGAGAGCGATCGCTGAGGGCAAGCTGCCGGCGATCGCCTTGAAGTCATCAGCTGCGCCGAGGTCATCTGCTCAGCAGCAGGAACCAGAGCGCGTTCGCGGTACGCGACGCTATCTCTCTGCCGATGGTCTCGAAATCCTGGTTGGCCGCACCTCGAATGATAACGATCATCTGACCTTTAAAATCGCGAAACCGAACGACCTCTGGCTGCACGCGGCGGACTATGGAGGCTCGCATGTGGTGGTGCGAAACTCGACGCGCAAAGAGATTCCGCCGCGGACACTGATTGAAGCGGCGCAGCTGGCCGCCTACTTCTCTCAGGCAAAAAAAGATCCGAAGGTCGATGTGCACTACACTGAGCGCAAGTTTGTTTCCAAACCAAAAAAGTCCAAGCCCGGTCTCGTGCGACTGCAGCGCTTCAGAAACATCACGGTCGAACCAAAGGAAGCCGGCTCCCGAGTCTGAACGAAAAAATAGACAGAAGGTACAGGATTAACAGAAGTCAGCGAAGGGGACGACTGCTGCCGCGCCAGTCATGGGTAATGTCGCAATCCCCAATTCTGTTAATCCGGTAAATCCTGTCCATTTCCCGCAGTTGCCACCGGCTGCGGCGAACCATTTGCTTTCATCATTGCTCCGGCAACAATCCGCGCCATTTGTGCACCGTTCAGACCTTAATGGCTGAAGCGTGCACGCTTTTATGACGCGTAAGCGCAGGGAGCAGCTTAGGGTCGTATCAATTCGTGAATCGTGTCCTGATCGCCAACATACGACTGACGAACGCGAAGTAACCGTGAGATTTAATCAGTCTGACTGCCGCTGCTCATCGGGGTTGCTCAACGCTCCGCTTGCCTATGATCTTCCAAATTATGAATGCGCCGAGCGCTAGAATTATCGCCGACACTATCCGCGCCCAGACGCCATGAACAACTATGGTGCCTCCCCTGCCCAAAAGGTACAAAGTCCCCGTAAACAGGCCAATCATCGCGCATATAAGATTGACGACGACCCAGAGGGCAAACATCGCCACTATGAAAAAGAGGCAACCATTGAAAACGCAGGCGCCATATTTGTTTGTCGTCGTAGGAACCGGCGCCGCAGATTGGATCTCACCGCCCGCGAGCTGTTTATGGATCAGCCATTGAATTCCGTCGAACCACTTGCGAATCTGAATCGTGTAATAGCCACCAACATCGAACAACATGAACCCGGCGCTGCCGGCCCGCTCGACCTGCAAATCGATAATCACATTCATCCCATTCGCTGCCGCCTGAATCCCAATGTTTGCGATCGCGCGATGCGCGAAACTATAGCCTTCAGCCGCAAACCCTTCGACTGTGTCAGCAGTTTTCCACCCGAGTGAGTCAGCCATGAAGGCGCGCGCCGCCTCAAAGACGACGTCGCGCGGCGCCGCAAAGACCCTTTCCTGATGAAAGTGCTTGTACTTCCAATCCATGAGCGCGGAGTATAACCGCGCGCTCGCCTTGGTAAAAGCGAGTTGGGCCAACGTCTGCCGGTCACCGGCTCGGCGATCTGACTCTAATCAGGACAGGAGAGGGGCTCGGCGCCCCTCTCAAGTCTCTTAGGTTGCGGACCAGGCGCCCGTCATAGCAGAGCCAGTATCTGGTTCAGCAGATTAACCAGGTTCTGCAAAGCCCCACCCTGATCAAGCAAATGGGCGACGCTGCAGAGCAGATTGCCCAGCAGATTGCCGGGTCCGGCCTGGGCTGAGATGTCCAGTACGACTTTGTTGAGATGGACCACCAGACCCAACAGATTCAGATCGAGTGGACCCAGTTCGAGATGCAGGATCTCGCAGGTTGCTCGTGTCGCTGCCTGATTCAAAATGAGACTAATGGTATTCACGATTGATCCCAATACGTTCCCAAGTGAATCAGTCAAAGTCCCCGTAAGCGTACCGACGGCGACGATTTGGTTGTTGTTGTCTAAGGCGAACCGTTGGATGTTCAGACTTCCAACGAATCGTCCGACTCCGCCAACCGCATCTGTAAACGTTCCAGTAATTGGAACTGTGATTCCGCTGCCGGCCGGCAGCGGTTGTGCGAATGCGCTTGGCATAATTAACAAACTGGAAATGGCGACCATCAACGCGACTGCAGTAATTCTCTTTCTCATTTCAGTAACTTCCTCCTGTTCCTTTGTCACGACACACCGCGACTTTTCCGCCCACCCTCCGGTGATCGGCTAAAGGTGACGGTGCACCGGCCGTTAATGCGTGGGGGCCGGAGCCCTACAGTTCCGCAGGAGGGATCTGCATCCGCTACTTGCAGAGCCAAGTACGAACGAGGATTTGCCCTGGAGCTAGGACGTATGGTCGGGATACAAGCCGATCTAATTCCGTGCTGTGCCGGGAACGTCTCAATTCAACCAACCGGAACATTGGACCATCGGTCAATGATTGACGGTGAAGCGTTTCTGAATTTTCAACGTTTCAGTGCGACGCGCATCGAATGCTCGTAAGGGATACGCCGCCGCGATGGCGACGCAAGCTTAGTGCCAGCTTGCGGTCAAGTTAATGGAGCATGCTACCCAGGTAATCGCTCGGCCATTTCGGATTTGGGAGGGCAAGTCTTTGACTCAATTGAACAAGGAAGAAAAGATGCTTCCGATGGGTTTGCCCAAAAGTCCATCTGACATACGACTGGCCGCCAGATGCTGGGAGCGCGGACGTCCCCGTCCGCCCGGAGCGCGAAGCGCGAATTGGTTTTCGCATTGATTTTTCTTCAAGATTTCCGGAGCGTGCCGTTTGGAATATGCGGACGGGAGCTCCCAGCATTAAGCGGCGCGTTTCAGATGCCGATCACTTTTGGGGAAAAGCCCTTCCGATGTAATGGCTCGTCCACGCCGATGGCGGCAAGTCTCCGACTCAATGCGCACCGACTGGCGCGAGATTGGTCATTTTTGTCTTGAATTCCCGCTTCCCTTGCACTACTCTATTTCCCAAGATAAGTGCAGCGTCTCCAAAATACGCCGGCGAAGCCCCAGCGGCGCACCCTCTCTCCCCTAATTTGAAGTTTTTCGACGGGGTATTAGTGCGTCAGTCAGGCGCTTCGTAAAACGCAACCCGCAGTCGCCGCGGACATTCCCCGACGAAAGCCAGGGGGTTTATGCGCCGAGCATCCTATAGCTTGAGGGCCGAAGCAGCGTCGAAGGGAGTAAGCAAAATGAAAGTATTTTGTCCTGAGCATAAGAGAGGATTCTTCGCTCCCAGACAGAATCCGATTAAATGTGAAAACCGCGGCCACGAACTCGGCGAATTGAACTTTGCCGGCGAGAGCCCTTCGCAGGTCGAACTGCAGTGGCAGTACTGCTGTAACTGCGAGCACTTCTGTCCCATATCACCGCGAGGTGAGAGCTTGCAACGTTGTCCTGTCTGTACTAGGCGGGCGTCGCTGCTCTATATCTGCGAGCGATGTTTTACCGCCAGTTTTGAGTCCAATACCCCGCTCGACGCCAAAAACTTCACACTCAGCGGCGAAGGTTTGCCACAACCGTCGTGCCCCGGATGTTTGCAAACGAGCTCAGGCGAGGTGCGTGAACACTTCTGCGATGAGATCGGCGCCTCCTTCAGCACGGCGCTTAGGTCCTGCCCGATGTGTCGCGAGCGCCTGGACGTTGGTCCATCCTTCCCGAGTCTGGTTGAGCCATACCTGAGAAAAACCAAAACTGCGAACAAGCTTACGGTTACGTTTGATTACGACAGCGCTCTGTTTGTTCCGGTCGAAGACGGCGAGTTTGTCATCGTGCCCAACGAGGCTGAACGCAACCAGTCATTCGTGCTGCCGCGGCTGACTCGCTTCTCTGGACCACGAGAGTTTTACGAGTTCTATCAGGACTATTATCACCACCGGTCTGAGCTGTGCGCCGGCGCCGTGCTCATCCACGAACCGGCACTGGTCGAGCCTAAGCGCGAAGGTTGGAGGTTTCAAGCACCGGGCCTGTTGGAAGTTGTCGCGGATCAGAAGCCGGCGCGCAAGATCAGATCCAGCGAAATACAGCCTCCTGCCGAGATGGCCGCGCCGCCGACGGCCGCCCCGCCACCGAACAAAATTAAACCGGCTGATATTGAGACTTTCGCGCCCGAAGAAGCGCCAGCAGTCGCCACAAACGAAGAGGTGCCCGGCCGCGTTTGTGACCATTGTGGTTCAGTTGTAGAGGAGAGGTATTCCTTCTGTTGGCACTGTGGCAAGCCCATGAGGTCTGATCAACGTGGCAGCCAGACGGCCCAGGCCGCTAATCCACCGCGCCGCCTGGTGATCGACATGGACAATGCCTCATCTGCACAACTCAGCGCCGAAGATAATCAATCCTCGATCTTCTCATCCGACGTGCCACGCCAGCGCAAGCTCCGGCGCGGCAACAGCTCAGGGCTAAAACTAATGCTGGTGGTCGTAGCAGCAGCGGGACTCCTGCTGGCAGTCGGAGGAGCTCTCCGGTTCGGGCATTCCGTGACGCCGCTAAACGCAAGTCTCACATCTCAAGCCATCTCGGCAAAGCTGCAATCAGAGCCGAACACCGTTCCTACCGTTGAAGTGGCTGACAAACCCGTAGTCGAGTCCGCGCAGACAGACGATCGCGCGCGCGAGAACGAACGCGAGCGCCCTGAAGATGATGCTCTGCTTAAGCTGCGACAAAAACGGATCACGGCGACCGCTGCAGATAAGGTGAACGTTCTGCGGGACTTTGCCAGAGCGGAAAAACAGTATCCAAATGATTACCGGTTTCCATACGAGCATGCCAAATTAGCGGTTGCCGGTCCGCAAACAAAGTCATTTGACGCTGCCTTCAAGGCACTGTTCGCGGCGGCAGGGCGGGCCATCAAGGCCGGCAAGGCCCAGGAAATGTTACAGGGTCTGCAAGCTGACAAGTCCGGCGATTTTCAAAAGCTGTCACGTGGTCACAGCGAGTGGGCCCAGGTGGTCCAGGCTTTGAAGAACAAGGACACAAAGTTCCTGGCGGCAAACACGCGTTTAGCCCAGGCGATGTGATCTCGAGTTTTCGTGTAGTTCGTGTGATTTCGTGGATCGTTTCTGTTCGTTCGGGAAACCAGGGACGATCCACGAAATCACCCGAAGCAACACGAACGGAACACTTCTGGTTAGAGGGCTAGATCCGACTTTTGAGGCAAAGCCTTTCGCTGGTGTGGAATTCGTGAGTCGCTCCTCATGGTGATTAACCGGCGCTCATAATGTCAGAGCCAGCCCGAGCGTTATGCTGGATAATAAAGCGTTCTCTGTCACCATCAGACTGCTGCACCGCTCGAGGAAACCTCGCGTTTTCCAAACCCTTTCATCATCAGCCAAACCGACACAGCCACATAGACGAACGCGAGCGGCAGACCCATCGCGGCTGGATACGGGCTCGGGTAAGCAAGAAACTGCGGCAGGGTGATGCCAGTTATCTGCATTAGTGTCGTCAGCAGTCCGAGGCCGGCGAGAACTCGCGGCACGAGGGACATGCGCCAAAGCGTCGCGAAGAAGAGGAACATCCAACCCACCATAATGAGCAGATGTGTGTAATGCACCCACTTCCAATATGAGCGAACGGATGCGGCTATTAATTTATAAGAAGCTAAGTCGGCAATCGCAGCTTTGCCATAGTCCTGGCTCAAAGTGAACAAAGACATCCATGCCGCGTTCTCCGAGCATTGAAGCGAGAAGTTGACGATAGCCAGTGCCGTCACCCAAATGGCTAGAGCGTAACTGCGTTCGCGGAAGATTGGCCAAGCCGTGACCGCGATAGCGATCGTGATGGCACCACCAATGAACAGGAGCATGACAGCCGCACGGACTAATGCGGAATTTGCCGGCTCATTGGCCGCAAAGGTCAATGGGGAAGCACCCAGCCGGCGCAGAATGATATACGGTGTGAGCAACCCGGTTATTAAATGCAGTAAGAGAAGAATGCCGATCGTTCGGCCAATGGTCCTGGGGGATCGCATGGTCGCCTCCCGAGATGAAGCATTACCGGGTAATAGAATGTACGGAGTAGTAGGCCGCAGAGTTCAGAGGAAGTGAGCACGGTCTCCATCTCTGCGGATCACGACGCAAATCGCAAGACAGCTACTTCCTGACCACCGTAATCGTCACACTCGACGGATACTGCTTCGAATGATGGACGACGTTGTGAGCTACCACGCCGGTTGTCTCGTCGTAATTGTTTCCGCCGGTGTTCAGGTTGCGATCGAAGCGCGGGAAGTTGCTGCTCGACACCTCAATCCGGATGCGATGCCCGGCATCGAAAAAGTTGCTGGTGTTCATCGGTGAGAGGGTGACTTTGTAAACCTCGCCAGGGGCCATCCAGGCGAGCGGCCTGTCATAGCCGTTCCGGTAACGAAGGCGCTGAATTGTCTCGTCCAGGTTGTAAGCGTGACCATCCGGATAGACGTCGATTAACTTCACCGTGAAGTCTGTGTCTTTCACGTCCGACGAAACATAGAGCGTGACCCCGATTGGACCGCTCAGTTCGATTCCTTCTTTCAAAGGCTCACTACTGTAGACGAGGATGTCATTGCGCTCTTCCATCTTGCGTTGATCAAACGAGCCGCCCTGCACCGCGTTGCCCGTGCAGCAGACATTTCCGCCGTGGGAAGGCACCGGGTTCATCGGATCGTAATCGAACTTGTCCGGACTGTCGGTCGCCGGAGCGGCCGCGAGCAATCCGCCGTCGCCACTCAGACTGTTGGCTTTGCCGCCACTTGATAAAAAGAAGGTAAGCGGCTGGGCGCCTTTGGGCGGCCAGGTTTCAGAAGCTTGCCATTTGTTTATTCCCATCGTGAAGTAGCGTACGCGCGGAATTTTTTCGAGGATGCCGTTCTGATCCCCGCGAAGAAAATGATCGAACCAGCCCCAGGTCAGTTCGTCGTAATTAAGGTGCGCGTCGCCCATGCTGCGCTCGCCGACGACGGTGTTTTCCGTGGCGCGCTTGTACGCACAGTGAAGGGTCGGCGCAATCACCGCGTACTGTTCGTTCGCGATTTCGCCTTTAGCCGTCCGGCGCACGAAATTGTACGCGGCGAGGTTTGGTCCAATTGATACGTCGTACCACGACATAAACCAGAAGCCCGGCACGTTGATATTCATGTTGTCGTGCCAGAGGCCGCCGCGATACCAGGCCGGATCGTTTGGGGCGCGCTTGATCATCGCGCCAGCGGTCGCCACCGGCATTTGATCAGCGAAGATTCCCTTGGGGCCATCGACGGCCTTCAGGATGTCCATCTCCGGCAGATGCCGCAGCGCCTGCGACCAATCGACTGGCGGCGACTGCTGCGCGAGATCGAATGACTTCGACGCGCGAATCAGATCTTCCTGTGAAGTGTCGGCCGGGAACAACGGGCGTACCTGATTCTGCTCGCCATAGATCCAGGCGATGAAGAGCATCTGCACAGCGCCACCGCGATACCAGTTGCCCTGCTCCCAATATGGCGCCACCCGGCCGACGCCGGCGCCGAAACCTTGTGGGATGATCGCCGCCAGCGACGGATTGCCCTGCGCCGCCACCGCGAGTTGCCACTCCGCAGTCGAAGAGCATCCGATCAGGCCGACCTTACCGTTCGACCATGGTTGTTTCGCAATCCACGAGATGGCATCGTCGCCGTCGCTCAACGGTGGCCCCAGAATGTCGTAGTTCCCTTCCGAGAAGAAATGTCCGCGCTCGTTCATCTGCACGTAAGCGTAACCGCGTTTTAACGCGTCGAGTTCCGTGCTCATGTCGCGCGGCACGCCGTTACGCACGTCCCAAAAATTGAAGTTGTAAGGCGTGCGCGAAAAGACGGTCGGATATTTTTTCGAGGCATCTTTAGGGCGATAAATGTCGGCCGCCATGCGCTTGCCGTCGCGCATCGGGACCATGACCTTGCGATCGATGACCGCGATCGACTCCAGTTCCTGCTCTCGTTGGTTTCGCTGAGCAAGCTGTTCGGGCGTCAGGCCGCCGCGTTGTTGCGCGTCGACGGTGTTGCGGGTATTTGACAGAAGTAAAGCGCTCAGAATCGCAGTGAGCGCGATGATTACGATCACCAGTTTTCGCATTGAGTCCTCCGAAAGGAGATTTTGGTGCACGCTTACGCTGCGTCGCACAAGCCAAAACCTTATCGCCGCGGTGGCGAAGCAGCTCCGCAGGAGCTGAATGTATATAGATAAACAGTCAGAATGACAAGCCGCTCCTTTAGAAGCGTAATGCCATTATCGGAGTATAACGTTGACCCCGCGCGAATGGGTTAGAGTCTTCCATTTCAGATCGAGTAAGATCGACCTGGTCAATCGCATGGCGCCCGACGAACATCATCTGGCCAGAGAAGCGGCGCTCAAAAGCTCGACCGCGCGACTTTCGATCTATGCGGCCGCGTTTCTGATCGCGTTAAAGACGGGAACGGGCTGGCTCACCGCGTCGATCAGCGTCTGGGCATCCCTGCTTGATTCGGTGATGGATCTCTTTGCGTCCTCACTCAATTATTTTGCAGTCCGAATCGCCTCGCGACCAGCGGATGAAGATCATCTTTACGGACACGGAAAAGTCGAATCGCTGGCCGGCTTGTTTCAGGCCGTGATGATCGGTTTATCGGGCGCCTTTCTCATCCGCGAGGCAATTCATCGCATCCGGGTGCCGCATCCGACACAGTCCGAAAGCATCGGCATTGCCTCGATGGTTATCGCAATCGTCGTGAGTGTCGGGTTGGTAATTCGCCTGCGTCGCGTCGCGCGCGCTACCGATTCGCCGGCGCTCAGTTCCGACGCCGTTCACTACGCCACGGACATTTACATAAATCTCGGGGTCCTCGGCGCGCTGGTGGTGACGGTTTTCACCGGTTGGCGGCTGGTCGATCCGCTCGTCTCAATCGCGATCGCCATTTACATTCTCTGGTCGGCGGTGCTCGTGGCCTATGACTCGATAAACGTCCTGATGGATCGCAAACTGCCGGAAGACGTGGATGAACTGGTCGCCGTGGTGGTGCGACGGTACGAAACGCAGGGCGTGCTGGGCTTTCACGATTTGCGCACGCGCCGCTCAGGTTCGCACCGGTTCGTAGATCTGCATCTGGAAGTCCAGCGCGACAAGAAATTCGAAGAAGCTCACGATCTCACCGTACAGGTAATCCGCGCGATCGAAGCAGAGCTGCCGCGCACGCGCGTTCAGATTCACACGGATCCCGCGGGGTGAGCGAACCGGCGATGAAACTGATCGAAGAGCGCGGCGGAGTCGAATGACTCACACACTCGCCGCCGCGCTTCCGCCGAGCGCCTCTTTCAATCGCTGAATCTGTGCGGCGTGGTTATGCGCGTGCGCCGCATAGATTTTCAGCCAATCCTCAGCTGAATAAGGGCCGCTCTCAGAGTGTGTGCCTTCGCGGCGCCAATCCTCATTGCCCATAAAGTCGAACAGTTGGGCCGTGCACGCGCGGGTGCTGCGGAAAAGATCCAACGCTGGACCAATCTCGCGATTGTTGTAATTCAGGCGCGTGGCATACACATCCTGGTCGTAACCTTGAATCAGCGGATGATCCTCTGACAGCAATCGTCGCAGGCGCAAGCCGCTGGTCGTTTCGCTGTCGCTGAGATGATGAACGATCTCGGCAGCGCTCCACTTACCTGCGAAGGGATGCGCGGTTAGCTGGTCTGCGGGAAAGCCATCAAGGGCTCGGGCGACTTCGTCGGCACCGGCCTTGTATTGGGCAATAAGTTGTTGTCGTTCGTCGCTGGTCATGTTTGCTCCCTGGTTTGATGTGGAAAGGAATGGCGATTTTGGACAAGATGGGATTGTGGACAGGATGGACATTGTGGACAGTGAACTGTTCTTTAGTTCTTAATCATGTCCATCATGTCCCCAATGTCCATCCTGTCCATCATGTCGATCTTGTCATCCTGACGCGAAAGTCTTACCGGCTCACTACCAATAGTGTAAACGAACCCGGAACCATCGGCGGGCGAGGTCGCGGCAGCTCGGTCGTCGGTGCCGGCGCCTGACCAAACTCTGCCGTCACGGTGTAGACCGAGTGCGTCCTGGTGTCCAAAGCGATCGTGCGCGCACGGCGCAACGTGGGGACATTCTCGACCACACTGTATTTGTCAGGCGCGTCCTCATGCACGACGGTCAAGGTGCCATCACCACCGTTCGTGCTTAATGCGTAGCCGGTTTCCGGATCGAAGGCCACACCGTCGGCACCAGGACCGATAGGAACGTTGGCAACGACTTGACCCGTGTCGGCATTGGTAATGACCATCATTTTATTTCCGCAGACTGAGAACAGGCGCCTTGTTTTCTGATCCATCGCCAAACCGGAAGGACCATCGCACGGCGCAATCTTCCACCGGTTCTCAACGGACAACTTCGTCGCATCGAATTGGACGATCTCACTCGTGTCTTCGATGTTGACGAAGATGTGGCCCTTACCGTCGGCGACGCCGGCTTCGGGTTTCCCTCCCAGCGCGATTGTGCCGGCGACATTGTTGGTCTTCGCGTCAACCGCGGTGGCGTCCTTGCTGGTGCCGTTAAAAGCAAAGATCCGCTTCGCAGCAGGATCGTAAATGATCGCATCAGGGTTCTTTCCCGCGGCCGCCGTACCCAGGGTTTTTAGAGTCTTGACATCGAAGACAGTGATCGTGCCGTCGCGTCCATCGCTAATGAATCCCTTGTCGAATTCGGGCGCGATGGCGATGCCGTGAACGCCATTCGTGTTGGGAATATCGCCCACGACAGTGCCGCTGTCGGCATCTACAACCATTACGTGCGTGCCGCGCGAGATGTACACCCGGCGTGATTTGCTGTCCACGGTCAAATAATCCCAGCCACCTTCGCCGCCCAGCTTGTAAGTCTTTGCCACGCGATAACCGGAAGGGCCGGCCAGCACCGCAGTCGCGATCAACGAAGAGATTAGAGCGAACAAAAGAAGTGTGCGCATGGATAACCTCGCTATTGATATTTCGAACAGGCGGAAACTACTCTGCAGCCTCATAGTTCGTCAAGCCGCCAGGCGGCTCGCTCTGATGCAATCGAGACCTGAAACCATACGCGGCTGCATTTGTCGTCATCTCGCAGCGATCCACTGCCAAGTCGCCAAATTGCTGGTATTTCGAGTGTTTTGTTATGGCGAAGTCGTTAAACGCGGAACGGCGAGCGGCGTGGGAATAAGGTTTGCTCAGCCAATGACGACGGCCTGGTCCCGTGTGCCATCAGATTCGAGATTGACCCTGGGAATTTGAGAAACAAAGGAGACACAAGAAATGGCTTATCAAGAGCGAGAAGCAGAGCAGAGACGAATAGTTGTCGATACGCCTAATGCACGACGCGAAGAGATTCATACAGAAGCAAGACGTTATCCCGATAGAAGCAGCGGCATTTCGGGCGCGGCACTGGCCGCAATTGTGGTCGGCGTGATTGCCCTGGCGGCGATCATCATACTGTTTGTGCTGAATCAACAACAGAATTCAGTGAATGCCAATGTGGCGGCGCAGCAACCACCGGTGACCCAGCAACCCGCGCAGCAACCGCCGGTGATTGTGGAGCAACCGGCCACGCAGCCGCCGGTGATTATTAATGGCGGACAACCGGCGCCCGCCACGGGCGGTGGCATAACTTCGAGCGGAGGCACAATCGGGAATCTGCCGGATGACTCGGGAGTTCAAGCCGCTGTCGATAAGAAGCTGAACAATGATCCACAATTGTCGTCGTTGGGAATTACCGCGACGGTATTTAATGGCAAGGTCACTCTGATCGGCATGGTGCATAGCCAGGCTGAGAAGACACAAGTCGAACGCGCAGTGCGATCGATCAAAGGTGTGAAGTCGGTAGACAATCAAATCACTGTTAGTTAAGGCAGGTTCCTACCGTGTCCCTGGGCGCGCGTGAGCGAAAGAAGTTTCGCGCTCCCAGTCACCCCAGCCTGACGCGCCGAGGCGGCAAGTCTCGGCGCGTTTTTATGTTGTTTGGAGTACGCCTTTAGGCGGAATTTTATAGCAGCAGTTAGCGCCGCCTAAAGGCGGTACTCCGAAACCCGGGGCCTATCGTTGCTGAACTGCAGAGGCGTGGACTACTCTCTAACCAATTCCCCGTGAGGAACTTCAATGAATCAACTTCCCCAAACAACACGCACAACCCTAAAGCGTCTGTCCCAGCGCGGCAGTCACGATCGCGAAATCATCGATCGCATACTCGATGAAGGGTTCATCTGCCATGTCGGGTTTGTGATCGATGGCCAGCCGTTTGTAATTCCCACCGGATATGCGCGCGCCGGCGACAAACTCTTCATTCACGGCTCACAAGCCAGCCGGATGCTGCGCGCACTCAAAGCCGGAGTCAACGTGTGCGTAACAGTTACTCTGATCGATGGCCTGGTGCTGGCGCGGTCAGCTTTCCATCACTCGATGAATTATCGATCGGTGGTGATCTTTGGACAGGCGCGACTGGTCGATGACGAGCACGAAAAGCTGGCTGCGCTCTACGCCTTGTCTGAACACATGATTCCCGGACGCTGGAAAGATGCGCGTGAGCCGAGTGAAGCTGAACTCCAACAAACCACCGTGCTGGAGCTGCCGATCGACGAAGCATCGGCAAAAATTCGCACCGGTCCACCACTGGACGATGAAGAGGATTATGCGATGAATGTTTGGGCCGGTGTGCTCCCAATGCAATTAACGACGGGGGATGCGTTCGCTGATCCGCGTTTGCCCGCGAATATCGACGTTCCCGATTATGTGCTGGAGTACAACCGTCGCAAGTAAAGCGGCCTTCATTATTCGGCTCAGCACCCTCAAATACGATCCACGAAGTCACACGAACAACCACTAACCTAGGCTGCTTCGTGTTGTTTCGTGTGTTTGGTGGATCGTACTTGCATCGCACAAAAAAGCGGCCTCAACCTTTCGATTGAAGCCGCTTCGCTTCGGTTTAGCCTTGGCACGAATTACATGCCCATGCCGCCGCCCATGCCACCCATGCCGCCCGGCATCGGAGCCTTGTCCTCTTCAGGAATCTCCGAAACCATCGCTTCAGTGGTGAGCATCAGGCCCGCGATCGACGCGGCGTTCTGCAACGCCGTGCGCGTGACCTTCGCCGGATCGATGACGCCAGCTTTCACGAGATCTTCGAATGCTTCAGTCTGCGCGTTGAATCCGAAGTTGTCGTTCTTGTCGCTACGGACGCGTTCGACCACCACGGCACCTTCCTTGCCGGCGTTCTGAACGATCTGCCGCAGAGGCTCTTCGAGCGCCCGCTTCACAATCGCGACACCGATTTGCTCGTCTGCGTCGCCGTCCTTGGCAACATCAAACTTCTCGAGCGCCTTGGCAGCGCGCACCAGCGTCACGCCGCCGCCGGGAACGATTCCCTCTTCTACGGCCGCGCGCGTTGCGTGCATGGCGTCCTCAACCCGAGCTTTCTTTTCCTTCATCTCGGTCTCAGTCGCCGCGCCTACTTTGATGACGGCCACGCCGCCGACCAGCTTCGCCAGACGCTCCTGGAGCTTCTCGCGATCATAGTCGGAAGTGGTCTCTTCAATCTGCGCGCGGATCGTCTTGACGCGACCTTCGATGTCGCCCTGCTTGCCGGCGCCTTCAACGATGGTCGTGTTGTCTTTGTCGATCGTGATCTTCTTTCCACGACCGAGGTCGGCAACCTGAACGTTCTCGAGTTTGATGCCGAGGTCTTCGCTAATCACCTTGCCACCTGTCAGAATGGCAATGTCTTCGAGCATCGCCTTGCGACGATCGCCAAAGCCTGGCGCTTTGACCGCCGCCACATTGAGCGTGCCGCGCAACTTATTCACCACCAAAGTCGCCAGCGCTTCGCCTTCAACGTCTTCCGCGATGATCAGTAAAGGCTTACCCATCTTGGCAATCTGCTCGAGCAGGGGCAGCAAGTCTTTCATCGAGCTGATCTTCTTCTCGTTAATCAGAATCAGCGCGTTTTCCAAAGTTGCTTCCATACGCTCGGGGTCAGTCACGAAATAGGGCGAGAGATAGCCGCGGTCGAACTGCATACCTTCGACAACTTCTAAAGAAGTTTCCATGGTGCGCGACTCTTCGACGGTGATGACACCGTCTTTGCCCACCTGGTCCATCGCCTTGGCGATGATGCCGCCGATGGTGGCATCGCCGTTGGCGGAAACCGTGCCGACCTGCGCGATCATCTCACCCTTAACCGGCTTGGACAGTCGATGAATCTCTTCGGTCGCGCGTTCGACAGCTTTGTCGATGCCGCGCTTGAGGGCCATCGGGTTCGCGCCGGCGGCCACGGTCTTTACGCCTTCGCGGAAGATCGCCTGGGCCAGAACTGTCGCCGTGGTGGTGCCGTCACCGGCCACGTCGGAAGTCTTTGATGCTACTTCGCGCACCATCTGGGCTCCCATGTTCTCGAGCGCGTCCTTCAATTCAATTTCTTTGGCTACGGTCACACCATCTTTGGTGATGGTGGGTGAACCAAATTTCTTGTCGATCACGACGTTGCGGCCCTTGGGGCCCAGCGTGATCTTAACTGCGTCGGCGAGCTGGTTGATTCCGCGCAGAATCGCCGCGCGTGACTCCTCGCCATGAACTACTTGCTTTGCCATTTTTCTCTTTTCTCCTCGTTAGATTTCGGTTGATGCAGAACCGCGAGTGTTAACGCTGCACCTTGCGCCACCACTCGCAGCGTCTGCCTGGAACTATCTGCCGCCTTTCTTGCCTGCGGCTGCGCGCTGGATGACTCCGAGAATCTCGTCCTCGCGCATGATCAAAAACTCTTCGTCGTCGAGTTTAACTTCTGATCCGCTGTACTTGCCGAACAGAACTCGATCGCCGGCCTTCACATCTAAAGTCTGGCGCGTGCCGTCCTCGCGATACTTGCCTTCGCCGACAGCGACGACTTCACCTTCCTGCGGTTTTTCTTTTGCGGTATCGGGGATGATAATCCCGCCGCGGATCTGCTCGCCCTCTTCAATACGTCGCACGATTACGCGGTCATGAAGCGGCCTGATGTTTACTGCCATAACCTCTGTCTTGCTCCTCTCGAATTAAGTGAATTTGGACACAAACTTACGAATAAGAACTGCTCCTTAACCTCCCAGTATTGGCAATCTGGAGTTATGAGTGCTAAGAAATATAATTAAGCCGACGGGTGGTTGTCAACCGGGTCGTGCGCCGGATAGTGGGGTTAAAGTCCGGCGCTCGCAGATTTAGCCCAATATCGTGGGCCGCCGATTCCTGGGGGATCTTTGAGCTATCCGGGGCCAGCCCTTTAGGTTAATCCTGATTAAAGCCGTGCCTCAGCCCAATGCCAAACTCGGGGACGCCGCTGTTAAGGGAAAAACCGTGTACCTGTGCAGCCGTTCGTTACCAGCTCAGCTTGGTTTCGCGAGCTTGCTTATAGCCCTCTTGTCTCTGCTGGGATGCTCAAAGGCCGGCTCGTCAACTACGAATCAATGAGTTGCTGAGGTTTGCGCTGTCGGAGAGTGATGGCACGGCCTCGGACGTGTTGATGACGTGCTGGTCGGATACATCGTGGTGCAGACAAAGCGTTATTTGCCTCGTGAAATTCGGGTTGATTCGTGGATCGTTTTATCTTCGATCGTTCATGTAACTCGGCGATAAAAGAACGATCCACGAAATCACACCAAAGCGGCGCTGACATCAGGTGCATCCGCGCAATAAGAAAATCAGAATCAGAACGCTCGCCGGCACACCGACCAACCACAGAATGATGTAGCCGATTTTACCTTGTTGATCCTTACCGTTTAGCATCCTGCTCTCCCCCGTGGCAATTCAAACTTGCTCGCTGCTACAGGGCAACTGCGATGCCATCGATGATTAGGCTACACGGTATGGCTTATAGGGGCCGGCCATGCGATCGCGCCCACGATCAAGTCGGTAACGTTCGAATTCCTAACACATGCGTTGGTTCGAAAGCCAACAGTCAACCTGAACAAACGAACTCACGGCGTTGGCGTTGCGGTTGCCGTTGGCGTTGCGGTTGCCGTTGGCATTGCGGTTGCCGTTGGCATTGCGGTTGCCGTTGGCTCGGCCGTTGCCGTAGGCTCAGCGCTTGCGGTCGGCTGTGCGCTGGGCGACGGGCTTGCCGAATTTTTCTTGCAGTTCGCCCGGCAGCTCTGCATCGTCTGTTGGCATTGCGGCCGGTTTGCGTTAGTGGCGCGAATGCAGTCCTGATACTGCCGCCTACATGCCTGATCGCAATCGCTTGTCGAATTCTGGTTTTCCTGAGCGACGGAATTGATAGAAGCGATTACTCCAACAGCGGTTAGGGCACATATAAAAAGAATAACCAGTGCCAAAAGTGTTTTTCTGTTCACAGGTTCCTCCTGATTCGTCCGTGCCAGGTACGGGCGAAATTGATGTGGTTGCAGGTTTCGGAGGGCGTACCTAACAGTCTAAACAATGACCGGAAAGGGTCTGTACGCTGGGTGACAAAGTAAGGTAAATGACTAAAGTTTGCAGAACAATCGCAATTCGTTGGCCCGGGTGTCGGCTTTCCTCAGACTCTCCTCGGAAACGAGTTTAGTGCGAGTGTCGAGCGGACCGGCGGGTTGAACCGTTGGACTGGTGTTTTCGTTCCTGAGCGCGATACGAGTTTACTCGTTTGGAAATCGTGTTGCGATGGATGCCCAGCGCAGCGGCCGTGTGCGTGATTCGTTTCTTGTTGCGCGTATAGGCCTTCTGAATGTACAGCTTCTCGAATTCTTCGAGCGCCTCATCAAGCATTATGTGACCATCAAGCATGTCATCGATTACTGCTTCAAGGCGGGGGCGTATCTGCATCGGTCTGTCCTTACGTCGTTTGTATCTGAGGCCCGGGCGTGAGCGAGGGCAACATTAGAAGTCTCAGGTCGTTATGGCTATCTTAGCCCTCCCTTACGGTTGGGCTTCTGACACTAGCGGCTCGCCCACGAGCAACTGGTAAGCTTCGAGATAGCGCGCCGTCGTGGCGCTGGCGATTGCGGCGGGCAGCTCTGGCGCCGGTGGCTGCTTATTCCAATTAATACTCTCGAGATAATCGCGCACGTACTGTTTGTCAAAGGAAGCCTGCGATTTGCCGACTTCGTAACTATCGACGGGCCAGAAACGGGATGAATCCGGCGTCAAAACTTCGTCGATCAGGGTAATCTGCCCTTGACGATGGCGGCCGAATTCAAACTTTGTATCGGCGATGATAATACCGCGGCTACGCGCATAGTCGCTGGCCTCGGTATACAGGCGAAGAGAGATGTCGCGCAGGGTCTTCATCACTTCATCGCCCACAATTTCGGCCATTTGCTGTTCACTGATGTTTTCGTCATGACCGGTTTCGGCTTTTGTTGCTGGGGTGAAAATTGGTGCTGTGAGTTTTTCCGAGTCGCGCAAGCCCGCGCGTAACTGGTGCCCGCAAACCTGCCCCGTGCGTTGATAATCCTTCCAACCCGATCCGGAAAGATAACCGCGCACCACGCATTCCACGGGGAAGACCTCGGTCCGCTTGACTAGCATCGATCGGCCGCGCAACTCGCGCGCGTGGCTGCGCACCACCTCAGGCATATCATCTATATCTGTCGTGATCAGATGATGAGGAACGATATGACCGAGCTTTGCAAACCAGAAGCGTGACAGTGCGGTTAAGACTTCGCCTTTGCGTTCAATGGGCGTCGGCGAAACGCTGTCAAATGCCGAGATACGATCGGTTGCGACGATCAAGAGCCGATCTTGATCGACTTCATAAACGTCTCGAACTTTGCCGCGGCGTAAAAGGGTGAGATCAGTAAAAGTGGTTTCGACAACAGGAGCGACCGAGATCATTAGCGTGAAGTTTTTGCTGAACCACCGTTACCGCGGTGGTTTTGACATAAGTTTTTGTGAAGCTGCATCTTGCTCATTCGGTGACGCGAAGTCAAGAACGCGACAAAAATAAAACGCGTGTCAGAACCGCGAGCGGTAGCGAACGGATCAAAAATGTCTATCGCGATCGATTGTGCTTTAAACCGGTTGCTATCGCGACCTATCGGGATTCTGTAATTCTTGCCATCCTGATCTGTCGGGATTCTGTAGTGGTATCTCAATCCTGAATTTAGTTCCCTTCCCTTCGCTACTCTCGACATCTATGCTTCCGCCATGAAGATCGATGATCTGGCGAACAATTGACAGACCCAGTCCGGTGCCCCGTTTTTTCGTGGTGAAGAATGGCTCAAACAGACGTGCCTGGGTTTTTTGATCCATTCCGGAACCTTCGTCGCTAATGACGATCCGGGCGCGCGTTTCCGTGACCCCAGCCGCGCCAATGATGCGCGGCGTCCCATTTGACTCCACCAATTCCGTAGCGACTCTTACCGGAGATTTCGCCGGACTGGCATCGATCGCATTGGCTAACAGGTTCACAAAAACCTCACGCAACTGTGAGTCGTCCCATTTGCCGCGTATCGGCTGCGCGTCAAAGTCGATCGTCAACGGCGTTTCCTTCTCATGAACGCGATCCATGACCAGCTCGATGCTCGAATTAATGACGTCGCACAAATCGGTTTCGGCCAGGTCCAGCTGGCGATGCCGTGAAAATTGCGTTACATCAACGACCAGCTTATTCAGGTGATGAATCCCGCGTTCAACCAGCGAAATAGTCTTTTCCCCCTCACCGCGGGTGGTGTATTGCCTGAGCATCTCGACGCCCAGGCGAATACTGCCGAGCGGATTCTTGATCTCGTGCGCCAGCTGCGCCGCCGCTGCCCCCACGGCAGCCAGAGATTCAGTGCGCCGTAACGCCGCTTCGGCCTTGGCCACATCGGTAACGTCGACCAGCGTCAGGATCTGACCGTGCTCACCGTCGATTTCCAGCGGCGACGAATAGACGTCGAACGTGACGGCGCCGGCGCCGTCTCCCTCATCCAACCTCCAACGACCGCGGTAAGTGGCCGCGACGACGTGCGAAGCCGTGGCCGCCGCCAGCACTTTGACTCCCTCGGGCGTGGCAATATCGTCATGTATGGATGAACCAATAGTCGCCCGCGGGAAGATCCGGAAAAATGCCGAGTTGGCACTGCGAATCCGATCGCGACGATCGATAGCCGCAATCGCACTGACCATCCCTTCCAGCATTTGGTTGCTGAATTCACGCTCTCGCCGGGCCGCCTGGGTGCTTTGTTTGGTCTGCCGAAAACGGCGCTGCACTTCCCAGATGGTGCCGGCGGCAATCAGCAGACCGGTCAACAGGGCGACGGTGTTCCAGATGCGAATTGATCGCGTCGCGGTCAGCTGCATCCCCTGGGCCTGGCCATAGATTTGTTGTTCTTCGACACGGGACTGTTCGATCAAACTGTTCAAATCGGTATCGACGTCGCGAAAACTGGTGAAGCCTTCCTGAGAATACCGATCGCGATCCCGCACGATGTCGAGGTAAGCAGTGAGATCCTCCCGAAACTTTTTCCACTCCGAAAGATCCGAAAGTGGCCGGTGATCGAGCATCGGCAACAGATCGGAGACCTTGCCGCGGGCGGTGTCCAGCCGCAGATCAAAAGGCGGGCGCAACTCATGTCGCGCATCAGCCTGCATGCGGTTGCGTGCTTCATTGTCGAGCGTCGTTAGCGCCACCCGAAATTGCAAGAGCAGGGACGCGCGGGCCGCGTACATATTCTCGAGTTGGAGCGCGGCACGGCTGGTGTCTTCGACTCGACGAACGCTGAGATTTCCCAGCAGCATAATCAGTATTAAGAGGACCGCAAATCCGATCGCCAACGGCAGGAGTGCCGGGTCGAATCGTGGCGCACGCCTGACCGGTCGCGCGCCACCCGGCGCGACACGACGATAGACGATCTGCCCTTCCTCTCGCTGTGGTTTGTTAGCGGACATCTTGTAGATCTCAGATCTGAGATCTCAGATCGATTCCCTCCCCTACTTTTTCGCGTCCATCCAATTATCGCCAATTCCCGTCTCGGCGATCAGAGGCACATCCAACTCAACCGCGTTTTCCATTTCACGTTTTAGGGTCTGGGCCACATGTTCGGCTTCGTCGGCGCCGCATTCAACCAACAATTCATCGTGCACCTGCATCAACATTTGGGCGCTTAACCCCTCGCGCCGAAACGCTTCGTCGGCATGCAGCATGGCGATCTTAACGATGTCACTGGCGGTCCCCTGAATCGGCATGTTGATCGCTTCGCGCTCAGCCGCTTTGCGAATGTTTGCATTGCGATCGCTGATGCCCTGCAGCGGACGAATCCTTCCGTACAACGAACGAACATAGCCGTGCTCGCGCGCCTGCACGGGAATCTCTTCCATGTAGCGACGCACTCCTTTATAGGTCGCGTAGTAGTCGTCAATCACCTTACGCGCTTCCTGGCGGCTGATGCCCACGCGCTGTGACAGGCCCCATGGCTCGATCGCGTAGGCAATGGCGAAGTTCACAATCTTCGAGAAGCGGCGTTTTTCTTTCAATTCTTCATCGGTCTGGGCCCCAAACACCAGGCGCGACGTGCGGTTGTGTATGTCTTCACCCTTCTGAAAAGCGTCGAGCATCACCTCGTCACGCGTAATGTGCGCCAGCAGCCGGAGCTCAAGCTGGGAATAATCTGCCGAGATGAGCTTGTTTCCCGAGTCGGCGACGAACGCGCGGCGAATGCGCCGGCCGAGCTCAGTGCGAATCGGAATATTCTGCAGATTTGGGTCGCTGGAAGACAAACGCCCGGTCGCCGCCACAGTTTGATTGAGCGAGCCGTGAATGCGGCCGTCACTGCCCACCTGATGCGGCAAGGCGTCCGTGTAAACGCTTTTTAATTTTTCCAGTTCGCGATATTCGATGATCAATCGCGGCAACTCATGCGTGAGCGCCAATTCCTCCAGCACTGCTTTACTGGTCGAAACGCGGCCCGTCGAGGTTTTGCGGCCTGAGACGATGTTGAGCGCTTCAAAGCATTCGGCTACCTGCTTTGGCGAGTTTATGTTGAATTCTCGTCCCGCAAGTTCACAGATCCTGGTCGTCAGTTTTTCGAGTTCGCCACCCAGGTAACGCGACAATTCCCCGAGCACTTCGCAATCCACGCGAATGCCGGCGCGTTCCATGCGGTACAGTAAGGGCGCGAGCGGGAGTTCGATTTCGCGGTAGATGCTATCGAGATCTTTTTCCTCGATGCGTGCGTGCAAAACCGGCGCAACTTGCGCCGTCAGATCGGCCACCTCAGCCGTTTGCCAACCGATTTCGCTCCACCCTTCGTGAGGGGGCCCGCCGCCTTCAACGCCGACCAGCTCGCGTGCCAGATCATTTAACTCATATTTGCTGCGGGATGGATCAAGCACATAAGCAGCTATGAGCGTGTCATCGTTGACGCCGGCTAGCTCGACATTAAGCGGCGCCAGCAAAGCCGTGGTGCGCTTCAAATCGTGGACCTGTTTTTCGACCAGCCCATTCGTCAGCAAATCGTTTAAGGCCGCGACGGCGCTTTCACGACCTTCGGCAAAATTCTCGAGATCGATAAATGCCGACTCGCCGGCCTTCGCCGAAAACGCGATCCCGCGCGCGCCGTGTGGGTCACGGGGACTTTGCTGCTGGCCCGCGCCCGGCGGTGAAGAATTCGACAGCGCGATGCCAACAGTTTCAGCGTGCCAAAGCTTTTCGATGAGCGCCTCAAGCTCGCGCTTACTCGCGATAGTTGAATAGTGACGCTCGGTGGTAGCGACGGGCCTGGCGGCATCGGCGAATTCGTTTGAAAGGTTGGTAAACTCGAGCTCGCGAAACAGTTCGTAAGCCGCCAGGCGATCTGGAGGTCGCACCTGCAACTCTTCCAGATTCAACTCGATGTCGATATCAGTCTTGATTTCGGCCAGCTCGCGCGATTTGCGAATCAGTTCGGCGTTATCGCGCAGAGATTCGCGATATCGTTTGTTTTTGATCCCTTCCCAGTGGTGCAGCGCATTGTCGACCGAGCCGTAGTCCTGAATGATCTGCACGGCTCCCTTGGGGCCCACGCCCGGCGCACCGGGAATGTTGTCGATCGAATCGCCCATCAGACCGAGCAAGTCAACGAGCTTTTCCGCGGGCACCCCAAATTTCTTCTCGACCCAGGCTTCGTCACACCACTCGATCGGCGGTACTGGTTCCTTTCGCTTCACTACCTGAGAGTTCTGCCGCATGCAGACAACGAGCGGATCGCGGACCAGCTGGCACATGTCCTTATCGTTCGAAACGATGACGGCCTGCAACCCCTTGTTCGCAGCCTGGACCGCGAGGGTTCCGATCACATCGTCGGCTTCGTAGCCGGGGCGGCTGATAATGGGAATGTTGTAAGCCTCGCACAGCCGCTTGATGTAAGGCAGTTGCGAAGCGAGATCATCGGGCATCTGCTCGCGATTGGCTTTGTAATCACTGAAGGTTTCATGACGGAAAGTCTTTTCCTTGGACTCGAAAACGGCGGCGATGTATCTCGGCTGCTCGTCCTGCAGGAGCTTTCGCAGCATATTGGTGAAGATGTAAACGGCCTGCGTCACCTGTCCCCTGGTAGTCATCAAGGGCGCAGCGCGATTTGCGAGCGGCGCAAAAAAGGCACGAAAGATATGCGACATCGAGTCGATGAGAAAAACTCGTTCCGCCGTCCTGCCTCCGGCAGGGGAATTCGTCTGCGGCATTATGTTTCGATGATAGGGAGCGCGTTTCAGTAACGCAAGCGTTTTGGTCACGGCATCCGCATTTGGAGTGCGGCGGCGGCGGGGTCCCCGCGCGAGCAGCTCGCGTGGGGTGCCGTTGACGCCGCTTTTTATTCATTTGCGCACTGCACCGAATCGAAAACCGAAGCGGCGTCAAGCCGCCGCACTCCAAATTTGTTTTGCGCAGCCTGCTGCAGTGCCGCCCTCAGGCGGAATTCCACGGATTAACTTTTTCCGCCTAAAGGCGGGACTCCGAACCCGAGTCACTTACCACCGCAGCGTGGCG
>JBKPEE010000182.1:0-9616 GCA_046728235.1 Acidobacteriota bacterium
AATGACTGGCCGCCCGATGCTGGGAGCGCGGACGTCCCCGTCCGCCCTGAGCGCGAAGCGCGAATAGGTTTTCGCATTGATTTTCCTTCATTTCCGGAAGCGTGCTGTCTGGAATATGCGGACGAGGACGTCCGCGCTCCCAGCATTAAGCGGCGCGTTTCAAATGCCGATTAACTTTTGGGGCAAAGCCTTACGCCCGCGTTTATCAGATCGGAGCCCCTTCGTGTGCATCCTTACTCTCCTAATTTATAAACCTGTAATCTGGGGGTCAGAATTGCGATTCGTGCGATTCTCCTGATTGAACGCGCGTGAGAGCGCGGAGTTCAGCAGATTCGCAAACAACGACGGGAACAGTTGTGAGCAGCGGTGCCGCAAAATCGCAAAATCGCATTTGTAAAGAGGCCTGACCCGGGTGTTTCTGGAAAAGAAACAGTTAGGGTCGTTATTGGCAAATGACGAACTTGCCTAGCTGCACTGCCCGGAGTGTGATGTGAGTTTTGTTTTCGCGGGCTACCCAGAACTCGGCGGACTTGTTGTTCCAGTAGCCCGGGTGTTGAAACAAGATATAATAACGTCCAGGCCCGGTTTGTTTGAATTGGAATTCCCCGCGCTCGTTCGTCTGCTGCCGGTTTATCTGCACGCCGGTCGCATCAAAGAGCTGAAGAGTGACACCCGCGACAGGCATTTTCGGATAAAGGTCAATAACAATTCCGCCAAGAGCATCGGCGTCGCGTGCCTTCCGGGGCTCATAAGTTACCGAATCGGGAGGTCCGCAGGAACCAACCGGCGCTACTACCTCTGTCGCAGGTACTATCACCGTCGGTGAACCAGTCGGCGCTATTTCCATCACAACTGTTAACTCCATCGGCTTGTTTGGCATCACCGTTTGCGATAGACCAGTGACGTACACATTGGGCTTGATGGTACGCTTGAAACCTGGGGCGACAACTTCGAATTCGTAATTACCGGTGGGAACCATATTGAACTTAAAGTGCCCCGACGAATCCGATGTCGTCTGTAAGATTCGATCGAGTGAGTACAAAGTGATGCGAGCGCCGGGGATCGGAGCAGACTGTGGGTCCGTCACGGATCCGGTTACTTTAGTGGCCGCTTGACCATGCGCGGAAGCAACTATCGAAATAATCAAGATCAGGCCGACCAAAGGAATTATAGTTTTTGATCGCTCGGGTGATTTCATAAGCGAAGCTTTGCGGTCGCTATGATTATCGAGGACGAAGGGGAGGTAATGGAGCCGGCTATCGGACTTGAACCGATGACCTTCTAATTACGAATCAGACGCTCTACCAACTGAGCTAAGCCGGCCGACGGTGCATCTGACTATACGAATGCGGTAAATTGAGTGTCAAGTTTCGTGATGGTTCGTGGATTTCGTGGATCGTTCTTTTTGGCGGCGTAACGGACGATCCACGAAATCACATGAACTAACACGAAGAAAAACATTGAATTCGAGTTTTGACACGCCCTCTAAAGAGCCGGGGAAAAGGTCAACTGAAGTTACCGCGTCGCGTCAGCGACGCCTGACATGCGCCATTGTTCAGCCGTCGCTGACGCGACGGAACGACCTGCGGACGGAGGACCCGGCGTTAAAACGCCGGGCTACAGTCATGCCGACGCTACGCGTCGAACCACGCTGTATGCTGACGCCCGCTTCGCGGGCTGGTGATTCAACTAAAAGGAGTGCTTTATGAAAGGTGAAACACGCAATATTGAGACTTTCAAAGTCGGCAGTGGCAACAAGATGAATAAATTTGATTTTCACAAACATCAGGGTGAGATGCGCGAGGCTCACGCCGGCCCCGAGACCGATTCCGGCACAAATCGATCAGAGACCAAGGCCGAGAAAGTTGCGCGCCTCACCAAAGAGGCACACGAAAAGGTCCTGCGACGAAAGAAGCGGCGCTAAGTCATTGCCAATTGCCGATTACACATGAGTGCAAGAAGTAGCGACCAGGTACTTCCTCTCAATCGACAATTGGCAATCGGCAATCGACAATGAACCAAATCACCATCATCGGCGGCGGACTGGCCGGCGTTGAAGCTGCCTGGCAGGCCGCAAATTCGGGCGCGAGCGTGCGCCTGTTTGAAATGCGGCCCGGCAAAAAAACGCCGGCGCATCGCACGGGCAAACTGGCAGAGGTCGTCTGCTCGAATTCTTTAAAGTCCGACGAGCCTGGTACCGCGTCTTATCTGTTGAAAGAAGAGTTGCGTCGCGGCCGCTCGCTGGTCATGGAAGCCGCGGCGGCCACGCGCGTGCCCGCCGGCGCGGCGCTGGCAGTCGATCGCGAGCAGTTTGCTGACTACATCACCCGGCGTGCGGAAGCGCATCAGAACATTGAAATTGTGCGCGAAGAGATGACCTCGATTCCCCTCGACGCCATCACTGTTATCGCCACGGGCCCGCTGACTTCCGAGCGCTTGACCGCTGAAATCATGAAACTCACGGGCGATGATCAGCTTTACTTCTACGACGCGATTGCCCCGATCATTGCCGCTGATTCCATTGACTGCGCAATCACTTTTCGCGCGGCGCGCTACGGCAAAGGCGGCGATGATTATCTGAATTGTCCGTTAAATGAAGAGGAGTACGTCCATTTTCATGAAGCGCTAAAAGCGGCTAACAGCGTCCCGCTTCAGCGCTTCGAAGAGACGCGCTGGTTTGAAGCCTGCCTGCCGATTGAAGAGCTGGCGCGGCGGGGCATCGACACGCTGCGATACGGACCGATGAAACCGGTGGGGCTGACCGATCCACGGACAGGGCGTGAACCCTACGCTGCCGTACAACTGCGGCAGGAGAACCTGATGGCAGACGCGTACAGCATGGTTGGCTTTCAAAACCATCTGCGATACGGCGAGCAGGCCCGCGTTCTTCGTCTAATTCCCGGACTGGCGCGGGCTGAATTCCTTCAGTTCGGCCAGATTCACCGGAACACTTATATCAACGGTCCCCGAGTATTGTCGGCAACCATGCAGGTGCGCGAGCATCCAAACATCTTCTTCGCCGGACAAATCACGGGCGTCGAGGGTTATGTTGAATCAGTGGCGATGGGCTGGCTCGCGGGGTTGAACGCGGCTCGGCTGTTGCAGAGCGAAGAACTTTTGGCGGCGCCGCCCCGTAGTGCCATTGGAGCGTTGGCGCGTTACGTTTCGAGCGCGGAGACAAAAAATTACCAGCCGGTAAATATCACGTTCGCTCTGCTCGAACCATTGACTCGCGAGCAGGCACGCTCGGTGAAAAGAAAGCGCGACCGGCATGCGCTCCAGGTGAACATGGCGTTGAAAGAATGGGACGAATGGCTGGATCAGAAGCTTCCACAGATTGGCCAGGCACTCGCTGCAATCAGATGAAAAGTCGCCTGCGAAATTCAGCTGCGGTAGTCGCCACGTTGGCTTTCGCTTTTGCCGGATTTGGTCTGACCGCCCCGCCTACTCACTCGCAATCAGGCCGCCAAAAGAATACCAACGCCAAACCTTCGCCGACGCCGGCATCGGAGCGCCCGCGACAGACGACCACGAAGATGCCGCCGCCCCCGCCAGTACCGACACAGTCAGCAAAGGCAAGTAAGGAAGAGCCCGCGAACCAGCCTGAAGACATCGTGCGCGTGAGTTCGCACCTGGTACCGGTGCCGACAACTGTGCTCGACGCTCACGGCGCCGCGGTTGCGAATCTCCGGATCGAGGACTTTGAATTGATCGTTGACGGAGAAACAAAACCGATTAGCGACATCTTTCGCGCGGAAACGCCGGTGCGCATGGCGATGCTGTTCGACAACAGTGGGAGCCTGGATGCGTCGCGGGAATTTGAAAAGCGGGCGGCGATGCGGTTCTTTCGCAGCGTTATGCGACCCGTCGATGAAGCCGCCATCTATTCCGTCTCGACCACGGTAGAGTTGTCACAACCGATGACCGGCGAAGTTGCCAGGCTGGAGCAAACAATTGCCGCGTTCGGAAAACCCGAAGGAGCCACTTCCCTCTATGACGCCGTCTTTGCGGCGCTGGCATATCTCAAGCCCTATGCGGGACGACGCGTAATCGTCATCGTCTCTGACGGGCGCGACACCACGAGCCGCGAAGACCACGATTTCGAGACCACGCTGCAACGCCTCTCGTCCGATGAATGCCAGGTTTATGTCGTTCAAACCGGACTGTATGACAACGCCAATGTTCGCGATCTGACTGCGGAAAGGCGCATGCAGGAGTTCGCAGCCCAAACCGGCGGCGAAGCTTACATTCCCAAAACTGTCGATGATCTTGACAACACCTTCGCGCAGATTTCCGCAGATCTGGCCCAGCAGTACATCCTCAGCTACTATCCCGCCACCGACAAGCGCGACGGCAGGTATCACCAGATCACGGTGCGGGTGAAGACAAAACAGAACACTCGGGTGCGCGCGCGCAAGGGGTTCGTGGTGAAGACTCGCGATCAGGCGTAAGGAGAACGGCTTTCACCCAAAACTGATCTACAATTACGTCGCGATGTGCGTCCGAGCTGACCAGGGCGGCACGTGCGCTCACAATGATTGATCAGTTTCTCACTCAATTCCTCGATCACCTGCGCTACGAAAGAAATGTCAGCGCGCATACCTTGCGCAATTATGAAAGTGACCTGATACAGTTCTTCGACTTTCTTACGCCGGCAAAAGCACTCAACCAAAACGTCTCTGGCGCAAATACTCGTCGAGGCGCGCCGGCAATCGCTCAGATCGACCACCTCACGATTCGCGAGTGGCTCTCGAGCTTGCATTCGGACCACAAAAAGAAGACCTCAATCGCTCGCAAGCTCGCGGCCCTGCGCACCTTCTTTCAATTCCTGGTGCGCGAGGAAGTGATTGAGTCGAACCCGGCCAAGCTGGTCGCCACGCCGCGCAAGGAAAAGAAACTGCCGGTGCACTTGTCAATCGAAGACGCGATTCGCTTCATTGAAACCCCGGATCCGGAAACAGATTTCGGGAAACGCGATCGCGCCATTCTCGAGTTGCTGTATGCGACTGGCATCCGCGTGTCTGAACTGGTGAACATCAATCTTCGCGACATCGATTTCAAGAACAAGCTGCTGCGCGTCCTGGGCAAGCGCCGCAAGGAGAGAATTGTGCCCTTTGGAGATCCGGCCGCGAAGGCGTTGCAGGATTATCTGGCAGTCCGGGAGAAGTTTTTGCTGAACGCTCCAGCGACCAGGCGTGACGCCCAACCATTGATTTTGAATTATCAGGGTACGCGCATGACCACGCGGTCGGTGGGCCGTCTGGTGGAAAAGTACATCCGGCTGTGCGCCGGCATTCATGACATCAGCCCGCATGCGCTGCGACATTCGTTCGCCACGCACCTGCTTGACAGCGGCGCAGATTTGCGCGACATCCAGGAATTACTCGGACACGCGCGGCTTTCCACCACCCAAATCTATACCCACGTTTCGATGGAAAAATTGATTGAGGTTTACGATAAGACGCACCCGAAAGCGTAGCCTGAAAGGTAGTGGTACACTTTCAAGGCTGGACCACCACCGGGCACTGGTGCAGTTTGATCTGGCGAAATGCCTCGACGCGTAGCGTCGACGTGACTTTAGCCCGGCTCTTTAGAGCCGGGGAAATCGTCAACAGAATTGCCGCGTAGCGTCAGCGACGGCTGAATTGCGCCGTTGCTCAGCCGTCGCTGACGCGTCGGGACGACCTGCGGACGGAGGACCCGGCATTAAAACGTCGGTCTACACTCATGCCGACGCTACGCGTCGAAAGCGATTGCGCAGTCCAAGCTGAACCAGGGCCGCCAGCGTGGCCGTGAAAACTTGACTGCCGTGCGCTATATTCAGAAGCCGTGAGCCAAAACGACCCTCAGAAAGAAGGACAGCTCGCCCAACATCCCCTTGCCGAATTAATTCGCGAGATTAGTAATGCGGGGCTGTCGGGCGCACTCCGGCTGTCCCGCGATCGCGCCAAGGTCGTGATCTACTTCAACAATGGAGATCTGCTGTTTGCGACCTCGAACCTGCGCGCGCACCGTCTGGCCGAGGTACTGACGCGTAACGGAGTTCCGCCTGAGAAACTGCGCGATTACGCGTCAACAGGTTCCGATCAGGAGCTGGGCGCGAGCCTCGTCAAGAGCGGCGCCATCACACCCGCCGTGCTCCAGAATGCGCGCAGCTCTCAGGCTGCGGATGTATTGCGAGTGGCGCTCCTTTGGACCGACGGTCAATGGTCGTTTGACCCACGCGTGCGAGTGGCCGGTGACCTGCGCGTGCCGCTCGAGGTTGATCGTTTGCTTCTTCAATGCGCGCGGCATCTTCCTCTGGGCCTCGTAAAATCGCGCGTTGATCAGGGCAGGTATTCAGTAGTGGCGGCCAGCCATACGCTTCCGCTTTCGGCTGCTGAGTCTTTGATGCTGGCTCGCATCAATGCATGTGGCGACGCTGTGAAGATTGCACAGTTCGCGACCAACGGCATTTCTGAGGAAGACTGCCTGCGCGGGGTTTACGCGCTATCGCTTTCGGGGATTGTGCACCGCGAAGATTACTCACCGGCGTTGGGCGGATCGGCGAAACCGCGCCCGGCTGCGGTCGCGGCGCCGGCTGCACCTGGCGCTGAAGCCTCGGAAAGTGATGTGGAGGCTTTGTGCAAGCGTTTGCAATCCGCGCGCAATCATTACGAAGTGCTCGACGTCCCGAGCACGGCCAGCGCCACAGAAATCAAGGCCACGTATCACACATTGGCCCGCCGCTTTCATCCGGATCGTTTTCATCAAAGTGAGCCGGAGACCCGGGCGAAGCTGGAAACGTCGTTTGCGCGGATCGCTCATGCTTATGAGGTATTGAACGATGCCAAGCGGCGAGCTGAGTACGATAAGCCTCGCGCCCGGCAGTCGCCTGACAAATCCGCCGCCGCCACTGCCACCGGCGAGCGCGCTGCTCCGCAAACACCGACGGCCCGGGCTGAGACTTGCTTTGCGCTGGGAAGTCAGGCGCTGGAGGGCAATGAAACGGACGCGGCCATTCGCTATTTCTCCGAAGCCGTTATACTACAGCCCAGACAGGCTAAGTACCGGGCACACTATGGCGTCGCGTTAATGCGCAAGCCGAACCTGGTTCGCACTGCCGAAACCGAGTTGCTGGCCGCGCTGGCGATCGAGCCTAACAACGCGAGCTTTCGGGTGATGCTGGCGGAACTCTATCGGCAACTGGGCATGCCGAAACGTGCGGAGAGCGAAGCAGAGCGCGCGCTGGCTGCTGATCCCAGGAACCAGGCGGCTCGCGAATTATTGTCTAAATTGAAAAGCAAATGACCTTTTGGAGTTCATGCCGCCGTTAGAACCAATTGAGACTGCGCACTCGGCAATGCTCGAGGTCTTCACTGACCTGGCCTCGCGCGCCGATGAGTTCGAGAATTATGGCAACGCCCATGCGCGGCGAATCGCGGCGATTGCCGATCAGCTGGGCAAGTCCTTTTCTCTCGGATCGCGCGACAGGTTCTCGCTTCGCGTGGCGGCGCTGGCGCACGATCTCGGCGAGGTGGCCATGAATCGTGATTACATTCATCGTCAGGGAGCGCTCAGCGATGACGAGCGCATGGATTTGGCGCGGCATCCCCTGTTCAGCGAGCGTGAAGCTGCTACGGCGGGCGCGGATCGCGGAGCGCAACTGCTGGTTCGCTGGCATCATGAATGGTGGAACGGCAGTGGCTATCCGGATGGCTTGCGGTTCGAGCAGATCCCTCTGGGGGCGCGGATTTTACGGGTGGCCGATGCTTACGCGTCGTTGACGGATGCGCGTCCGTTTCGTGAAGCCTATTCTGAGCGGCAGGCGCGACAACATCTGGTTGAATGGACGGGAATAGAATTCGATCCGCGCGTGGTGCGGGTGCTGCTAGCGCTGGAACCCTTCAACGAGCTGAAGGGCTATGCAGAAGACTTCGATGGCCCGCCCGATTTCAATTTGATCGCGGACGAAATCATGGCGCGGCTGGATCAGCTGAGCTCGTTATGACGCTCGGTTCCGAGCAGCGTTCGGAGCGCGGTTACGCGGCGTACCACCTGAAGCCAGGACTCCAAATTATTTGATGCAACCTCAAAACGGTATCAACACCGGCACCGTTGGTTGGCTGGGCTTCGAACTGAACGTTCTGCGACGCCTGAAGTTTCGGTCCGTCGCTCTGCCACTCGTGGGCGAGCCGCACCTGGGCCATTACCTCAAGCGCTGGCAGGTCCGTGTTGCGGCTAACGATCCGGCGCAATGGGCCTGGACCAAGTCTCAGGCGTTTATTGAAAACAACTCTGAGACGCTGACTGCGGAAGATGTTGAGCTGCTGCTGGACGACGCTTACGTTCCGCGAAAAGACTTTCGCAACCCGGGACTCCTGACGTGGTTCAACGAAACTGACGCCTGGTGGTTTGATAATCTGCGGGCAAATGTCGACCGCCTGGGATCGAACTATAAGCGAGCGCTAGCGCTGGCGGTGGGCATGTCGGTCGCCGATTACGTTTTCTCTTTCAACCTCGATACCCGCGACCTGCGGCAACCGCTTTCGCTTTCCAGTGTGTTTCACCGGGTGTTGCATACGCTGCCGCCGCCCATCAACAACCAATGTCGAAATCCGAGTACGAACCAGGCGGCCAGGGCCTTTATTGCCGAGAATCAGGACAGCGACCTGATGTTCCTGCGGCTGCCGCACCCGACGCGGTCGAACGACAGCCGCAACACGCGCGTGTTCTCATGGCGTGAGGAATGGATGCGCCAGGTTACCGGCTCGACCGCCGACCCAATCAACGAGCGCAGCACCAAACTGGGGTCGTATGTTGAGACGAAGGAACAATACCTTGGGTTGATAGAAGATTTACTGCACACCGCGTCACATGTTCCGATGTGGGCGATAGAAGCAGTAAGTGACGGATTTGTTTCGACCGAGGAGTTGGTCGAATGCATTGGCGGCACGCGCAAGATCGACGCCACCTACAGCAAAGATTTTTCCGAGCTGCTGGGAGTGCACGCGGTGATAGTTACCGCGGGAGGGTAACGGACTCTGTAGATTCGGCAGTTGGGTAATTCTACTGTTGCTGTCGTGAAGCGAGGCATCGAACTGGCCGCACAGCGGCCAAATGTTGAGCGCCAACGGCGCAGAAATGTAACAGCCCAGACCCAACGAGAGTGTGTCTCCGCACGTTGCTTCGTGATGGTTCGTGTGATTTCGTGGATCTCTTTTTGGCGGCGTAACGGACGATCCACGAAGTTCACACGAACGAACACGAAGAAAGACATGAAGAGGAATTCGAGTTTTGACACGGCCAAAACTCACATCGGCGACCAATTATCACGCGCTTTCAGTGCTCGATTGCGTGCTCGCGAAGAGACCCGGCCCGTTGGGCCGGGCTTTTACATTGCGCGCCGTTGGCGCTGACAACAATCCTTAACTGAGTCAAGTATATTGGTACCAGAATATTTCGCTCCTCCGGAGCTTGAGTGTATTAACCACCGAGCGGCTATAAACGCTATATGAAAGGGCGCCCCCGCCGATGTACCTTGGAGTTGTTCGAAGACTTCAAGTGAATCGGAGGAAGAGCCCTTTGCGAACCTATTATGTTGGGATGGATGTGCATCAGGCAAGCATCGTGATCG
>JBKPEE010000183.1:0-15547 GCA_046728235.1 Acidobacteriota bacterium
TATGAAGACTGAACTCAAGGAAATCTCTCCAACCCGCAAACAGATCGATGTGGTGATCGAAGCCGACGCCGTGCGCGCGGTCTACGATCGAATCAGCGACAACTATGCAAAGGCTGCCACGGTGCCGGGCTTTCGTCCCGGTCACGCACCGCGCGCGGTCGTGCGCACGCGCTATAAAGATCAGATTCGCACCGAAGTGCTGAAGGAGCTGCTGCCCAATGCCGTGCAGTCGGCGATCACCGAGCATAAGCTGGAAGCACTCGGCGAGCCGGAACTAAACCTCGAGAACAGCGAAGGCCTGGATCAACTGGGCCAGAAGCCGATCGCTTTTAATGTCAACGTTGACGTGCTGCCTGAGATCAGCTTGGGAGAATACAAGGGTCTCGAAGTAACCCGTCGAACGCGGCCGGTGCGAGGTGAAGATGTCGAACGGGTGATTGAACAGTTGCGCGAGAATTCTGCTTCGCTGCAGCCGGTGGAAGATCGCGGCGCGCAACCCGGCGATACGGTAACTGCGAATTTTCACGGCCGGTTCATCAACGAACCCGACGCCGAGCCAATCAACGTTGAGGATGTCGACGTCATCCTGGGCGGCGAAGGCGTGGTGCAGGAGATCACTGACAACCTCACCGGAACCACCGCGGACCAGGAAAAGACGTTTACGGTCAACTATCCTCAGGATTTCAACGCCAAAGGTCTCGCGGGGAAATCAGTTGAATACACGGTGAAAGTCAACGCTGTTCGCATCAAAGAACTGCCGGAAACGGACGATGAGTGGGCCCAGAGTCTGGGCGACGATATTGAATCGCTCGCTCAATTGCGCGAGAAGGTTAGCTCTGATCTCGAAGCCCAGGCGCAGAATGAAGCCGAAGGGAGAATGCGATCCATGCTCTTGCGTAAGCTGGTCGAGAGACATGAATTCGAATTACCTGAGCGGCTCGTCAATCACCAAACTGAACATCGTTTCGAATCAATCGTGCGCGACATGATCGGCCAGGGCATCGACCCGCGCAATCCCGAACTCAATTGGGAGAAGGCGCGTGACTCTTTAAAAGAACAGGCGAGTTTCGATCTGCGTAGTTCACTGTTGCTTGATGAGATCGCCGACGCCGAAAACATAAAAGTCGGCAACGACGACGTTACTGACGAGATCAATTCGATCGCCGCAGCCTCGCATCAGTCACCAGACCAAGTGCGTGCCGTCTTGACAAAGCAAGGTGGCGAAACTAGCATCGCTTCGAGGTTGCGCAATCGCAGGGCGCTCGATTTTCTGGTTGCGAATGCGAAGATAACTGACGAAGAATGGAAGGAAGAAAAACAGGAGTCAGAAACCAGTAGTCAGAAGTCAGAATAAACCGCCGCTCACGAAAGTTTTTCTGCTTACTGCTTACTGCTTACTGCCTCCTAAATTTTTGAGATCTCAAATCTGAGATCTGAAATTGAGATTGAGATTGAAAACTGATATGGCTCTGATTCCGATGGTCGTCGAACAAACGTCGCGCGGTGAGCGGGCGTTTGATATCTACTCGCGACTCCTGAAAGACAACATCATCTTTCTCGGCACCCCGATCGACGATCAAATCGCCAACCTGATCGTCGCGCAACTGCTTTTCCTCGAAGCCGAGGATCCCGAAAAGGACATTAACCTTTATATCAATTCACCCGGCGGCTCGGTGACGGCGGGCCTGGCGATTTACGACACGATGCAGTTCATCCGGCCGGACGTGACGACTATTTGCGTCGGCATGTGCGCCTCGATGGGCGCGCTGTTGCTGACGGCGGGCGCCAAGGGCAAACGTTTCGCGCTGCCGAATTCACGAATCCTGATTCACCAGCCCTCAGGCGGCATGCAGGGACAGGCCACCGACGTGCGGATTCATGCGGAAGAACTGATTCGGATTCGCGAGCTGACCTCTGAGATTCTGGCGAAACATACGGGGCAGGACATGGAAACAATTGAGCGCGATGTTGAGCGGGATCGATATTTATCCGCCACTCAGGCCAAGGATTATGGTTTAATAGACGAGGTGATCGCCCACCGCGAGTAATGGGCGCGAGTTTGGCAGTCCGGCTGGATTGCGCCACAACGGAGTTCCTCAGAATATGGTAAGAAGAACCGACGACACGCTGCGATGCTCGTTCTGCGGTAAATCCCAGAACGAAGTGAAGAAGCTCATTGCCGGGCCGACGGTTTATATCTGTAATGAATGTATAGACATCTGCAACGAGATCATCAGTGATGATCAGCAGGCTGAGTCGGTAGCCTCGCGTCCTCCACTTCCAAAACCCGGTGAAATAAAAGCCTTTCTCGACGAATATGTAATCGGGCAGGAAGAGACTAAGAAGCGCCTGGCCGTCGCCGTATACCAGCATTACAAACGAATCGAGCTCGCCCGCCGGCGCGCCGACGTCGAAATTCAAAAATCAAATATCGTGCTGATCGGTCCGACGGGGACGGGCAAGACGCTGCTGGCGCAAACCTTAGCGCGCATGTTGAGTGTGCCGTTCACCATTGTCGACGCGACCACCCTGACCGAAGCCGGATATGTCGGCGAAGATGTCGAGAACATCATCCTTAAACTCTTGCAGGCGGCCAACGGCGATGTCGAGCGCGCCCAACAGGGCATTATCTATATCGACGAAATCGACAAGATTTGCCGCAAAGACGAAAATCCTTCAATCACTCGCGACGTTTCCGGTGAGGGAGTGCAGCAGGCGCTGCTGAAGATCCTGGAAGGGACGGTCGCGAATGTGCCACCGCAGGGTGGACGCAAACATCCGCACCAGGAATTCTTCCCCGTGGATACGACGAACATCCTTTTCATTTGCGGGGGCGCTTTCGTCGGCCTGGAAAAAGTTGTCGAGCGCCGGCTGCGCAACAAGTCGCTCGGCTTCCACGCCGAGGTCAAGACCGGATCGCAGCGTCAGGCTGATGCGCTCGCACACGTGCAACCGGAAGATTTGATTCGCTACGGATTGATTCCGGAATTTGTCGGCCGCTTGCCGGTCGTGGGCGTGCTGCATGAACTGGATGAGGCGGCGCTGGTAAAGATTCTCACTGAACCAAAGAATGCGCTGGTTCGTCAGTACCAGAAGAAATTTGACTTTGACAGCGTCAAGCTGCGATTCACGGACGACTCGCTGCGAGCTGTGGCCGGCCAGGCCCTGCAACGCAAAGTCGGCGCGCGCGGCTTGATGATGATTCTCGAAGAGCTGCTGCTCGAAGCCATGTACACGCTGCCCTCGCAGAAGCGCGTCAAGGAATTCGTGATCACGAGCGAGATGGTCGAGCGCCGCCGCGCCATACCGGGTGAAGGTCTCGCCGGTGTTGATGACGCCGCGGCTTAGATAATCCAAAATACAAACAACAACGGCAATCCCGGTTACCCGGGATTGCCGTTTTGCTTTGGGAGCGATGGTCCGTCAGGGAGCGCTCCCGTCGCGTGGCAGTTCGGTTACCGCGCCAGCGCAATTACTTCGACCACTTCAGCCGAAGCTCGATTCGCAGCAGACATCTTCAGCTCGCGCTCGATCGCGCGCTCTTGCCGTGTCTCTGGCAATTCGCGTCCGGTACTTTCGCCGGCCATCCAAATCTGCGACAGAAAGTAGGTGCTGCCGTAGCGGTGAAACACGAGCATCGCGCGTTGCTGGTTGCTACGACGCTGCGCTGTGTTGGTCGAGCGAATCGCGCGGTCTCCGTCGTCACTTCTGATGACGATCAGATTCCCGGCATCGTTCAGCGAGTTAACATGATATTCACCGGCGCGCAGGGTCTTGTCTCCAACGACGAAATCAAACGGAACCTGTGCCGATAGTCGTGACGATTGACCATTCGCGACCACTGCCGACGCCGCCGCCAATGCCAACGTGACCATGAACATCGCCAATCCTTTTGCAATCTGTCTTTTCATCTCTTCTCCTCCTGCTCTTTGAAAGAGCCTGGCCGACTTTGGTCGACCTTCAAACTTTGCGGTTGGCCTATTGGCGAAACGTGTGCCACGGCGCCGCGGCACCAGACATCGAGTGGCGGTACGGCTGCTAAATCAAGTCAATGAGGGCGCTGGCCTACTTTGTGAGTTTCTCGGCATTTTTTCCAAGCAGGCAATCCGGCTTTCAGATTCCTATCTCATCGGATAGATCACTTATCTATTTGGATAGAGCTCTCACGCAAGCGGAGCTAGCAAAAATTCTTGCGACCCGCGCCTGAGGCGCGTAAACTTGCACTCCGCGAACACCGAAACGCAGTCTAAGACTATGAAGCCGCGAATTGCCGCCATTACCGGTAAGCTCGAAGACACGGTTATTTCGATGACTGACGAGCCGGTCCTTATCGGCCGTCAGGCCGGGGCGACTCTGAAGATCGGGAATGCTTCCGTTTCGCGCCGGCACGCGATCATTGAACGAGACGGCGACCGCTTCATCATTGCCGATTTGGGGAGCCGCAACGGCACTTTCGTAAACGATGTGCCCGTCAGGCGCCGGGAACTTCAGCACGGCGATCGAGTTCGCATCGGTGATTCGCAGTTTTTCTTTCTTTACGAAGACACCGACGAGCCCTCGCGCACCAGCGAAATTCGTTTTTCTGAAGGCGAGATCACGAGTGGCGCCACCCTGCGCATGAGTTACGCGGATCTCTTTGGCGTGATGGCTCGCGATCTCGCGGTGCTGTTGAAGGTCAGCACTTCCATCAATGCGATTCGCGACCTCGGAAAATTGCAGGAACGGCTGCTGGAATTGATATTCGAAGTCGTGCCCGCGAAGCACGGCGCGATTCTGCTGCTGGGAGAAGACGCAGAGGTCAGTAACGAATTCACCTCGATTTTTGGACTTGATCGCATCTATGGACCAGATCAAAAAATCAACGTCAGCAGTACGGTGGTGCGTCGCGTCCTGAAGGACAACGCGGCGCTGCTGGTAACTGACGCCGAAAAAACCGAAGCCCTGCACACCGACAGTTTGATGGCCGCACATTCTCATTCTCTTTTGTGCGTGCCGCTGGTCATCCATGGAAAGACCCTGGGAGTTATTTACCTCGATACCGACGTCCCTGACGTGCGTTTCGATGCGGACCATTTGCAGTTGACAACCGCGATTGCCGCAACTGCCGCAGTCGCGATTCAAAACGCCCGGCACATCGAAATGCTCGAGCATGAGAATCAGCGTTTAATCGCGGATGCCAACCTGCAACACAACATGGTGGGCGAGAGCGAGCCAATGCAGCACATTTACCAGTTGATTTCCAAGGTGGCCGCCTCTGATTCAACCGTCTTAATTTGCGGCGAGAGCGGCACCGGTAAAGAGTTGGCGGCGCGCGCCATTCACATAAACAGCCGGCGCGCGACGAAACCCTTCGTCGCCGTAAACTGTGCGGCCCTGGCAGAATCTTTGTTGGAGAGCGAACTGTTCGGTCACGAGAAAGGCGCCTTCACGGGCGCACTCAATCAACGTAAGGGCCGGCTGGAAGCTGCTGATGGCGGCACAATCTTCCTCGACGAAATTGCCGAACTGTCTTCCGGGATGCAAACCAAGCTGCTGCGCGTCCTGCAAGAGCGCGAGTTCGAACGCGTGGGCGCGACCTGGCCGATTAAGGTCGACATTCGCGTCATCGCGGCGACCAATCAGGATCTGGACACGGCCATCGCCAAGGGAACATTCCGGCAGGATCTTTTCTTTCGCCTGAATGTGGTCGAGTTAAAGATGCCGGCGCTGCGAGACCGTCCGGAAGACATCCCTATGCTGGCCAACTATTTCGCCGCCAAGTATGCAGATAAATGCAACCGGCGAGTGGTGGGCATTTCTCCCCAGGCACAGAAACTCCTGCAGACCTACGATTGGACGGGTAACGTGCGGGAACTGGAAAACGCAATTGAGCGCGCCGTGGTGATGGGGACGACAGATCACATTTTGAGCGATGATCTACCGGAATCAGTGCTGGAAGCCGGCTCGCCTCCGGCCGCTCTGCCATCATCGGGTTACCACCACAATGTGACAAATGCGAAAAAGCAACTCATTCGCGACGCGATGAAGAAAGCCGGCGGCAGTTTCACCGAGGCGGCAAAACTGCTCGGCCTCCATCCGAACTATCTACATCGCCTGGTGCGGAACTTAAACCTCAAAGATGAGCTGAAGCACTAAGGCGCGCAGCTGCAAAAACAAAAAACTCCTTGCGGAAGACCACAGTAGCACGTTCCCTCTAAATGGTTTACAATTGTGTTAGTTTCGAGCAGCTGTCATTTTGATGGGTCTGCCTTATTGTAAGACACCGTAAAACGGCGAAATAAATGTAAGATGAGACCCTCATTCGTTGTATATTTTGTGTAGTCTTGTGGCGCAAATTTTCGGTTTGCGGTCATAATGTGAAAGGGCCATAGTTTTTCGCAACCTGAGCGCCTGCGCTCCTTCAGTATTTCACGCCCGCAGTAAGAATCATGGAAGAATATTCAGACCGAACCCCTGCCGATATCGCCCGTTTTCCAATGGTGCCGATTCGGGACGTCGTAATCTTTCCCTTTACCAAAGTTGCATTCAAGATCGGCCGGCCCGGTTCAGTCCGGGCCCTGGAGATGGCGCTGGCGTCCGATCGCACGATCTTTCTTTCCACGCAACATGACGCCACGGTCGATGAACCGACCCCCGACCAGATCTATCGCGTCGGGACCATCGCGCGCATCCTGCAATCGCAACGGCAGGACAACGGTCAGATTAAAGTCGTGGTCGAAGGACGCGAACGCGCTACGACCATTCGCGTCGATAACAACGCCGGGGCTTTCACGGCAACCGTGCGCCGCGCGCCCATCGTGACCGAAGAGGGTGTGCGCACAGACGCGCTGGTGCAAAAGATCGCGCAATTGATCGAGCAACACTTGCGGCTGGCGCCCGATGTGCAACCGGATGCGCTGCAAACCGCTATGCGCAATGCGGATCCCTCTCATATGGCCGATGCCCTCGCATCACAACTGCGCATTTCAGTCGAAGACAAGCAGGGGCTGCTCGAGTTGTTTTCGGCGCAAGCACGTCTGGCCCGCCTGATTGAGATTCTGGAAATTGAACTCGAGAAGCGGCAGCTCGACCGCACGATCCAAACCCGCGTCAAGCGGCAGATGGAGAAGGCGCAGAAAGAGTACTACCTCAACGAACAGATTAAGGCGATTCACAAAGAGTTGGGCCGCAAGGACGAGCGCGCGGAACTGGATGAGCTGAAAAAGAAGATCGAAGAAGCCGGCATGACCGAGGAAGCCAAAGAAAAAGCGCTTCAGGAACTGCACCGGCTCGAAGCGATGCCGCCCATGTCCGCGGAAGGGACCGTGTCGCGCACCTATATCGACTGGCTTCTCAGCGTGCCGTGGAAACAAAAATCTAAGGAGATTAAAGATCTCACCAAGGCCGAAGAGGTTTTGAACGAAGATCACTACGGCCTCGAAAAAATCAAGGACCGCATCCTCGAATACCTGGCCGTTCGTCAACTGGTAAAGAATCCGAAAGGATCAATCCTCTGCTTCGTGGGACCGCCAGGAGTCGGCAAGACCAGCCTCGGCAAATCGATCGCCCGCGCTACCGGCCGAAAGTTCGTGCGCCTGTCGCTCGGCGGTGTGCGCGACGAAGCTGAGATTCGCGGTCATCGCCGCACGTACATCGGCGCGCTGCCCGGGCAGATTATTCAGATGATGAAGAAAGCCGGCACGGTCAATCCCGTGCTGCTGCTCGACGAAGTCGACAAACTCGGGACAGACTTTCGGGGAGACCCGAGCGCGGCTTTGCTGGAAGTCCTCGATCCAGAACAGAATCACATGTTTCAGGATCACTACCTGGACGTTGAATACGATCTGTCGAAAGTCTTCTTCATCGCCACCGCAAACGTCATGCACACGATCCCGCCGGCATTACAGGACCGGTTGGAAGTGCTGAGACTTTCCGGTTACACGGAACGAGAAAAACTCGAAATTGCCAAGCGGCATTTGGTTCCCAAACAGGCCGAATCAAATGGCCTGCGCGTGGAACAATTCGAGTTTACCGACGAAGGTATTTTGGAAATCATTCGCCACTACACGCGCGAGTCCGGCGTGCGCAATCTCGAGCGCGAGATTGGATCCTGCTGCCGCAAGATTGCCCGCAAATTCGTCGGCGAAAACGTCGAAGAAGGTTTCAAAGACGAGATTAATGCGGAGCGCGTGCAACATATGCTGGGGCCCATCAAGTTCCGCCAGCAGGGCGTGGCGGCCGAAAGCGAAATCGGTCTGGCCACCGGTCTCGCCTGGACCGAAGTAGGCGGCGAAGTGCTCCAGATCGAAGCCACCCTGGTCAAGGGGCGGGGCGCGGTGACCCTAACCGGCAAACTGGGCGACGTTATGCAAGAATCGGCGCAGGCGGCGCTGACCTGCATCAAGGCGCGCGCGGAACGGCTGGGCATGAGCCTCGACTTCATTCGCAAACGCGACCTGCATATTCACATTCCCGAAGGCGCAATTCCAAAGGATGGTCCTTCGGCCGGAATCACCATGGCCGCGGCGATGGCGTCGGCCCTGATGCGCGTGCCGGTTCGCAAAAATGTGGCGATGACGGGTGAGATAACTTTGCGCGGCCGCATCCTGCCGATTGGCGGCATCAAAGAGAAGCTTTTGGCGGCGCACCGTTTCGGTATTGACACGATCATCATGCCAAAAGACAACGAAAAGGACCTGCCGGAAGTGCCCGAAGAAGTGCGCAGCGTGCTGGACATCAACCTCGTCGAAACAATCGACGAAGTGATCGCCCTGGCTCTGGAAGAGCAGACAACGCCGGCGCCGATTGCCGACGAAAGTAAAGCGCCGCCGCTGTGGACCACCGAGCCACCGCCGGGCCTTCAGACTCCGGCGGAGCAATAAGGTTTTTGTTCGCTCCAGGTGAGCGAAATATTAATAAAATCGGTTCGACGTTTGTTAACCGCAATCAGGCAAGCGATAACGACCGGAGCGCAAGCGTCTCGGTTGCATGAGGGCAAAGCGCGAAAGAGCAACCGGGACGGTTGCGCTCCAGTCGTCAGCTTTGCCTGATTGCGCCATTACGTCAGAAGTCCGCGCTGTAAACATTTCGGTCCTCGGGACCGACCTGGCATAGATACCACAACCTCTAAAATAAGGGAGCAAAGAGATGGGAAAGCATGAAGACGCAGATCTGATTCTGAAACTCTACGACCTTCGTCGTGAGACCGTCATGCGCGAGGCGCGCAACTGGTGGTTTAGTTTCAATCCTACCAGCATTCAGGAAGTCATGAGCGTGATGATGGGAGAGCACAGCGGCTATATGCGCATGGTCCTTTCCTATTGGGATATGGCCTGCGCCATGGTCCTCAGTGGCGCCATTGACGAAGAGCTGTTCAATACAACCAATGGCGAGCACATGGTCGTTTATATGAAGATCGAACCGGTGCTGCAGGATCTGCGCGCCATGTTCGACAACCCGGACTTTGCCAAGAGCCTGGAAACCGTCGTCAAGCGCATGCCCAATATCGAATCGCGCATGGCCAACATGCGTGAGCGTTTCAAGCAGTTTGCCGAGATGCGTCAACAACAGGCCAGCGCCGCTTCGGCCGGCCAGTCCTGATTGTTTTCGGCAGAAGTTCAGATGGATGGAGGCGCTCGTTGAAAAATGAAAATCACGAGCGCCGAATTCCTCAAAAGTGCCCTCAACGAGAGTGACTGGCCCCGCGACGCAGTGCCTGAGATTGCTTTCCTGGGCCGATCAAACGTCGGCAAATCCAGCTTAATCAATTCCTTACTGGGCGTCCGCGGACTCGCGCGCACCTCTTCAACCCCGGGGCGCACCCAAACCGTTAACTTCTTTCTGATCAATCGTCAGTTTCGATTTGTCGACCTGCCGGGGTATGGATATGCGCGCGCGCCCAAGGCCGTAAAAGCCCTTTGGAGCACGGCTGCCGAAGAATACCTTGCGAAACGCGCGCAGCTTGTGTTATCAATTCACATAGTCGATTCGCGCCACGAACCTTCGAAACAGGACTTGCAACTTCACGAGTGGCTCGTGCATCATCAAAAGCCACATTTAATCGTCGCTACGAAATCCGACAAACTTTCAAAGAATCAATTAGCTCAGAACATCGGTCGCGCCGCGCGCACATTCAAGGGCACAAATCTGATTACATATTCAGCGACTAAGCGTCAGGGACGGGATCATTTGTGGAGTGCAATCGAAAAGTCGCTAAAGAGTTAGAGCGAAACAACGGCCGGTACTGATTCAGCGCTTGCGATTTTTTTGGTTTCGTTTAGAATTGAATTTCCGAAAGTTATTTAAGTAGGACAGTAGTCAACCGGCCTTGGCTGAAACCCGATTCTGACCTGAGCCACGCATCCCCGTTAACCGGCATCCAAATTCGAGCGAACTTAACTCTTTTCTGGATTCCGATCTCTTAGCGGAGAAGCGGCGCAGGATCTTAACAAATGCGGCGAGAAGCCCCCACACGAGCTTCTCAATAACACACCGCACGGATACTTTCCCGTTGACCGGCACGCTTGAAATCAACTGACACCAACACTCATGAGACGCACGAAGCCGTGCGCACGAAAGAACTGATATGGCAAACAAAAGACGCAGTAACAATGGCGGCAACAATGAGCATGGCGGCGTAGCAACCGTGGAAGCGCCACCGGAGGCCGCCGCGGACAGGGACGGAAGAGAAGCGGTCTTCAACCTCTCTGAGCTGAAAGAGATGTCTATCTCAAAGCTCACTTCGGTCGCCAAAGGCATGGATGTACCCGGCGCCACGGGCATGCGCAAACAGGAACTCATCTTCAAAGTCCTGGCCGCGCAGACCGAAAAGAGCGGCCTGATCTTTTCCGAAGGTGTGCTGGAAACCTTGCCGGACGGCTTTGGTTTCCTGCGCGCGCCGGAATACAACTACCTGCCGGGACCGGACGACATCTATGTGTCCCCATCGCAAATTCGCAAATTCGACCTGCGCACCGGCGACACGATTAGCGGACAGATTCGCCCGCCCAAGGAAGGCGAGCGCTATTTCGCCCTGATCAAAGTCGAGGCGATCAACTTCGAATCCCCGGAACAGGCGCGGGAGAAGGTTTTCTTTGATAACCTGACGCCGCTCTATCCGGACGAGATGCTCAAGATGGAGGTTGGTCCGGAGAATTTGTCGGCGCGGGTAATCGATCTGGTTACGCCGATTGGCAAGGGACAGCGCGCGCTGATTGTTTCGCCGCCGCGCACCGGTAAAACGATGCTGCTGCAGACGATCGCGAACTCGATCACGCAAAACCATCCCGAAGTCACTTTGATCGTGCTGCTGATCGATGAGCGGCCCGAAGAAGTTACCGACATGCAGCGCTCAGTTCAGGGCGAAGTCATTTCTTCAACCTTTGACGAGCCACCCACACGCCACGTGCAGGTAGCCGACATGGTGATCGAAAAGGCCAAGCGTCTGATCGAGCATAGGCGCGATGTCGTGATTCTGCTCGATTCAATCACCCGCCTCGCACGCGCCCACAACGCCGTCGTGCCGCCCAGCGGCAAGATTCTTTCAGGCGGTATCGATTCCAACGCCTTACAACGTCCGAAGCGCTTCTTTGGCGCGGCCCGCAATATTGAAGAGGGCGGCTCGCTGACAATCATCGCCACCGCGCTGATCGACACGGGCTCGCGTATGGACGACGTGATCTTTGAAGAGTTCAAGGGCACGGGCAACTGCGAAATTCATCTCGATCGCCGGCTGAGCGACAAGCGCCTCTTCCCGGCCATCGATCTGCAACGATCCGGCACGCGCAAAGAAGAGTTGCTGATTCCGAAGGATGACCTCAGCCGCGTCTGGGTAATGCGGCGAGTGCTCAACCCGCTGTCGCCAACTGAACAGATGGAAGTTGTGCTCGAACGTCTGGAGAAGACCAAGAGCAACGCGGAATTCCTGGCCTCGATGCAAAGTTAGAAGGTCTTTGTACTTTGGTCTTTGGACTTGGACTTCTTGCGTGAGGAGACGCATTGTCTGATAGGAAGCAAAGGCCAAAGGCCAAAAACCAGAGTCCTAATTGTCTGCGCGTCGCCATTCTTTCACCCGAAGCAGTTCCCTTCGCCAAAGTCGGCGGGCTCGCTGACGTTTCCGGCGCGCTGACTAAAGCGCTGCACGCGGAAGATGTTGATTCATTTCTCATCCTCCCGCTTTACGATCAGATCGATCGGTCGCTGCTCAGCGAAACGATCATTGAAGATCTGGAAGTGCCCTGGCGTGGTAAACAGCCACGTGTCCGCGTCTGGGAAAGCCAAGCCCTGAACGCGCCGACTTATCTGATTGATGCCGAGCATTATTTTGGGCGTGGCAGAATCTACGGAGATACCGACGACTTCGAAAGGTTCGCCTTCTTCAGCCGGGCCGCCGTCGCTTTACTGAAAAGACTGGGCGAGGCGCCTGACGTGGTCAACTGTAACGACTGGCCCTGCGGTTTTGCCGCCGTAGAGCTGCGCGCGCGGCGGCGGCAGGAAGAATTCTTCGCAAAGACGAAGATCGCCTTTTCAATCCATAATATCGCTTACCAGGGAATTTTCGATCCGGCGGATCTTTGGTGGTTGGATTTCGGGCCGTACACTGATGATTTCATTTTGAAAGGCGCGGCCTCGGCGCTCAAGGCGGGCATGCTCGCCGCCGACGCGTTATTAACCGTGAGCCCTCGTTATGCCCGAGAGATTCAGACGCCGGAACAGGGCTATGGCCTTGACTGGCTCGCCCGCGCGCGGCGCGAACGGCTGGTGGGGATCACGAATGGCGTTGATTATGAAGTTTGGAACCCGGAAACTGATCCACACATCGCGGCAAACTTTTCCGCTGATGATCTTAGTGGAAAGCGCGAGTGCAAACTCGACCTGCTGCACCGGTTTGGTCTGCGGCAGGAGCCGGACCGGCCCATCATTGCAATTATTTCTCGACTGGTGGCCCAGAAGGGTTATGACCTGATTCGCCAGGCGGCGGGCGAAATTCTGAACACCGGCGCGTTTTTCATTGCACTGGGCGCGGGCGCGCAGCAATACGAGAATTTCTTACAAAGCTGGCACGACGCTGCGCCGCAACGAGTGGGCATCTACAAAGGCTTTGCCGGCGAACCGCTGGCGCACCAAATTGAAGCCGGGGCCGATCTTTTTCTGATGCCTTCGCTGTATGAACCGTGTGGCCTGAATCAGATGTACAGCATGCGATATGGCACGGTTCCGGTAGTGCGCGCGACCGGAGGGCTCGATGACACGGTGCAAAATTTCGATCCTGCGAGCGGTAATGGTACGGGGTTCAAGTTCCGACCGTATGCAGCCGCGGCCATGCTTGAAAAAATCCGCGAAGCGCTTTACTTTTATAAACAGCCGGAGACGTGGCAGAGGATTCAACGAAGCGGCATGACAGCCGATAATTCGTGGTCGGCGGCGGCCAGAAAGTACCTTAAGCTTTACCGGGAAATGTCGGGCGATAATCAGGAATCATAGATTTGACCATCAGAATTCCAAGGAGCTTTTTCAATGAGTGATCACGTAAAAGAAGTCAGCGACAGCAGCTTCGAAAATGACGTACTAAAGTCCGATCAGCCGGTGCTGGTTGATTTTTGGGCGTCCTGGTGTGCGCCCTGCCGCATGCTGGCGCCCACGGTCGAAGCGGTCGCCGAAAAGTATGCGGGTAATGCTCGCGTCGTAAAATTGAACGTCGACGACAATCCCTCTGTGTCCCAGCGTTACGGAATCAAAGGCATCCCGACACTGATTCTTTTTAAGAACGGACATGAGGAAGAGCGCGTAGTCGGCGCCACCTCGGAAGCCGCGATTTCCCGCATGATCGACAAACATGTGGGAGCGGCAACCGCTGCCTAATTCTTCTCCGTATTATCCGAGGCGCGGTTTCGTTTTATGCCGGAGCCGCGCCTGTTTTGTGTCTGCCCATATTGACTCATTAATTCATTGTTTCATTGATGCAATGGATCAATGAACCAATGAGTGAATTCTATGGTTATCGCCGTGATCGGCGCCCAGTGGGGCGATGAAGGAAAAGGAAAGATTGTCGATCTGCTCGCCGAGCGGTTCGACGTGGTGGTCCGCTATCAGGGCGGTCACAACGCCGGCCACTCCGTTCAAATCGGCGACCGGTCCTTCGTGCTTCATCTATTGCCATCAGGAATCGTGCATGACGGAAAAACCTGTGTGCTCGGCAATGGCATGGTTATCGATCCCAAGGCTTTCTTCGAAGAGGCCGATCGCTTAATGGCCCAGGGCATCTCGGTTACCCCCGAACGCGTGAAAGTCAGCTCGCGCGCGCACCTGATTCTGCCGTACCACCGCGCGCTTGATCATACCAGCGAGGAACGGCTGGGTAATGAAAGGGTCGGGACCACCTTACGCGGCATTGGTCCGGCGTACGAAGACAAAGCGGGACGGCGCGGACTGCGCGTGGCTGATGCGCTGGTTCCGGCCGTGCTGCGCTCACGCATTGAACGAAATCTCGAAGACGCGAACCGGATCATAGTTGCTTATGGCGGTGAACCTCTCGACGCAGAATCGATCATCGCGGAAACTTCGGCGATAGTCGAAAGACTGGCGCCGTTCATTTGTGACACCACGCATTTTCTCAATGTCGCCGCGGCCGGCGGCAACACGATTCTGCTGGAAGGCGCACAGGCCACTTTGCTTGACGTGGACCACGGGACCTATCCGTTCGTCACTTCTTCGAGTACAACTTCGGGTGGAGCACTGATCGGCACGGGTCTGGCGCCGCGCCATTTGACTGGTGTGCTCGGCATTGTGCGCACGTACACGACGCGCGTCGGTGAGGGGCCCTTCCCCACTGAAATGCTGGAGAGCGAAGCCGAGTTGGGCCAGTTGATCCGCGAACGTGGAAGAGAATACGGCGCTTCGACCGGGCGCCCGCGTCGTTGCGGTTGGTTCGATGCCTTTGCCACCCGCTACGCGGCCGAAATCAACGGGTTCACTTCGGTGGCGCTTACCAAGTTGGACGTGCTGGACGCACTGGACGAAATCAAAGTTTGCGTTGGCTACAAGCTGCACGGGAAGGTTTGCGAATCACTCCCGTCGGTCTCGCAGGACCTGCGCCGGGTTGAGCCGATTTACGAAACGTTACCGGGATGGAAGACCTCAACGGTTGGCATCACTGACTTACGCGAGCTGCCGCGAGAAGCGCGCGAATACATCAATTTCCTCTCGAATCAGATTGGCGTGCAGATTGGATTGGTCTCTACCGGTCCCGAGCGCTCGCAGACAATCATCGTGCGCGAATCAGCGCTGGCGGGATGGCTCAGAGGATAAGGTCTTTGGCTTTTGGTCTTTGGTCTTTGGTCTTTGGTCTTGGAATTCGATTTCGATGAACGATTAAATGCCAAGAATAGAGACCAAAGTCCAAAGTCCTAAGACCAAAGTCCAAAGTCCAAAGTCCAAACTGCTTACTTGAAACCTGAACCTTGAAACCTTAAACTCTCCTACAAAACAGAGTGGGCCGATAGCTCAGTCGGTAGAGCAACTGGCTTTTAACCAGTGGGTCGCAGGTTCGAGTCCTGCTCGGCTCACCACT
>JBKPEE010000184.1:0-11137 GCA_046728235.1 Acidobacteriota bacterium
TGTCTCGCCGGCTTGAATGGCGCGCAGAAGTTCCTTGGCCTGACGATGAATTTGCTCGGGGTTGGGATGAACAGGTAAGCGACGAACCGGCATGACGAGCCTCCTTGATTGAGCCCGTGGTCCGCTGCCTTCGGGCAAAGGAGGTTCGGCGATTACGTCCGAACGCTTGGCAACCTGCTCAGGTGGACTCAGTCCTGTCCGCGGACGGGAGGCGCCCTGTACGCCCGGGCTGAGACTACCACCGAGCGGCAAGGCATACAAGAACTCTTTGCGAGATGCCCCTTTGCTTTGTGATTGACGACTTTATTATTGGAAAAGAAGTTGCGAATTGCAGAATTGCAGGCCTGACCCCAAAGATGCTCCGAATGCTCAGCAGCAGAGGTTAGAAACCGTGCAACCTGGTTACTACTAGATAAACTGTTAGTGACTCCCAAGTCCCTTTATTGTACCAACTGACGCCGCACGAGGTACGTTTGTTGAAGCTGTTGCTTGAAGGTCGCAGCTATAAAGCAGCAGCTACCGAACTGGGCGTTACGACCTACACCATCGCATTTCATCTGCAGAGAATCTATGAGATGCTGCAGGTCCATTCCAAGAGCGAAGCCGTAGCTAAGGCATTGCGAAGCCGAATCGTCAGCTAGTCACTGAACGACCACCAATACTTTTTAGCATCACAACACTAGATATTCATCTGGTGACATTGCAGTTGCTTTGAAGTATCAATTGCCCGCCCAAAAACTCAGTCTCCACAGTTGATTCAGCAGATTGTCAAAAGAACTTCCTCCATCGATGAGGAACGTAGGTACAACCATGCGAATACGACACACCATTCCCGCACAATTCTCCTTAGTTATGTTCTCTGCGCTCTTTACGCTGGTTCTGGCGTTGACAGCGGCCGCACAGGGAAAGATCGCATTTACATCCAACCAAAGCGGTAACAACGAGATTTGGCTGATGAACCCTAACGGAACGAACCAGGTTAATCTGACGCAGAATCCGGCGGATGACTCGGATCCTGCGCTGTCGAGTAATGGGTCGAAGATCGCCTTTGTTTCTGGCCGCGATAGTAATCTTGAAATTTATGTGATGAACACAGTTGGCGCGTTTCAGACGCGAATTACGAACAACGCGGCAGACGATTTCGACCCGGTATTCAGCCCTGACGGCTCGAAGATCGCCTTTACGTCGAACCGCGACGGTAATAACGAGATCTACATAATGAACGTTGACGGCACGAACGTGGTCAGGCTGACCACAAATTCCAGCCCGGATGTCCAGCCTACATTCTCACCGGATGGAACCAAGATCATTTTCGCTCGCCTTGTCGGGATCGAAAGTCATCTCTATTCAATGAATGCCGACGGCACTAATCAGATTCTGTTGACAAACTTCACAGGAGAAATCAGCGGACAGCCGAGTTTCAGCCCTGACGGCCAGAAGATCGTGTTTTCCAGCATTCGTGTGTTAGCGGGACATACGGACCCTGAGATCTATGTGATGAATTCCGACGGGAGCAGCCAGGTGCGACTCACGTTCAATTCAGCTAACGATCTGGAACCCGTATTTAGCCCTGACGGCTCAATGATCGCATTCCGTTCCGAGCGTGACGGTAATCCTGAAATCTATACCATGGATGCTACGGGAGCGAACCAGCAGCGCATCACCTTTGGGGGCACAGGAATCAATAATTTCGCGCCATCATGGAGCAGTGTTCCAACAGTTGACGTCGATATTCCGGACGACCTTGCGGCCGAGCAGGGCGCTATACTTACCGTTCCGATCAATGTCACGGACACCAGCGGGCTGAGGGTAATATCATTTGACTTCGCCCTGAATTATGACCCGGCGGTCTTGCAGCCACAAGCTGTGCCTTACGACAAGACTGGCACACTTTCGGCAAATTTTGAGATAAATGCAGGCACCAGCACTCCCGGACGAATCGTCATATCCGGATTCGGCCCGGCCCCGTTGACAGGATTTGGGACTCTTCTGAAACTTAAGTTAAACGTCATCGGCACACCGCCGACTTCAACTGACCTGATCCTAAATCCGTTTACATTTAACGAGGGAATTCCGTTCGCGCAGGTGACGGGAGGACGCGTTTTTGTTCAGGGCACTATAAACGGCACAGTGCTTTACGGCACATCAGCTTCCCCGCTCGGTGTGCCGAACGTGAGCCTTCTCGCGGCCGGATCTCCAAACGTTTCTACGACGACCGGTTCGGATGGGACATATCACCTTGGTGGTTTCGGACCCGGTGTATATACCGTCACACCATCAAAGTCCGGCGACAACAGCGGTATAACGGCCCTGGATGCGTCGCTTATATCGCAATTCCTGGTTGGCTCGACTTCCTTAACGTCGAATCAGCAGGCGGCTGGCGACGTTTCCGGGAACGGCACACTGACCTCGTTCGATGCGGCGCTCATCGCGCAGTATGTAGTAGGTTTGATGCCAGATAGCGGAAACACTGGATCATGGCGATTCCTGCCCCCATCACGGAGCTATACGGACGTAGGCAACGAAATCGCGCAGGACTACACGGCGCTGCTCATGGGGGAAGTTTCGGGTAACTGGACATCGTCGCTGGCCGCCTTTCAAAGTAGTTTGAAAACGGCCGATTCGAATAGCAAGCTAACGGTTGCCGACTCAAGCTCGCCTCAACTTCAAGTGACACGCTCTCGATCAGGGCTTGTAGCGGTTACTCTCCCCTCGCTTAAGGTCGGCCAGAATCAAGCGATCACGATACCTGTCGCATTAAAATTCGTGGGGACGACCGCGATACAGGCCTATCAATTCGATCTGATTTACGATCCGCGCGTCCTGCAGCTCGAACTCACTGCTGTTGACACGTCCGGCACCCTTAGTAGCGGTCTTGCCGTCGTAACAAACGGCCTCCAGCCGGGTCAACTCCGGCTTGCCGTTTACGGCACAAATTCGATCAGTTCCAGCGGCACATTACTGAATATTAAATTCCGCGTGATCGGCCCCATCGGATCGACTTCGAATCTGGTCTTCAACGGCCTGATGCTCAACGAAGGCGATCCAGCCGCCGCGGGCAATAACGGCAAGGTCACCGTCCGGCGCTAATCGACTAATACCGTCCGCCTTTCACCTGCTCCCCGGGCTTTTTTCCAGCCCATCCTTAAGCACACGGTGATCAAGTGAGACTCTGCCTCGTCGGCAGCTAAAAAGCTTCCCGCCTCTTTGCTTCCCCACACTTTTGAACACGTTCAAGAAGTTCTTGACAGTCATCCTGTGCCGGCGGTATGCTGGGTGTGTGTTGAACGTGTTCAATTCCGGCAGGGGCAGCCGGAATGCGTACCTTGTTGAGACACAACTCTCTCAAACACCTCCGGATCTTGGGTTCATGTTCATGGTCGCGACAATTGGTTCAGTTTACTTCGTTTTCCCCGTCTTAGGTTCCGGGGCGCTCTGTGGTTTGCTGTTATGTCTCTGGTCCTGCCAGGAAAAGCCATGGGGGTGGCTGCTCAGGCTGCCGCGACTTACTCCGCTGCACGCCACCTTTTTCATCGTGGGCGCATCTCTGCTCGCGTTTTTGAATTGTCTTCTGGCCCTGCAGATGATGAGTAGCCTTTATGGTTGACGATGCCTGACAACATCCCACATGCAGCGAAGATGCGCATTGGGTTGCGCCCGCGGCTGCTCGCTGCAGTTTGGTTTGCCTGCACAGCGCTTATTCCAATCGTCATTTTTTTCGGCATTATCGGTCGGATGTTCTTCTTCAATCCTGCGGCAGTTTTCGAAGCTACGACAGCCTCGATCTTCGTTGCCCTGCCGCTGTGCATGGCGACATTTTTCGGATTCACAATCGGTTCAAGGATACTGGACGAACAGCTTGTCGCTCGTGGTCGCAATGCGGCCGGATATGGCGCGCTTGTCGCGGTTGCATCTTATGGCGGAATGATGGGTGCCTATGTGATGTTAATGGTTTTGAGCAGCTTCACAAATTCGAGAGGTGTGCAGGATCCGTTTGAGATGATGTTATCAGTTCTTACAGTCTTTCTGATCGGCGCCCTCTGGGTTGGCTGGTCAATTGTGATCGCCGGGGCCATCGGCGGCTGGTTGCTTTTTTGCTGGTCCTGGAGCAGCCTCAGCGCTCCATCGATCTCGTGGGTCGACCAAGACGCGGCGCGGCGCCTAAACTATTGGGCGGCAGCGGCTTTGTTAATGGCAGTGTTTGTCTGCTGGCTGCCTTTGCAAAGAGATACTGCGCGCGAGCAGAGCAAACAAACAAAGGCGGACTTGTATCAAGCGGTTTGGGGAAATAATCCTGACCGTGTCGAGCAGTTCCTGGACAACGGGATGTCACCCGATGAGCGGGATGTGGCGGGAACCCCGCTATTATTCACCGCGGCCGAGAATGGGAACACACGAGTGGTAAAGATCCTCTTGCAGCATGGCGCGAATCCGAATGTAACCTCGACCCGTAATCCCCATTCGACACCGCTCGATGCAGCCGCCATGAATTTTGATGTTGAATCGATCAAAGCTTTGTTGGATCGTGGAGCAGACATAAACATGACCGATGATTATGGAAGAACTCCGTTTATGACTGCTGTTTCGATAACCGACAGCGATACAGTGAAACTCTTGATCGATCGTGGCGCGGATGTCTACCACAAAGCCAACGATGGAAGCACGGCCCTGACGTTGGCGAAGCAATTTAGTTATTCAACCGGTAACCGCGATCGCTGGCCTGCAGGTCGTGATGAAACACGGTTGGATGCGGGGAGAAACTTTGGCGACTCGAGGGATTACGATAATCCTGCCATTATGAAGCGCGCTCATGATCGCCATGACGCGATCATTCGACTGCTAATGAGTTATAGAATTAACTGAATATGCGTGAGGACTTCATTGAAGATCGTGACGAGCTATGTGGATCTCGCGCCCGTGGCGACCGCGCCGATCCGGAATCATGTGTTCGTTTGCACGGGCAATCCTGCTCGGCTTCCGACAGCACCGAAGTTCGCGATGCGTTTGAGCGGGAACTGAAAGCGCGGGGAATTCTCTTTGGTAGAGAAGCGAAGGGAAAGAATCCGCGCGGCTCGATTGTTTTGACTGAGTATGCTTCAGTTGGATTCTGCGCGATTGGCGCAGCCGTGATGGTTTATCCCGACGGCGTTTGGTACGCGCAGGTGCGATCGTCAGATGTGAATGAGATTGTCGAAGAAAACATCTCCTGAATGGACGAGTGGTCGAGCGTCTGGCATTGCTGAACGTTCCGGCGGAAGGCCGTGTCGACGTAGTTGTGATTGCAATCTACTCCCAGTACTCTGCATGCTCAGCATCCTGAGTGACCCAGATGGAAATCGCGTAGCGTTGGCCATGGCGGATAGGCGTCACTTCATGCAGATAGTTGCGGTCGCACATGAATCCGACCAGCATTCCTGCCTGTGGAATGATCTCTTTTCCAAACGAGGGAAAGCGTAAGAGTCCGCCCTCGTAGTCTATGCCGCAATCGTTCAGGTAGAGCAGAGCGGCACTGTGATGATATGAAGTGTGATTAGGGGTCCACACGCCATCGTCGTTGCATGACTCGTTGTCGGCGTGTGCCGGGTGACAATCGTCCACACGCATTTCGGTTGCGAGCGTGAAATCTATATGGCCTGCGACACCATAAAACCCGCACAAAGCATCTGCCGCGCGATATCGGATTTTGCTAATCTCGTCGCTGACTCCGCTTATTCCTGCCCGCCTAACAGCTATGCCACAAATTGAGGTTCGATGCTCGTACCTTCGCAGGTAGTCGTCCGCCTTTGTGTATGTCTCCGAGATCTGTTGGAAGCCTGCGATCAAGTTTCTGCACAAAGCCGGTGAAAGGAATCCATGCCGAATTAACAGCATCGGAAGACCTCCGATCCAATCCGGACCATATGATTCGGGTTACCTGCTTGAGCCTCTCCTTGCCTCATGGAGTCAAGCGACATTTGCGTCCGACGAAATTGAAGTATTGCATGTGGTAAATTGCAATTTCAAGAATATATTAGTCAGCCACTAGACATCATTGGGCTCGGGCTTATGGATAAACACCGCATAGTCGTCTCGGCAGAAAATACCCCTTACGCGGCCTGGCAGGCCAAACTGCTTTGCTACTCTTGTCTGCACCTGCTGCAGCATTCACCACTGATAATCGTCCACGACGGTTCAGGCCAGCCATTGCACGCGGATTATCAAAGTATCCTCAAGGCTGGTGGCGCGGTACAAAGTGTTCCGAACTATAGAACTACGGGGCACGGCGACGATTACTTTCCCAGGAACACGGCCGGCACATTATTACATGCGGCTGAAATGTGTAACGGGGAAAATGAATTCATAGTGCTCTGTGATCCAGACATGATTCTTGTATCCCGGCCGAATTTCCCATCAACCCTCGCCGGCGATTTCTACGCGTATATGAATTATGACCGAGAAGTGGTCGACATCGCGGCACAGGCCATAGGCGTCACAAGAGAAATGATCGAAGCGCAGAAGCAGGAATTGCGCTGCGGTGTGCCGTATGTCATCCCTGTTTCTGAAGCCGGACGCCTGGCCGAGTTGTGGCTCGAAGCAATTGATTCCTTTCCGCCCCGCCGCTGGGAAGATAACATGCACGCTTTTGGACTGGCCGTTGCCAAAATGGACCTGAAAGTTACCCTGACGCAGCTGGCAGACCATAATTACTGGCCCGACAATCTCGTAGAGAGAGCCATGATCCACTATTGCTATGGCGACGACGTCTGGAACAAGCGCGACTTCCTGACCGACGAACAGGCTCAAAGAGTCTGGGAGCCTGGGACTACCGCGCGCGAAGGCACGATATTATGGGAAATCTTCCGCCAACTCAGAGAAGCCAGAGAGTTTTATGACAGGTTCGGATGACGACGAAACGAACCTACCAGTAAGAAAGGACGGCTGAGCAAGTAGTGCCTGAATTCGATTGCGACACCACAGCTAGAGCGTTTCCAGTGAGACGCTCCTGCCTCTCAAACTGCGCAGGCAGTGTGCGACCCTTTCGGCCAACCCTCTCTGCATACCAGCAATCTAGTTTCTAGACTCTTAACCTACCTTTATTGACGTGGTGGAGGCTCCGGCATCTGCGGCTTAGGCGGAGGCTCCGGCATTTGCGGCTTAGGCGGAGGCTCCGGCATCTGTGGCTTAGGCGGAGGCTCCGGAATCGGAGGAGGTTCGGGTGCCTTCATGCTCTGATTTAGTGGTGAATCGGGGAAGGTATGACGTTGAGTTTCCATTCAAGTTCTCCTTTGGGTGAAAATGCGCCAGCTTGAAACCACGAGGGATCAGTAAGAAAAGGACTAAATTGCTTGTTCGATGTCACGGCAGCTTACAGTATCTATCTGCCTATTTCAATCTATTGTCACTTGAGGCCGTTGGCCAGAAAGAGCGTTGTGAGATTGCGCCGCATTTCGTAAACATACGACTTGCCGTCAGGTGTCAGCAGGATCTTGGGAGCTATAACCAGCCCGGCACGATCAGCGGGCATCACCTCCTTGACTAACTCCTTTTGCCCGCTGATGGGATCGAGGCGATAGACTCGGATCGGCAATTCTTCCGCACCCCGCACATAAAGGCTGTGGCTATCGCTGCTCCAGCAAATCACCTTCTCTCCAGCTGCGAGGCCCACCAAAGGACGTGGCTCTCCTCCGTCGATGGGATAAAGAGAAGTCTGGTTCGAGTTATTCGTCGCAATTACAAACTTACCGTCTGGCGAGACCCGAGTCCCAACTACCCCCTCGGGCGTCACAGCGCGCGGCTTCGCGCCGTCGCTGATTTCCTGCACATAACACCGCATTGGTCGGCCCGACTCTCTCCCCGTAAAGAGAATTCGTTTTCCATCCGGGAACCAGGTCGCCCAACTATACTCATCGATCCCACCACGCTCGATTATTATGGGCTGGCCCACTCCGGTGGGCAGGATCACGATTTGTGGGGGGCTGTGGAGAACCGTCGCCGCCCACTTCCCATCCGCAGATAGTGACGTGGCTGCTCCTTCACCGAGCCGGACCGCGGGCGATCCCTCCGTCTTGCGCATATAGGAGGTGTAGTTAATCCCGCTTCCTTCGCCGAAATAAGAGAAGATGAACATCTTGCCATCCGCAGAGAGATCAAAGATGGAAACACTGTCAAGCCACGAAAGGTCCCGATCTTTGGTTTCATTCGGCCCCAGGCCGATTACATCGGTTGTGAAACTGCCGCGTGTAAACAGCACACGCCCGTCCGGAGAAATGTCATGGAGCATAAGAGAAACTGGGGCCCGTGCGACAACCCGTTCGCGGGCTGATAGATCAACTGCATAGATAGCTTGAGCCTCGCCGCTCTTAGAGGCTGTAAACCAAACCTCTTTTCCATCTGGCCACCAGGCCAAACCCTCTTCGGTACCCCAATCACTCGACAGCACTCGCTTGTGGCCCCCCATGTCCACCACCGCCACCGAGCCGCGATCGTCTCCAATTATCTGGTGATCCAGGAAAGCTATCTGATTTCCGTTAGGCGAGATTCGAGGGTGGCCAATCCAGCCTGCCGTTTCGTACAGGACTTTGCCGATGGGATATTCAAGTCGCCGTCGGTCGCCAACGTCATGGACGACCGCCAGCTCTTTTCCGTCAGGAGACCAATCAGCCTGCACCACGTTCTCCAGTATCTCGCGCGGTGCTCCACCCATAATCGGCATGCGCGCCAAAGTGCCCAAACCCATGAAAAACCCAGTGCGGCGACGATTGAGCAAGACGGCCATCTCGCCGGAAGAAGATATTGAAAGAACTTCCGAGTTGCTCAATTCGAGCAAGCGCGACTCAAGAGCTTCCAGGCGTGCTGAATAACACTCGTCGGCTCCTCCTCCCCAAACCGTCGTGTAGATTACGGTATGGCTATCCGCCGCGAACCTGGCAGACCAGATCGTGCCGCGCCTGAAGGTGAGCTGTTGATATGAGGGCAGTGGTCTTTCAGAAAACGCCCGGCCCACAAGAATACCTCCAACCGTGACCAGCGCGAGCAGCGCAACGCCGGCAATCAGGGGCCACAATTTACGTCTTCGCTGTCGCTTTGGGTCGATGACCTTGGTATCAGCGCTGGTCATTCCCGATAATGCTTCGATCGCATAGCCTACATCGCTGGCCGATTGAAAGCGGTCATCGGGTCTTTTCTCAAGACAGCGTTTCACTATCCGGTCCAGGATCCCGGAGAGATTGCTGTTTGTAAGCTTCACCTCGGGCGGGTCATCGTTGAGAATCGCACTAATGATGTCTGCCGAAGATTCTCCCTCAAGGGCTCGCTTGCCTGTCAGCATCTCGTAAAAAACCAATCCGAAGGAGAAGATATCTGAGCGATGATCTATTTGAGCGTGCCTGCCGCGGACCTGCTCTGGTGACATGTATGAGATCGTTCCCATGACTACACCCGGGGAAGTTCTGGGTCTCATCGTCAGAGCTTCCGACTCAATTGCGTCGCGTTCTTCGGAGGTAACAAGCTTGGCCAGGCCGAAGTCCAAAATCTTGACGTGCCCGTCTTTGGTGATGAAGAGGTTGTCCGGTTTCAGGTCCCGATGGACGATGCCTTTCTCATGCGCCACGGCCAAGCCGCGCAGAATTTGCACGGCATACTCGAGCGTCTTGCGTACCGGGAGACTCTGTGATTCCCGACGCTGAGATAGCGTCTCTCCTTCCAATAGTTCGGACACGACGTAGAAAGAACCTTCATGGGAACCTACGTCGAGGATGGAGAGAATATTCGGATGATTGAGCCTGGCGAGGGCCTGCGCTTCCTGCTTAAAGCGGCTCAATCTATCTGCGTCCTCAGAGACATCTGCCGGCATGACCTTGATGGCCACGTCGCGGTCGAGCTCAGTATCGTGAGCACTATAGACGACACCCATTCCGCCTCTGCCTATAAGAGAGCAAATTTCATAACGTCCGAGTCGGGTGCCTAAATCAAGATTCATTGGTTCCGGTGCTTCTAGTTCACTATTCTGGATTTGTCAATTGTGATTATCAGAAATTCGCGTTTTCACCCCCCTGCACCAAAGTTGCGATACGCCCTCAGCGTACGATCGACCAAGGAAAGAAAGGCAGCTTTTAGTCTTGGAGACTGATAGTTGCGCAGCGTTAAATCCGCGGGACGTCTGCGGGACGTTCTAAAGTTTCTCTAACGTTTGAAATTGAGATTAAGAATTACTCAGCAAAATTGGAGCGGGCGACGAGGCTCGAACCCACAACCTCCAGCTTGGGAAGCTGAATTTTCGATCCTTTATTTTCAACACTTACAAAATCGCTACGCGAAAAATGTACGTGCCGGCCGCGACGTTATTCCATGTGAAGCTGTGCTGGTCGGGTGCTGTGAACGCCCCGTTACCGACAAGGTTCCCGTTAGAATAGAAAGAGACCCCGCTGACACTTCCATCGCTGTCGCTAGCGGTCGCAGTGATTGTAATACTGGCTGGCGGTGCGAACACCGCACCGTTGGAGGGGCTCGCCAGACTTACGGTAGGGGGCGCGTTAACAACGACGCTTACAGGAGGGGACGTGGTTGTGCCTCCGACGTTATCAGTGGCTAAAGCCGTCAGTGAATAACTGCCGGCGGCGACGTTGCTCCAGTAAATGCTGAACTGGTTCGCGCCTGTCGTGTGGCTCGTGCCAATTAATGATCCGTTACTGTAGAAATTAACCTGCTGGATGCTGCCGTCGCCATCGCTGGCATTGCCTGTGAGAGCAATGGTTGCGGGCGCATTAAAAAGGGCGCCATCTGTGGGATTTAAGAGACTAACGAACGGCGGATCATTGACGATAATGTTGACGCGGTCCGATATCGTCGATACACCGGAATTATCCGGTGGCGACGGCCGTCAGGGCGTATCTGCGGGAAGAAGCAATGTTCCATGTGACGCTGTATTGGTCAGTGCCGCTGAAGGGGCTGCCAGCATCGGCGTCGAGCGGACTGGTTTTGCGCTCCAGAACTCCGTGAGCCTCCGCACGAAATACTCACTGCCTGGAAAACTAATACTAATGTAATCGGGTGAATTTGATGTCGCACCGTGAAACGTTTGCTCGAAGTTCGCTCCCTGATTGTGCCCTTTCCAAGCAAGTGTCACCAACAATAATCAAGATGCGTTTAGGATCCTGCA
>JBKPEE010000185.1:0-15786 GCA_046728235.1 Acidobacteriota bacterium
GAGATCGATCTTGATGAGGTGCGGCCGATGGTGGCGCTGCCGGGCGATCCGCGCAACGGAATTCCCATCGATCAACTCGCCGAAGAGGTCCGCATCGATGCTGCGTATGGTGGTTCATGCACTGGTGGCAAGATGGCCGATATGGACATGTACGCGCGCGTGCTCCGGAACGCCCTGGCCCACGGCAAGCGCGTCGCGCCGGGAGTTCATCTTTATCTGCAATTTGGTTCGCAAAAAATCAAGCAATACGCGCGGCAGAAAGGCTACATCGAAATCTTTACTGAGGCGGGTGCTGAATTGATCGATCCGAGTTGCGGCGCCTGCATCAACGCGGGCCCGGGCGCTTCAAAGACGGCCGAGACGGTTACGGTCAGCGCGCAAAACCGCAACTTCCCGGGTCGGAGCGGCCCCGGAAAACTTTATCTCGTCTCGCCTTATGTAGTCGCAGCGTCGGCCATTGCAGGCAAGATTGTCGCACCGGATGAATTTTTGACCTGATGTTTGAATACCGAACTCATGTTTGGAGTACCGCCTTTTAGGCGGACTCGGTATTCCGCCTGAAGGCGGTACCTCCGAAACAGGGAGCTGCGAAAGTCACTCCCGAATTCCACCCTTCTCGTGTATCATACCCGCGCTTTTCCATCCCTTGATTCGTGATCCAGGTTGGCACGACCCGGACCTGGAGGGAGCAAAACCCGATGTTACGAAAATCCCTGCTGATTTTTTCTATTCTCTGTGTTGCCATTCTGATCGGCTGTAGTAAGACCGAAATGAGCAACAGCAATACACCGGCTGCAAATTCAAACAAGTCGACTACCGGTACCACCAGCACGACCGGCACCACGGCTCCCGCGGGTGATAAGATTGGTGTTCCTGAATGCGATGACTATATAGCCAAATATGAATCTTGCATCAGAGGCAAGGTACCCGAAGCAGCGCGCGCCTCGCTGGAAAGCTCGTTGAAGACAGCTCGCGAAACTTGGAAGAAGTCCGCCGAAAATCCGCAGGCGAGAGCCAGTCTCGCGGCGGTTTGTAAGCAGGCTAGTGATGCCGCGGCCGCTTCGATGAAGGCTTACGGCTGCACCTGGTAAGCAACTCTCCCGCAACCACCTTCGTCTAACCGAAGCCCCAAAGTTAACGCGAACAAGGGATGCGACACGAATCTCGCGTCCCTTGCATTCCGCCGTGTCCGAAACACTTGGCCCACGGGCCTGACTGTCTATATAATCTCGCGCCATGAAAACACATATCTACCGCTCAATCGCTGTGGTTCTCCTCGCGCTGTTTTTTGCTCAATCGTCGTTTGCCACCTGCGGAGGCGGTGGCGGCGGTGGAGGTGGCGGCATGGCCAACAACGGTGGCGGCGGCGGTGGTGCAAACGCGCCGGTCTATATTGTGCCGTGGAAAAATGCTTCCGCGGCGCCCGCGGGAGGATTAGTGCTTTATTGGTTCCCGGCGAGTAACAACGAGCTGCGGAACTCGAGCCTGAAAGAGTCACGCACGCTTTCCCTGTACGCCTCGCAATGCGTCTCGATGCAGTTGGCGGACACCAAGCTGGCGAATGCCGACAAGCTAATTGGCGAGTCGAAACTGCCGGTAGCGGTGCTCGCCAAAGCTGATGGCACGCCCATCAACAAGGTCGAGAACACTAACGGCAAGTTGAAAGTTACCGATGTCGAAAAGCTCGTCGACACTGAGATGAAGCAGCGCAAATCTGCAGTCTCGGCGCAAATGAAGGACGCCGGCGAAAAGTCTAAAGCCGGCGACAAGGACGGCGCGATCGCAATCTACAAATCCGTAGTCGAGCAGAAATGCTTATTCAAGAAAGAAGCCGGCGATGCCGCTAAGGAATTGAAAAAGCTCGGCGTCGTCGATATCGCCAGCATTCCACCCGCGCCGATCTTCGAGCGCCGACAAAGCGCCATCATCGAGCGCACCATGAAGCAGGGTCTGGTGGCGGAATTGAACGCGAAGTACGTGCTGGCAAACAAGTTTTATATGCGCGCCCATTTGATGGATCCGGCGGATCCGACGCCGCTCCGCTTCCTCGGCGAAAACTATCGTCACAATATCGGCGCCTGGGACAAAGCGCGAGAAGTCTTCAATCAGATTCTCGACATGCCGGCTGATCCATTGTCGCGGTCAGTAGCGCTGCACGGCCTCGGCAAGATGACGATTCATGACGGCGAGTTCAAGAAAGGACTGGCCTTGATGGAGCGGGCTGTCGATGAGTATCCGCTGGCTCTCGCCTATCGTAATCTGGCTGTGTACTGGAACTCCGAAGGTAATCCAGTCAAGGGCAACGAATACACTGAGAAGGCTTTGGCCCTTGACCCATCGGATCCTTACAACGTGGTTTTCGCGGCGGTCTTCATGGCCGCGAATGGAAAGAAGGATGAAGCGCTGAAGATTGCGCGCGCGAACATCAATCTCATGCCCGCGTCGTACAACCTGGCGGCGATTTTTGCGCAGAATGGAAAACGGGATCAGGCGCTGCAGTTGTTGCGCCGGCACTTCTACCAGTATGAGCGCTATCAATCGGTGCGCGCCAAAGAGATGATGGAAGCGCGAGTTGATGCGGTGTTCGAATCGATTCGGACCGACCGCGAGTTCGTCGCGTTGACGAAGGATGCCGATGGGCGTCTGCCGATTCCGATGAAGGGCATGCCGGCGAGTCAGGCGACTCCGAATCGATAAGGTTTTTGAATTTGAGATCTGAGATCTCAGATTTAAGAGGCGGGCCCTGACCCGCCTCTTTGTTTGGACCAATCGCATTCCTGGTACTTTAGTGGTCTAGGTTAGTCGCGATCCATGACCACGAGATCACACGAAAGGGGTTCCTTTGTTCGTGTGCTTCGTGGTTTCAATACCCCCCACGTCCGCGTGCCAGGTCAATTAACCACGAAATCACACGAAATTAGGTTCGCTCATCGCACCAGACGAAAGATCTGACCGCAACCACTTGGGTTGTACTTTCCCTCACGGGCCTCTATTCTAATCGTTTGCCTTCACAGGCAAATTCCTGACAAGGCAGCCTACTTAATGGACACAGCAAAGATTCGCAATATCGCAATTATCGCGCACGTCGATCACGGCAAGACGACTCTGGTTGACGCCATGCTCAAACAGGCCGGCACTTATCGTGAGAACGAGCAGGTGGTTGATCGGGTGATGGACTCGATGGAACTCGAGCGCGAACGCGGCATCACCATCATGGCCAAGAACACTTCGGTTCGCTACGGCGACTACAAAATCAATATCGTCGATACGCCGGGCCACGCGGATTTTGGCGGCGAGGTCGAGCGCGTGCTGAAGATGGTCGACGGCGTGATGCTTTTGGTGGATGCCGCCGAAGGCTGCCTGCCGCAGACGCGTTTCGTTCTGCGCAAAGCGCTGGAAGCTCGCCTGCCCGCGATCGCGGTCGTCAACAAGATCGATCGTCAGGATGCCAGACCCGAAGAGGTCGTCAACGAGATTTACGAACTGTTCATCGATCTCGACGCCACCGACGAGCAGATCGAGTTTCCGATTCTTTACGCGATCTCACGCGACGGGGTGGCCAAAAACAATCTGGCTGATTCATCGACGAACCTCAAGCCTCTCTTCGAGCAAATCGTCGAAACCATTCCGGCGCCTCATGCCTTACGCCACGATTCGCTTCAGTTGCTGGTGGCAAATGTCGACTACAGCGAATACCTGGGCAGGTTGGCGATTGGCCGAATCATCTCTGGCGAGATTGCGCGCAATCAGGAGATCGCCATCGTCAAACGCGATGGTTCGACCCCGAAAACCAAGGTCAAGGAGCTTTACGTTTTTGAAGGCCTTAAGCGCCAGGCGACAGAGACTGCCGGCGTGGGCGAGATTGTGGCGCTGGCGGGTGTCGAAGGCATCAATATTGGTGAAACAATCACCTCACCCGAAAACCCGAAGCCGTTGCCGGCGATCGCAGTTGATGAGCCGACGATTGCGATGATCTTCAGCGTCAACAATTCGCCGTTCGCCGGCACCGAAGGCCAATTCGTTACCTCGCGCCAGATCAAGGAACGTTTGGATCGCGAAGTGTTGGGCAACGTCGCCATCCGCGTGGAAGAGACGGATTCGCCCGATCAATTCAAAGTCTCGGGGCGGGGTGAGCTGCAACTCGCCATCCTGATCGAGATGATGCGTCGCGAGGGTTACGAAGTCCAGGTTTCGAAGCCGGAAGTCATCACTCGTCGCGTCGACGGCGAACTGCAGGAACCGATCGAGCTGGTGGTCGTCGATTGTCCGGAGGAATTCATCGGGGTGGTCACCGAAGCGATGGGCCGCCGCAAAGGTCAAATGACCAAGATGGTCAATCACGGCACCGGTCGCGTGCGCATGGAGTTCGAAGCGCCGTCGCGCGGCCTGATCGGTTTTCGCGGCGAGTTCCTAACGGAAACCAAGGGCACCGGATTACTGAATACTCTGTTTCTGCGGTTCGATCGCTGGATGGGAGAAATGAAAGGCCGCGGCACGGGATCGCTGGTCGCCGACCGCATGGGCGAATCGACGACCTATGCGCTTTTCAATCTGCAGGAGCGGGGCACGCTTTTCGTTCGACCGGGCACCAAAGTCTATGAGGGAATGATCGTTGGCGAGAACGCGCGCGCGGTTGACCTCGACGTTAACGGCATCAAGGAAAAGAAGCTCACGAACATGCGCGCTTCTGGTTCGGACGAGGCCATGCGGCTGGTGCCGGTAAAAGATCTGTCCCTGGAACAAGCGTTGGAATTCATCGCCGGAGACGAGTTAGTCGAGGTGACGCCGAAATCAATTCGGTTGCGAAAGCGAGTCCTCAAGCCGAACGAGCGTCCGAAGAAGGAAAGTTAACCGTTGAAAAAGTCTACGCGAGCAATTTGCTCAATCGGAACAACCAGGTGGAAACCCGGTCGGAAATATGGCTTCGCCCTATTTTCTTAAGTTGACCGGTACTTTTGGCGGCGTGTTTTTCGGCCCCGGAGGATTTGGCGGGCCCGGCGGCAACCGCAACATTACTCTGCGGATGAGACTGAGCTTCTAACTCGAAGAGGACGGACGGGATTTCGAGTTCGGAGTGCCGGCTTCAGCGGGATGCCGCCTAAAGGCGGTACTCCAAACATCCTGCTTACTTTGGAACCTTACCCGTTTTCAACATCGACGAAGGACAAAGTTTTTCTACGACGCACTCTTCGCAGAATGGGCGTCTCGCTTTGCAGATACGCCGGCCGTGAAAGATCAGCAGGTGGGCGAAGATGATCCAGTCTCTTTTCGGTACCAGTTCGAGCAGATCGTTTTCGATCTTCACGGCGTCCTTTTGCTTTGTAAGTCCCAGGCGATTAGACAGCCTGCTCACGTGCGTATCGACTACGATGCCCGCCGCAATTCCATAGGCCACGCCTAGAACGACATTCGCCGTCTTGCGCGCGACACCGGGAAGCTGCAATAACTCTTCCATGGTCCTGGGCACTTCACTGTTGAATTCTTCGACCAGCATCTTCGAAGCACCCTGAATTGATTTCGTCTTATTGCGAAAGAAACCGGTGGTGCGAATGTCCTGCTGCAATTCGGTATCAGGAACTTTCAGGTAGTCTTCCGGCTTTCGATATTTACGAAACAGATCGGCGGTGACGATATTGACGCGTTCGTCCGTGCATTGCGCGGAAAGGATTGTGGCAATCAGAAGTTCAAACGCGTTTGTGTGATTGAGCGCGCAATGCGCGTTGGGATAGGCGCGCTTGAGCAGCTTGATGATCTGTTGCGTGCGGTCTTTCTTCTCGGGTTTGGATTCTCGCATCTATGTGGAGTGCGGCGGCTTGACGCCGCTTTCATATTGAATGTTACGCGAACTCAAAACAAAAGCGCTGTCAAGCCAGCGCACTCCAAAAAACTACGACTTCAATCTCCCCGTCAACATCAACGCCAGCATTTTCCAATCGCCCAGGAAGGACCAAAGCGGATGCGTGAACGTTGCCGGTCGATTCTTCTCGATGAAGAAATGGCCCACCCACGCAAATGCGTAGCCGGGTATCAGAGCGATTGGAAACAGCCACCATTTTCCGGCGGCAATCGTAGAGATCACGACGCCGATCGCGACCAAGGTACCAAGGCAATGCATTACGCGTGTAGCCGCTTTGCTGTGCTCGTTGAGATAGTGCGGCCAGAAATCGGCAAAAGTCTTGAACTGCTGCTCAGGCATGGCAAATAGTCGTCTTGGCCCGGAAAGTTGCTACCTTGCCCACGGCTGACATTCCAGGTTATGGCGCATTCTAACTTGACCATGATGCGTGTGCACAGGCAAGATCGGCTCTATGTTTGGCAGTACCGGTTCGTTCATCAGCAATAAATCCATCTTACATTTACTTTTTGCGCTGCTGCTCGGTTTCCCGGCGACGCTGGATGTGCGCGCGCAGGCGTACGAGCGCGAGCTCAATACGAGCGCAAAGGCGCTTTTAACGATCAAGAATCGCGCTGGCCGCGTGTCAGTAATTGCTGCCGACAGCGAAAAGGCCAAATCCAGTCTGAAGGCGACTTCTACCGGCGCGCCCGTCGTCCCCGGCGACATTGTTGTTTCGGGCAATGAAATCGTGGTCCGCGAACACCCTTACCGCATCGATTTGACGGTGCGCGTGCCCAGGCGCGCGCGGGTGCGGGTGGAAAGCGAAGCCGGCATGGTTGATGTGATTGGCGACTTTGAAGTCGCTGACGTGATCACAAACACAGGCACTATTCATGCAGATGTGCCGGTCGACGCGCTGAAGTTCAAGTTTCAATGGGAATCAAGCCGGCCGCGTTACCTGAGTGATGTCGAGCTCCCGCGCGTCAAAGAAGGGCACGCCGGAACGTTTTCGATCGCCGGAGTTGTCGGCCCTGACGCCAAGCGCAAGAAGCATAAGAAACCCCAGTCGTCTGAAGACCGCAATGCGGACACTGATAAGCCGGCGACCGATGGTAACGGCGACAAAGCTGCTGACACGAGCGAAAACAACTCTGATGCTCCTGAAAAGCCACCCGAGAAGCAGGGTCTGGTCCAGTTGAATTTCACCACTCAGCGCGGGGTGATTCTGCTTAACGTCGACCCCAGCATGGCTCCCAATGACCTGCGCGAACGGCCGTTGACCGAAGCCGCGAAGGCCATCGTGCGCAGCGGCGACGGCCCATTGTCAGATGCCATCCGCACGGTTAGTCCGCGCATGTTCGGCGATTATGCGAAGACGTTGCCGCGCCCGCGCAGCGAGCCCGAACTGTTGGCATCGCGCGCTCCCGGCGAAGTTGTTACCGCAGTAGCGCCGCAACTGATGCGGGTCAATGCCAGCGTCACCGATCGCAATGGACGCGCCATTCCCGGTATGCGTGACGCGGATTTTTCAGTGTATGAAGATGGCAGCGAGCGGAAGATTGTCAACGTTTCCCCGCTATCTGAGCCATTCAATCTCGTCCTGCTGCTCGACGTGTCTGGCAGTGTCGAAGAGCGGATCGATTTCATCCGTAAGGCAGCCCGTGACTTTTTGCGCACCGCCAGTCATCAGGATCGCATCTCGATCATCAGCTTCCACGATGACATCCGGATCATCTCTGACTTCACAACCGATCGGGCATTGTTGTCAAAGAAGCTGGATGAACTGGATGCGGGTGGGGCCACAGCGCTCTACGATGCTTTGGGGTATACGCTGGTTGACACACTGAAGCCGTTGCGTGGCGAACGCACTGCGGTCGTAATCATGTCCGACGGTGACGATAACAAATCTTTTGTTCCCTTTCCGGCAATCCTTGAAGCAACGATCGAGTCGGGCGCCTTGGTTTATCCCCTGTACGTGCCATCAGGTCTGATTCCTGAGTCGAGCGTGCCTCAGCCTTCGATCACTATCGATCCCATGCGCACCAAATATCTGACCATCACTACGCGGGCGGCTGAAGAAGGCGCCAAGCTGGCGCAGGTTTCCGGCGGCGTGTTCTATTCCATCAAGCGGCTCGATGATCTGCAGAAAGCGTACGACGATATTGTCTCCCAAATGCGAACGGCCTACACGATCACTTACAACTCGAATGCAAACGGCGCCGGCCACCGCAGGGTGCGAGTGCATGCAAATCGTGAAGGCGCCTCGGTGCGCTTGAGTCCGGCGGTAAGCGCACCCCATTGATTGACTAATCGCTGCTCACTTCTTGTTTGCAAGCTGAGCCTTCAAAAAATCACCGACGCCGATCTCTTGCGGGCCGGTAATGAGTTGTCGTCGAAGCCGGCTAGAATCTGCCACTGCGGCCGATCGCGTAGGCTCCGGTGAGAAATGGATTCGTGCGACGTTCCTTCCCAATCGTGGTTACCGGCCCATGACCGGAATGGACTTCGACGTCATCGCCAAGCGGCAGGATCTTATTGAAGATCGAGTCCATCAATTGTTCGCTTGAGCCGCCCGGCAAGTCGGTGCGACCGATTGATCCGGCGAACAGACAATCGCCGACGAACACTTTTCGCTCTTCCGGCTCAAACAGGACCACATGTCCCGGGGTATGACCCGGACAATGGATGACCCGAAACCGTAACTCGCCGACTTCGTAAACCTGGCCATCGCGCCAATGCTCATCAGCTTTCGGCGGCTGTTCGTAATCAAAGCCATACTCAGTCCACGCTGAACGCGGGATGCCAATCCACGCCGGCTGTTGTGGCAGCTGATCGTAAATCGGTTCATCGGCAGGGTGAATAATGATGTGTGCCTGCGGTTTTCGTTTTTTCAGGCCGGCCACGCCGCCGATGTGGTCCATGTGCGCATGTGTGCAGGCAATGGCTTGCAGTTCAAAACCGTGACGGTCGATTGCGTCAAGGATGCTTTGTGAATCGTCACCCGGATCGATACAGATCGCGCGCCGGGTTTTCTCGCATCCAACAATGCGCGTATGCTGCTGAAAGGCGGTGACGGTGAGTTCTTCTATGATCATTGTCCGTGGTCCGTAGTCAGGGGGTCAGTTGTTGGCCGAATTTTCATTTACTACTGACAACCGCCGACTGACTACTGACATCCAAAGAGTATAATTCCTCATCGGAATTTCCGCATTTAGTTATGCCATTCAGTGCTACAGCCGCTTCACTCGCTGAGGTTTTGGACGATTTGACTGCCGAGGGCGCTCCGCAGTTGACAGAGCATCTCGAGCACGACGCGCTCAAATGTTACGCGTGTGGCCATCGTTGCCTGATCAAGGAAGGCAAGCGCGGCATCTGCAAAGTTCGGTTCAACGAACGGGGGCACCTGCGCGTGCCGGTGAATTACGTCGCGGCACTCGCCTGCGATCCTACTGAGAAGAAACCGTTCTTTCACGCGCTTCCCGGTTCAGACACTCTGACGTTTGGCATGCTCGGCTGTGATCTGCATTGCGCCTATTGTCAGAACTGGCTGACCTCGCAAGCGCTGCGCGACGATGCGGCAGTCTCGATGCCGAATGTAGTTACGGCTGATCGACTGGTGGCGATGGCCAGGGCGTACGGCGCGTCGATGGTCGGATCGAGTTATAACGAGCCGCTGATTACAGCCGAGTGGGCCGTCGAAGTTTTCCGCAAAGCAAAAAGCGAGCGCTTTCGTACGGCGTTCATTTCCAACGGTAATGCGACACCTCAGGTGCTCGATTATCTGCGGCCATGGACGGACTGCTACAAGATTGATTTGAAGTCGATGAGTGACCGCAATTACCGGCAGCTCGGTGGCGTGGTCGATAACATTCTGGACACGGTGAAGATGGTCCACGAACGCGGTTTCTGGGAAGAGATCGTGACCCTGGTAATTCCGGGCTTCAATGACTCTGAAGATGAACTGAAACGGGCCGCCGGCTTCATCGCCTCAGTATCTCCTGATATCCCCTGGCACGTCACCGCGTTTCATCAGGACTATCACATGCAGGACAAAGCGAACACGACCGCGGAGCAGTTGATTCGCGCCTGTGAGATCGGTCGCGAGGCAGGTCTGCGATATATCTATGCCGGCAACTTGCCGGGACGAGTCGGGCAATGGGAAAACACCTACTGCCCGAACTGCGACGAATTATTAGTTGAACGGTACGGTTACGTCATTCGCCAGATGAAGGTCTCGCCCGACGGCCATTGCCCCACGTGCGCGACAATTATTCCCGGCGTTTGGTCGTAATCCCGCGACCGGTTCTCGAGGGCGGAGCCATCAGCAGCTCTCACCCTCGAAACTTCTGTTTCCTACATCTTCTTCTCAGGCGATGCGCCTGCGGCGCTGCCGGAACCTGCGGGCGTACCCTGATGGAAAATCGCCTCCCACTTCCCGTTCCGGTTTACCCAGATTGTCGAGTGATATCCCTTCGGCGGTTTCATATCGGGAACGTTCACTGTGTAGGCGACGACCGATGCATTGTCACTGAGTTTGACGGTTTTCCAATCGCTCAACTCAGCTTTTGAGAAGTCAAGCATCTGCACACCTTTGATCGATCCCGCACGGTCAAAAACGCCGTCTGGCTCTACCTCAATCGAGTCAGTTGCCAGGTACGAGCCGAAGGCATCGTAGTTCTTGCTCTTCAAAGCGTCCCACACCAGTTTTTCATTAGCCACCGGATCCGGACCTGTATCACCAGCTTTCGCGGCAGGACTGGCAGATTTCTCTGACTCCTTTGCCGGCGAGGGCGGCGGCATCGGTGGTTCTGATCGAGTTTCCTGATAATAGATCGCCAACCATTCGCCATTGCGGTTTACGTAGGCTGACGACTCGCGCCAGGGCCCTGCCGGAACGGCTTCGCCTTTGAACTTGGCAGTAACGTTGGCGTTATAGGTGATCAGCACTGCATTCGCGTCGATCGAAGTCATCTTCCAATCAGATAACGTGTAATCACTGAGATCGAAATCCTTGACCAGCTGGACGCTGGCAGCCTTGTCATGCACGCCATCGTCTTCGACTTCGAAATAGTCGTCGGCCATCAATTTCGCGAAAGCATCCCAATCCTTCTTCTTCACGGCTTCCCAGGCGGCCGTTTCTTTCGCCCGGATGTCGGCCTCCGAAGGCGCCGCAGCCGATTTGGTTTCAGCAGATTTGTTTGCATTATTCACATTGGCGGTCGTGTCCTTGTTGCCAGGCGGCACTGGCGCGCAAGCAGCAGCAAACAATAGCAAAGACACGAATACGAGAGACTTTTTCATAAAGGAAGCTCCTTGTTTCAGTTATTTACCAGTGCTTCTATGCCAAAACGGGAACCGCGTCAAGCAAAACCGCCAGGCCCGGGAGACGTGCAGGCCAAAGTCACTGCGGAGTGGTCTTCGCTGGCGGGGTCGGCACGCGGGCAGGCGACACCTTTACGGTGGGCGAAGCTTTGGCACGGGGCGAGCCCTTCGCTGCAGGTGACCCGCCTGGGGTTGGAGATGGCGTTGCGCCAGCAGGGGCGGAATTCCTAACCGGTACAGTTGCCGAAGCTACCATTTGCCATTGCCCATTTCGGCGCACGAAGGTATCCAGCGAACGGAATTCGTGAAGTATGGTTTCGCACTTACCGTCCATGATTCGAAAGTGGTCGCCCTTTACCGTCGTTCGTGAACGCACAATTGCGTTATTGTTATCGAGCACATTCACAGTCAGGTCGGATATCTCCTGCGGATCCGAAGACAACTCTCCTGACTCGATGTCTTTAATGTCCTGCTCCCTGGTACCCTCAGTCCCGTCGGGATAGATGAGCATGATGTCATCCGCTTCCAGCTTCTGTACTGCCACGCCGTCGCGTTCCTTAACGATTCGCGGCAAGTCGTATTCGAGTGCTTTCAGTTGAGCTTCAATGGCAGGTTTGTCCGGCGTAGGCTCGGCTACCGCCGTGGCGTTTGTGTTGTTGGGATTCGGTTGACTCGCGCAACCGAAAAACGCCAACCCCACGCCGCTGATAAGAGCAAAAACAATCGTCATGGAAAAATACTTCCTCATTCGCGCTACTCCCTTGCTCGGATTAGCCTGCAGGTCAGGCCTGGTACTGCTTCGTTGCTTCTATTCCAATTTTGCCAATGAGTCAATGCGTTGGCGAAGAGCAAGAGGCGGCCGGTGCGCCGGATTGAAAGTATATTGACTTGTTGTTGATGCTTGGCATATTGTCTGGGGCAAATCGGGGCTATTTCCAATGAAGGCCTCGATTTAACCCTTCCGCCGCGCAAGTCTTTGCGCGGCCCGAAGTTCGAAGGAGGAAACATGTTTTGCGTTTCTCTGGGACTCTTGCCACGGCGGTTTATTAAGTTATCGTTCGTTCTATTTGCCGCGATTGCCGTGCTGGCGGTGCCGGCTGCGGTATCCTACGCGCAAAAGACTGGCGCCGACCAGCCGTTGTACAGCGACTTTAAAGGTGTGCGCATCGGCATGTCCACCGACGACGCGCGGAAGAAGTTGGGCAGCCCCCGCGATAAAGGCGACGACCAGGACTTTTACGTCTTCAACGAAAATCAGGCGGTCCAGGTTTTTTACGACAAAACCACCAAGACGGTAACGGCGATCTCGATCGATTACATGAGCGGCGCGAACGGGATTCCCGCGCCCAGGGATGTCATTGGCAGCGAACCCGAGACAAAGGCTGATGGTTCCGCATACAAAATGGTGCGCTACCCGAAAGCCGGGTTCTGGGTATCGTACAGCAAAACGGCGGGCAACTCGCCGACGATAACCATCACGCTGCAGAAGATTGAGCACTGATTTTCGGCAAACTGAGGTTTTTGTCCTGGGGCCGGGCGAATTCGTTCGTCCGGTCTTTTGTTATCCATTTGCCTGTGAGGGATGCGCATCTTACGGGTGGGCCGCTCCCGGCACTCCGCTGCGACTGGACATCTCCGGTAGGTCATGTTGAAGTGTTAGTTCGACCAACAGGAGGAATCGTCTTTAAGGCATGCTACGCGCAGGATTTGTAGGCTTACCCAATGTCGGCAAAACAACGCTCTTCAATGCAGTTACCGCGCAATCGTCAGCTTTAATCGCAAACTACGCATTTTCCACCAGTAAACCGAACGTGGGCGTCGTCGCTGTTCCCGACGAGCGGCTGGCGCCGCTGGCCAGGCTCGTCAAGACCGATACAATCGTCCCTGCGAGTGTTGAGTTCGTCGATATTGCCGGACTCGTACGCGGATCGTCGCAGGGTGAAGGCATGGGCAATCAGTTCCTGCACGCGATTCGTGAGACCGACACCATCGTTCATGTCGTGCGCTGTTTTGAAAATGAAGCTGTGGTCCACGTGGACGAGTCGATTAATCCGCGCCGGGATATTGAAACGATTCAAATTGAGTTGGCGCTGGCGGACCTCGCCACCGTGGAACGCCGGCGTGAACGCGTGCAAAAAACTGCAAAGAGTGGTGATAAGACTGCGCGCGCAGAGCTGGCTGTGCTCGACAAACTGCAGCCCGCGTTGGAAGAGTTTAAGCCGGCGCGCAGCGTGACCTTAACTGACGATGAAAGACAGGTCGCGCGAAACTATTTTCTGCTGACGATGAAGCCGACAATCTATGCGGCGAACGTCAACGAAGCCACGCTGACCAATCCCGAAGTCGACCCGCAGGTAAAAGCTATCGGCGAGGTCGCAGCTGATGAAGGCTCCGAATGCGTCGTTATCTGTGCGCAACTTGAAGCTGATCTGGTTGATCTGTCGCCGGCGGAACGGATCGAATATCTCGAATCTCTGGGCGTAAAAAGCAGCGGTGTCGACCAGTTAATCAAGAGTGCTTATCGAGTGCTGGGTCTCATGTCATTTCTGACCGCCGGAGAAAAGGAAGCGCGTGCCTGGACGATTCCCCAGAACTCGCGGGCGCAGGATGCCGCCGGCGCGATCCATTCGGATATCGCGCGCGGATTCATTCGCGCTGAAATTGTCAGCTATGACGATTTGATGGGCGCCGGATCTTATGCCACTGCGCGTGAGCAGGGTCTCCTAAGACTTGAAGGCAAGGACTACATCATGCAGGAAGGCGATATCGTTAACTTCAGGTTTAATGTGTGACGGCGGGCCTTCAGGATTTTCCGTTGCGTCGCCTTTCCTTTACCAACTCCGTCACAACTTTCAAGGTCCGGTCACTTTGTTGCTCGAGTTTCGCGAATCGCTCGTCGGCCTTGGCAAAGCGTTCATCGTACTTGGCAAAACGCTTTCCAATCGATCTAATCGCTGTTCAGCAGTCATACGGGAATGATAATCGGGTTAACTATCGTATTCGTCAAATGTAGGGAATTACGATCTTTGGAGGGGTATTGTGAGGAAAAAAGTTAACTGGTTTGTAACTATCTCAGCACCGCTCGTATTCCCACAATGATCAAGTAAATGATCGCCACCACAATCGCGATCTTTATCAGCGCGATGGCCAATGCCACCAGCATTCCGATAATCCCGAGCGCCACGCCCGCTGCTGCCAGCACCAAAGGCACCCCCACTGCGAGCACGAACAATACCAATAAGACCATGCCAACGATCTTCAGAATGTCACCTGCTTCTTTCATGTAACTTTGTCGGGATCCTCCGTCCTTTCGCTTCGTCCGGCTGAATATACGACAGGCTCATCGGGATCGTTCCGTGAACGTTCCCTCTGAGCGCCAAAAAAAAAGGCCGTCCAAAGACGGCCCTCGAAGGTGAAAGTTCAGAAAGTTGAATTAAGGAACAATTTGGATAACACCGACTCGGTTGCCGGCCGGAGACACCACCTGAACGTTAGAGCCAACCAGGTTCTCGCTCGTCAGCAGCAGTCCAAAGTCGTCGAACTCCGTTTCCGATTTGATTTCGGCTTCATTGCGGCCGCGGACGTTCACGATCTGGCCCAACCTCTGGAATCGATTGTCCGGCGAAACAGCCCACAGCACGAACGCCTGTCCCTTTGGCGCTTCATGCAGCTCATGGAAGTGCATCAGGACTTCCGTGGCTTTGCCGCGTTTGTGCGGCTCAATGAAGATGTTCGCACGCGCGCCTTCCATGGCGCCCGTAAAGTTGATCTTCAGCTTGGTCTCGTCACCTTTCTTGAAATGCGGAATGCCCAGCATCGGGACTGAGTAATCCGTCACGACAGTCGTGGCGCCTACCTGCTCGCCCACCGCGACACCGCTGGTGCCGACGGGAATAACTGTCAATCCACTCGGTACGTCACTACGGAAGAAAATTTTCGTTTTTGGATCATAAGCCGTCAGATTGGCATCTGGCGATGCGATCAGCATAAAGCGCGTCAACGGCGTGCTGGTAGTGAACGTGCCGATGCCGTTCGCTATGTCAATCGGGCCCAGCGCTGTTACCGCGCCGGTAGGATCGACCGCAAAAAGGTTCAAGGCGGCCATATCACTGGGCAGTCGTTCGAAGTTCATCTTGATGGTGGTTCCGTTGCTGTCACGCATGATTGTCGCGTGACCAATTGCGCCGGTAATTCCCACCGGATTCAAGTTGACTATGGTTTCCTTTCCCACGGGGTATTCAACGATGGTATAGGTGCCATCGGGATTCTGTACTGTTTTGACCTTGGTAACTGTTGTTGTCTGGACCTGGCTGGCCGCCACAACAGCAAGGGAAAGTAGCAGGAGCACTGCTGCTATTCCTGCGACTAGGTTCTTGCGCATAAAATTCCTCCTTCCAAAACCATGGTTTGCATTTTGCCGGGAATTTGAGGCTTCGCCGTACTGGGGAAGGTGCAACGAGCGTGCCGATTTGAAATGGTGTTTAAAGAACGCCCCGGGGCGGACCGGGGTGTGCGAAAAGGGATCAAACAAGTACGCCGTTGAGCTTCCGGCGTTCTAAAGCCGTTCAGTGCTTGACGCGGTACGAGACGACGAGGCCCCGTTTTTGAGGGGGTTTGCTCGTAAAAAA
>JBKPEE010000186.1:0-17711 GCA_046728235.1 Acidobacteriota bacterium
CGAATGGCCCGTGCCCAGAACGCCTGCGTTCACATTAGTCATCGAATCTTGAACACTCAGTTGTTTTTAACGGTTTAGAGCGGGACAAATCCCGAGTTGAGGACCACCCGCGCGACATCCATAGGGATCGAGAGTTTATGAGCTCTGGTCCACCTGAATGATTTCCCTGCCCTTGTAATAACCACACTTGGGACACACGCGATGTTGCATCCGTGGCTCCTGGCAGTTTGGACAGATTGCAGTTTGCGGCACTCGCAGCGCGTCGTGCGCGCGACGTTTACCGCGCCGCGCCTTTGAATGTCTACGTTTTGGATTTGGCATAGTTACTCCGGTTCTTATCTTCTGTTTTTTATTTTTGCCCTTTTTATTTTGCTTTTCAAAATCTCAGATCTCAGATTTGAGATTTGAGATTTGAGATCTATACAAAGACCAGTTCTTCAGAATCTTAAATCCTTAAGCTTCTCCCAACGAGAATCAATCTGTTTCGTCGCGCAGTCGCAGCTACCCACGTTGAAGTCGGTACCGCAATTCGGGCAAAGCCCTTTGCACTCTTCGCGGCACAGAACCTGGCCGGGCATTGCCAGCATAATCTCTTCCCTTACCAGATCGTCCAACTCGATCGCTTCACCGTCGAAAGCCGACAAATTTAGGTCCTCTTCGCTGAGCTCGTGCTGTTCCTCATGTTTCCAGGAAACCGCCGGCGTAAATCTCTCAGTAAAGTGTACCTCGATCGGTAACTCTACAGATTTCAAACAACGCCCGCAGGCGATGGCGACTTTCGTGCGCAAGTCGCCGCGCAGCTCAACTTCTGCACCCTTCCGTCGAATGCGGCCATCGACGGTCACTGGTTCAATCAGCGTTAACTCGTGCTCGTCGAACTTCAGATCGTCCGTTTGGTACGTGCGGGAAAATTTCCCGCCCGTTTCATCCAGTTTTTCAAGGTCGATCCGCATATCGAAACCCCCTGGCCGACTCACAGTCCGCATCAGGGGGCGTCGCACAAAGTCGCTAATTATATCCGGGGACGTGGCAGTTTCAAAACGCAGCCGCGCGTCTCTTGTCAGAACCACCTGCGGTAGCGGGTGGGCCCGCCCGCTACCGCAGGCGGTTCCGAATTCAACTGCTGGTCGTCGCTTTTCGTTTCACCTTGCGAGTTTTTTTGGCCTGCGCTCGTTCCGTCTCTTTTAACTTCTGGCATTCATCGCGCCACATTGATTCCAGTTTGCTGTTGTCGACGACCCCACATTCGTTGAGCATCTCGATCAGACTCTTGACCAGCGCGTGATTGCTGTACGCTGTCTCAGAATGGCGTAACAAGAGCTTCAGCGCCTGTTCCAGCCGCTCAGCCAAACGAGCCAGCGTGTTCTCGAGCATCGTCATGCGCTCGAGCAGGTGCTCTTCATGCGGCGTCGTCGACGGCACATCGACGCGCACCGAAGGCGGCTGCACGACCAGCATCAGACGCGTGCCGCAACGCAGGCAGAATTCCTGTCCCAGCGGATTTGCCGCCCGGCACTTCTGGCAAAAATGTGAGATGGCGCGTTGCATTAAGATGGTCTTTGGTCTTGGATCTTTGGTCTTTGAAATTCGTTTTGACAAAGACCCAAGAACAAAGACTACTTTCTAATATTCATAAAACCCGCGTCCGCTTTTCTTTCCCAGCCATCCCGCGTCGACATAACGCTTGAGCAGGGGACACGGACGATATTTCGAATCACCGAAACCATCATGTAGCACGTTCATGATCGCAAGGCAAACATCCAGGCCGATAAAGTCGGCCAGCGTCAACGGTCCCATCGGATGATTCATGCCGAGCTTCATGATCCCATCAATACTCTCGCGCGAGGCGACCCCTTCATATAGAGCAAAGATAGCTTCGTTGATCATCGGCATCAACACTCGATTGGAAATGAAACCCGGAGAATCATTACATTCCAGCGGCACCTTGCCAAGTTTTTCGGTCAGCTCATGGATTTGCCGGTAAGTCTGATCTGAAGTTGCCGCGCCGCGGATGATCTCCACCAGCTTCATTACCGGAACGGGATTCATGAAGTGCATCCCGATCACTTTGTCAGGCCGTTGCGTGGCCGCGCCGAGTTGGGTAATCGAAATCGATGAAGTGTTCGAGGCCAGGATCGCCTCGGTCCCGGCAATCTCATCGAGCGTCTTGAACACTTCGATTTTCACGTGCAAATCTTCGGTGACGGCTTCGACGATAAGGAATGCATCGCGCAATTCCGCGAGATCGGTCGTGGTTCGGATTCTTTCGACTATCGCCTGCTTTTCTCCTGCGGCCAGGCGCTCTTTATCGACATCACGCTGCAGGCTCTTGTCGATCGCTTTCATGCCACGCGCGAGAAAGTCTTCCCCGACGTCGCGCATGACCACCTGAAGACCTGCACGCGCAGCCACCTGGGCAATGCCATTGCCCATCGTGCCTGCGCCCACAACCCCAAAGACTTCAGCCATAGTTATTTGTTCGGAGCCCTCTCTAGGGCCATTGCAATTGCCGATCGCCAATTGCCGATTGGCGGGCTATGCAGGTGACTTCTACAGCCACGGCAATCGCCAATCAAAATCGGCAATTGGCAATGAGCCAAGGCGGTACTCCGAACTGAGTTCCCAAACTATTTCAGGCGGTCCGCGACGTTCATCAGGGGTTTGGCGCGACCGAGCGCACTTTCAAGTTCACTCGTGTCTGCGCCGCGCGCTTTTCCCCCATAAAGTTGAATGCCGGCATCGCTTCGGAGAAACTTGATGGTATAAATCCCGAGCGCAGTTCCAATCGGAACGTTAACCAACGAGATGATCGCCACCGCCACGCCCAGCGGCTTGACCCACGCTTTTTGTTTATTGAATCCAGCGCCAACCATCAGCGGTAAGACGCCAACCGCCAGCATCAGAATTACGAACACTACCGTTCCCACGATCATCCATAATCCTGAAATCAAGTCGCCTGCGACTGAGGCAAACTTGAATATGAGCACCAGGCCCAGCAGCCCCAGCAACGTCAGACCATGAATCGCGGCATACACGAAATAAAGCGTGCCGAGTGTCTTATTGTGCTCTTCGGCCGTCATTCGATGTCAACGCCAGTTCGGTTTTAGCTCTGGCGTCGAATTACTGCTGCCCGGTTCCCATTGCGTTGGAGGCAGCGGCGGAAATTCTGGTCCGTTTACGGCGTACACCTGTTTGCCCGCATCACTGAACAAAAACCAGAAGGTGTAGACCGCAACGCCGGTTCCGATCGGAAAGCTCGGCGCTGCAACCACGCCGCCGACGATTCCGGCAATCCTGGCCCAGGGACGCCGCTTTAGCAATGCATATCCTGCAACTATCGAAGGTATGGTCATGACAAGCGTCATGACGCCAATAAACAAGAATATCAACGCTACGAAGGGTGGAAGACCAGGACCACCCATTTCTTCTGACCGGCTGTAGATATCCCGAAGCATGAAGCTCTCGACGCCGGCAAACGCAATTATCGACAGCAAGTGAAGTCCGGCGTACGCGAGCTGCGCCAAGCCGACGTACTTGTTGTGTTCCAGCGGAGTCATCAGGTCATCGCTCGACTGCCAGCGCCACCGCATTGCCGCCGCCGAGGCAGAGCGCCGCAATACCGCGATGGGCGTTACGACGCTTCAACTCGTATAGCATCGTGGTGAGAATTCGCGACCCTGATTGACCAATCGCGTGACCGAGCGCGACGGCGCCGCCATTGACGTTTACTTTGTCCGGATCGAGGTCCAGTTCGCGAGTAATCGCAACCGCCTGAACTGAGAACGCTTCATTCAATTCGATCAGATCAACATCTTTCAGCGACCAGCCGGTCTTCTTCACAAGTTTCTTAATGGCCTCAACCGGCGCCATCATCACCAGCTTCGGTTCGACACCTGACGTCGCCTGACCGACTATGCGGGCCATCGGCTCTGCGCCGAGCGCGTTCGCGCGCTGCTCGGAAGTCACCACCACCGCCGAAGCTCCGTCATTCACGCCCGGCGCGTTCCCTGCCGTGACCGTCCCGCCTTCTTTAAATGCGGGCTTCAGTTTTCCCAGTGATTCAATTGAAGTGTCCTCTCGCACCGGTTCGTCGGTATCGACGACCACAGGCGTGCCTTTCTTTTGCGGAATCTCGACGGGAACAATTTCGTCTTTGAATTTCCCCGCTTTGATCGCGGCGGCCGCTCTGCGATGCGAGTTGAACGCGTACTCGTCCTGCTCGGCCCGCGATACATGAAAGCGTTCCGACACGACTTCGCCAGTGCAACCCATGTGCTGATCGTCAAAGGCGCACCACAAGCCGTCCTGAATTACCGAGTCGAGAATCTTTCCGTGTCCCAGGCGATATCCTTCGCGCGCCCTGGTAAGAAGATACGGAGCGTTTGACATCGATTCCATGCCGCCGGCGACCACGATTTCGGTGTCGCCGAGTGCCACGCCTTGAGCGGCCATCATGATCGCTTTCAATCCTGAACCGCAGACCTTGTTGACCGTCACTGCTGAGACTGTATCAGGCAAGCCACCGCGCAGCGCTGCCTGGCGCGCCGGGTTTTGGCCCAGGCCCGCCTGGATGACACAGCCCATGATCACTTCGTCGACCTCCTCGGGCTTGACGCCGGCGCGCTTCACCGCTTCGCGCACGACGATTGCTCCCAGTTCAGTTGCTTTGAAACTTTTGAGCGCGCCGAGAAGTTTTCCCACCGGAGTACGGACGGCGCTGATGATTACCGTTTGCTTTATTGATGACATTTGATTCTCTGTTTGCCAACTAATTTAGCATTACTGTTAAGTTGAATTGGTGTCAAGGATCACAATTTAGCGTTCGTGACCAATAACTAAAAGACGTTCCCGTTGACGATGCAGCAACATCTGCAAGTTCAGGCCGCCGTGCCCGTAGGTTTCGCCGGCGGCCAGGATCTTCAGTTGAGGATCTGCCGCCGCGAACCTTACATATTCCTGCTCACGCACCAGCGCAACACCATTCGCGTCGCCCTTTAGATTTTCCAGGAACGTAGTTTCATCTGATCCGCTGCTTCGATCGACCTCATGCGGTTCCGGCAGGTTGAAAGCGACATCATTGGCCCATTCCTTTGCGCCTGATGAAATTAACCAGGTTCGTCCCGGGGGCACACTCGCTACGAGTTGCGGCGCCGGCAGGAAGCGATGGAACCGTTGCCCCGCGGTCAGCTGCAAAGCGAAGATCGTCATGGCGATGACGGCGCACCCAATTAAAATCGGCTGCCAAAACCTTCGGCGTTCAGACGATCCAAACGTTTCTCCGAGGATCAAAGCTGCGGCGGGCATCGCCGGCAGCAGGTAATAATCGAGTCTGAAATTCGAAATTGAAAATAGCACGATGGTCCAACCGAGCCAGAGATACAACACGCGCTTCGCACTGCCTGACGACTGGAGCGCAAGCGTCTCGCTTGCAATTCGTGACGACCGGTGCTTGTAATCCAGCCAGATCGCGACCGGAATCAACAGTGACCATGGCGCAAAGTCTCCAAAAAAAGCGGCAAATTCGTACCAGATCGGCGTGCGCGACCAACCATAGAGTGCGCCGGTGAATCGCTGAACGTTCTCGCCAATAAAGAAGAAGCGAATGGGACTGGCGCCAAGTCGAAAATAAACGAGAACGAAATACGGCACACTAAAGATGGCCAGCACCAGGAGACCCATCACTGGCTGCAACTTCCGCACATCTTCTCGCGATCGCCTAATCAGCAGTTCGATCACTACCGGCACCAGCACCAGCGCCAGCGCAACCGGACCCTTCGTCAATACTGCCAGTCCAAGCGTTACATAAGCTACCGCGACTAACGTACGTGAGGTAGCTGCATTTGATCTGATTAGCGCGATGAAGGACAGGATGCTGGTGGCCGCGAAAAGAGTCAGCAACATGTCACTCATCGCCATGCGCGCAAAACTGAAGAACAGATAGCTCGTTGCGAGCGTGGACGCCGCGATGATGCCGGCTCGCGGCCCAACAGTCTGGAGCCCAAACCAGTAAATCAAAGCAAGCAAGGCGAGAGCCGCGATAATTGAGGGCAGGCGAGCCGCACCGTAACTCGGTCCCATAATCTTGTACGACAATCCAATGAGCCAGTAAGTGAGCGGCGGCTTGTTAAGCAATCCCTCGTCGGGAGCGTGCGGCGTGAGCCAATCGCCGCGCTCGATCATCAGTCGCGCGCCCAGGGCAAAATAGCTTTCGGCGCGCACGAATTCTTTATAGGACCAGATGCCGTTCAGCAAGAGCACTGCCGTCAGTGCCAGAACAATGAACAGGCCGCCATGTTTCGTCAACAGTTGCACGATAACTTACGCTCTCGATCGAACGGGACAAATACGATCCACGAAACCACGCGAAAAGTCACGGAGACGATCCGTATCACCCACCGTCAATTGAAACGCGATGCAACCGGATGCTAGACTCTCGCGTTGAAATTCAAACCCCTTTCATCGACTAGCAGAAATAATCAAATATGCAGGCACTAATACTGGCTGGTGGCAAAGGCACCCGCCTGCGTCCGCTGACCGTTTACACCCCGAAACCCGTCGTACCCATCTGCAATCGCCCTTTTCTGCTTTACCAGCTTGACACCCTGCGTCGCGCGGGCGTCACCGACATTACTCTTTCGCTCTCTTATCAGCCTGAGAAAATCGAGCAGCAGCTCGGCGATGGATCAAACTTCGGCGTTAAGTTGAAATACACGGTCGAGCCGCAACCCATGGGAACAGCCGGCGCGTACAAGTTTGCCGAAGAATTAATTCGTGAACCAACTGTAGTCTTCAACGGCGACGTACTGACTGATCTCGACTTGAAAGCGATGATTCGGCAGCATCAAGAGCGAAACGCGACGGCGTCGATCTTTCTGATTCCCGTAGAAGACGCCAGCATGTATGGGGTCGTGGAAACTGCGGCCGACGGCAGAGTGCAACGGTTTGTTGAGAAGCCGAAGCCCGGCGAAACGGATTGCCGAAACATCAATGCCGGCGCCTATGTGCTGGAACCCAAGGTGCTGGATTTGATTCCGAAGGGCGAGAATTACTCGTTTGAATACGGTTTGTTTCCGAGCCTGTTGGAAAAGGGCGAGGCATTCTTTGCGCACATTCCCCAACGAACGTATTGGCTGGACATCGGCACGCCCGTGCGCTACCTGCAAGCGCATCACGATATGCTGGCGAATCGGGTGACGCGATTTCATCTGAAGGATCGACGCGGCAGTTTCGATTCGGCCACCCATTCCGAGATTGATGAACTGTCGATCATCGCCGATGATTGCACTATCAAACCAGGTGTCGAGATTGTGAACTCGGTCCTCGGCAAAGGCTGTTACATCGAAGAGCGCGCCCGCATCGAGAACTCGGTCATTTGGAGCCACACGCGCGTCGGCACCGCCGCCCAGGTCAAGGATGCTATCGTTGGCCGCGGCTGCCACATCGGGCGCTCGACCATCGTGGACGCGGGCGCAGTGCTGGGCGACAAGACTTCGTTGACTGATTATTCAAAGACGTGCGCGTGAGTCCGAAACCGCCTGCGGTAGCGGGCGGGCACCTTCGTTCTCTCACGAGCCTGGACGATTAAACTGGCCCGCCCGCTACCGCAGGCGGTTCTGACGAGGCCCGGCATGATTAACTTCAACAGTTTTCGCGCTTATGACATCCGGGGTGTATATCCCGCTGATCTCGATGAAGAGGCCTACTACCGGATCGCGAAAGCCTATACCCTCCTTTTTCATCCCAAGACAATGGTGGTGGGCATGGACGCGCGCGAATCCGGACCCGCGCTTAAAAAAGCTCTGACCAACGGCTTTGTCGATGCGGGCGTGAACGTCGTCGACATCGGCGGCATTACCACCGACATGATCTATTTCGCCGTTGGCTCCTGCGACGAGTATTCCGGCGGTGTGGTCGTGTCCGCGTCACATAACCCAAAGGAATATAACGGCGCCAAGATGGTGCGCGAAAAAGCCGCGGCAATTTCCTCGGACACCGGCCTGTTCGAAATCCGCGACATCATCAAAGCAGACAAAGACAAGAATGTCTCGTCAGAAACAAAGGGGACCGTCACGGAAAAGAACGTGCAACATGATTATGTCGAGCACATTCTCAACTTCATTGATCGCCAGGCAATCAAACCGTTTCACATCGTCGCCAACGCAAACTTTGGTTATGTCGGCGCCGGAGTTCAGCTCATCGCGGACGCGCTGTCGTTGAAGCTAACCAGGCTTAATTGGGAACCTGACGGCACTTTCCCGAAAGGCACGCCCGATCCGATGCAGCCGGCGAATCGCGCGGAAACTGAAAAGTTGATCGAACAGGGCGAGTTTGATTTTGCCACCATCTGGGATGCTGATGCTGACCGTTGCATGTTCCTCGATGAAAAGGGCGAATTCATTTCCGGTGCGTACGTGACGGCCATGCTTGCGGACGTGCTGCTGACTAAGCACGGCGGCAACAACAAGATCATTTTCGATCCGCGCGTGATCTGGCCGACGATCAAAGTTTGCCGGCAACATGGCGCCGAAGCCATCATCTCCAAAAGCGGCCACGCCTTTATTAAAGACCGAATGCGAAAAGAAAACGCCATCTTTGCCGGGGAGATGAGCGCGCATTACTACTTTCGTGAAAACTTCTACGCCGACAACGGCGTGATTCCCTTCCTCCTGGTGCTCGAACATCTTTCGCGCAGCGGCAAACGCTTTTCCGGGCTCGTCCAACCGTATATGGAGGGTCACTACATGTCAGGTGAGCTGAACTATCGAGTTGAGGACGCGCAAAAGACAATTGCCGCAGTCAAAGAGCAATTCAGCAAACAGGGCGAGGAAGATTTCACCGACGGCTATTCGCTCACGACAGAGGATTGGCGATTCAACATCCGGCCATCGAACACTGAACCGCTGCTCCGGCTGAACATCGAAGCGCGCAAACCCGGACTGGTCGAAAAGATTCACGGCGAAATCGAACCCATCATCGGATCAAAACCACACTAATTTGGAGTGCGGCGGCTTGAGGCCGCTTTTTTCAATCGGAATCAGCGTGTTGGATTCTCGAGCGGTTCTGACCATATAAAGCGGCATCAAGCCGCCGCACTCCAAATGGAGCATTTTACGGCACGCTCGTTGCCCCTCTAACCGGGTGGGAAAAACACAAATCACGGGAGGAGGATTCTGTTATGGGATTGATCCTGCTTGTTTTGCTGATAATTTTGTTGTTGGGCGCAGTACCAGCGTGGCCGTACAGTCGTAATTGGGGTTACGGACCAAGTGGCGGTCTGGGGCTGCTTGTATTGATTGTGATCATTCTGCTGGTGTTACGCGTGTTCTAACCTGATACGATCGTCGAACCGACCAAACACTTTTGACTTCAGGCAGGCGGTGGTTCCAAACTGCGGAAATGCCGGAACTGCCTGAAGTCGAGCATGTCGTCCGCGCCCTGGGCCGCGCAGTTGTGGGCCGAACCATAGTTGCGGGCGAAGTGCGTTTGCCCAAGCTCATCGCCCCACTTTCTGCCTCAAAGTTCAATAGCAGAATCAAAGGCTCGTCAATCGTCGGCGTGTCGCGTCGCGGCAAGTTTATTCTGATTGAGTGTCGGAAGCCTGAAGGTCAGGGAGCGCGCGCCAGATCTAACCAGCGTGATTTCATCATCGCGGTTCATCTCCGGATGACCGGAAAATTTCTTTACCTGCATCCGGACGACGACATCCCGAAACATTCACACGCCGTCTTCTATCTGGATAATGAGCGGCGACTGGTCTTTCGCGATCAACGTCAGTTTGGTGTCATGAAGTTGATCCCAGGTGGCCAGCTCGCGCGAACCAAAGGCATCAGCGAACTCGCGCCGGAACCGTTTGGTGAGGAGTTCAATCTCGACTATTTGAAATCAGTGCTGCAACGATCCCGCCGTTCGCTTAAGACACTGTTGCTCGACCAGACGAAGGTTCTGGGTCTGGGAAATATCTATGCATCTGAGGCGCTGTTTCGCGCCCGGATTAATCCCTTCAAACCGGCGGCAGAGCTTTCGTCACGGCGCGTGCCGCTCTTGTATGAAGCCGTGCGCGAGGTACTGCAATTCGCTGTCGACCATATTCGCGGCTCGATCAGTTTGGCAGCAGGCTTTTCCTACGGCGCCGCCTTCGAAAGGTTCTGGCAGGTGTACGACCGTGAAGGCGAGCCCTGCGTCAATTGCGGCACGAGAATTCGCAGAGCCACACATGGAGGGAGATCGACGTATTGGTGTCCGAAGTGTCAACGAAGATAGCTCACGACTCGAGTGGGGCACCGCTCTCATTCACACCCGGCTTCAGCCGGGTGACCAAGCACTTACAGTAATTTGAGAAAACCGTTTCAACGGCAATCACATACTTGAGTAATCCAGAATTCGTTTAAGCCGTGAAAGTGAACGCCGAAGGCGTTAATTAATTCCAGCCCAGGGTTGCGCGCGCCAGCGCGCTACCCTGGGTTTTGAGCAAACCTTCGTTCGCAACCCTGAAAGGGTTGCGCCAATATGTTATTTCGCCTGCTCAATGAAATTCGCGAGCTCTCTCAGGGTCCGTAACAGCGAATGAAAATCCTCAGTGAATCCCGACTGGTTGGGATTCCTGGGAATTCAACCGGCATTGCGGGAGAGATCCCTCACTCGGCAACCCTTTCAGGGTTGCCACGAACGTTGTCATGGTGACCCAGGGTAGCGCGCTGGCGCGCGCAACCCTGGGCTGGAATTTACGAACGTCTTCGGCGTTTACGAAGCGTCACGCGGCAGCGGCGCCATTGAGCAGCACGCCCTTCTCCAGATGTTTCTCGTGAGTAGCGTGCTGTGCCGCGTGCGGATCGTGGGTGACCATCACCACGGTCTTCTTCAACTCGCGATTGAGGGTCGCCAGAATCTTGAGAATCTCTTCACCCGAACGCGCGTCCAGGTTTCCGGTTGGCTCATCGGCCAGGATCAGATCCGGATCGGTGACGATTGCGCGCGCCATCGCGACGCGCTGTTCCTGCCCTCCTGACAGTTGGCGCGGCTGGTGATTCATGCGATCGGCGAGACCTACGAGCTCCAGGGCCGTAGTCACATTCCGCCGCCGCTCGGCCTTTGATAACTTGGTCAGGAGCAAAGGCAGCTCGACGTTCTCGAAGGCGGTCAGCACCGGGACCAGGTTGAACGTTTGGAAGATATATCCGATGTGCACGTTACGCCAACCAGCGAGCTGGCTTTCGCTCAACCGGGCGAGGTTGGTTCCCAGCACGTCGACTTCACCCTCCGTACAGCGGTCAATTCCTGCCAGCAAATTCAGCAAGGTCGATTTTCCAGAACCACTGGGGCCCATCAGAGCCAGAAAGTCTCCTTTCTCGATATCCAGGTTGACCCGATCGAGGGCTACGACTTCAAAACCCTCGCGCGCAAAACGCTTGCTGACATTTCGTACTTGTACGATTGCATCCGGCATACCCACGTTCCTCACTTATCAGCGTGGCACGCGCAGCTTGTGCGCGTGACTTCACGGGCGAACGCCCGTGACGCTTGGACTTACTGGCTCACAACCCTCACGTGATCCCCGTCGCGCAGCTTCTCAATTCCGGTTACCGCCGCGGACTCGCCCCCGCTCAGGCCTTCCATGACGTTGTAGAACTCTCCCGCGGCCTCGCCCACGCGGATGACTCGTTGCTCGACGCGATTACCCTTCACCACGAACACAAAGTCGCTGCCGTCACGGTGCACGACCGCGGCTTTTGGCACCATGACCCGGGCCGCGGGCTTGGTGTTTTCGACCGCGGCCGTCTCTGACAGAAAATTGACTCGCGCGTTCATCTCCGGCCGCAGTTGCTCGTCCGGATTTTCCACCTTTACTTTTACTTGGACGGTTGCTTTCGCTCTGTTTGCTTCCGGTGCGATCTCGGCGATGAATCCCGAGTACCGCAGATTCTGAAACGCCTCGGGTATGATGTCTGCGCGCTGGTCCATCTTCAGGCGGGCAAAATCCTGCTGGCTGATATCAAGTTCGATCTGTAAATCATTCAGATCCGCAAGCGAAACCACAGAAGTACGCGCCCCCGACTCTCCAAACGAGGAAGGCGAAACCATCTCGCCGCGCTCGACAATCCGCTCGAGGACGGTGCCGCTGACGGGCGCCTTGATCTCAGTGGCCGCGAGCTGGGTATTCGCATAGTCAAGCGCTGCCTGCATCTGTCTGACCTGTGCCGCAGCGGCGCTGATCTCTTCGGACCGCGGTCCAATGTCAGTCATGGATGAGGATTGTTTGGCCGCGTCGAGAGCCGCGCGCGCGGCATCACGCTGGGCTACCGCCCGATCGAGCTCGGCTTTGGAAATGATACCAGCCGGGAACAACTTGGCAGCACGATCATATTCGGCCTCGGCGTTTCTAAGGTTTGCTTCGGCCTGCATGACTGCGGCTTTGTCTTTCAATTTTTCCTGTGGGCGCGAGCCGGCGCGCAGTTGATCCAGGCGCGCCTGCGCAGCGGCCAGGTTTGCGTTGGCTTGGTTGACCTGGGCCCGAAACTCCTGGTCTTCGAGTCGCACGAGGACCTGGCCCTGCTGCACTCGATCTCCTTTTTCGACGCCGATCCAGGCTACGCGGCCCATCACTTTTGCGCCTACAGCGATCTTGTGGTGCGCCACCACGTATCCGGACGCCGACAACACCACGCTGCCTGAAGAGGTCGCACCGGTTTCAAGTTTTACCGGCGCTGCGGTTATCGTCTTGGCCGCCGAAAAGAAATAGAAGTAGGCAAACACCAGCAAGGCAATAACGAGCGACAGAGCCAACAGCAACTTCTTCGGCACGCGATGTCGCACCGTCGGAGGCGATTCAGGCGCGCGATCTATCTTTAGGCTGCGCAGTCGCTCGTTCAGACTGTCCTGAGCTTCGTCTGTTTTGAGATTGGTTGCCATATCAAGTCAGAACCGCCTGCGGTATCAAGTCAGAACCGCCTGCGGTAGCGGGCGGGCCAGATCGTTTTGTGAGTCAGAAGCCTAGGCCCGCCCGCCACCGCAGGCGGTTCTGACTAGACCGCCCTTAGTGCATCCACAATCTTGAAACGGGCTGCGCGAATTGCCGGCAGCAACGAACCGATAAAACCAATGATGGTTCCGAAGATCAGCGCGCCCAACATCAGCGACGGTGTCACGCGAAAGTTAAAAGCAATTTCACTGAACGTGACAAAGTTCGCCGTCCCCGTAGACACAAAATTCAGCGGCAATGCCAGGAGAATTCCAATGGCCCCGCCAATTATGGAAATTGCAATTGCTTCCAGCACGAAAGACACGAGAATGCTGCGGCGGCTGAACCCCAGCACGCGCAAGGTGCCAATCTCCTTCGTCCGGCGCGCCACCGCCGCATACATGGTGTTCATCCCGGCAAAGGCAGCGCCAATCGCCATGATAAAAGCAATAAAGACCGCCAACCCCTTCAACAGCCCTGACGCCATTCCCTGCTGGTCCTCATAGAATTTTATTTCCGGCACCGCTTTCAGATGCAACCTTTGATCATCTGAGATTCGTTTGGCCAGTGAATCCATTGTCGACGGATCTGTGACCCGCAAGAGCACTGAGGTTGAATCATCACGTTTGGTGGCGTTTGACAGAGCGTTGATGTCCGCCCACGCCTCTGACTCAAAGGCTTTGCCGCCGGCTTCAAAAATCCCAACTACCAGGAAATCGGTCGTCTGCACCCGAAACTTGTCGCCAATGTCCAAGCCCTGAAAACGTTCCGCGATCCGGCGCGAGACAATCGCCTCAAAAAGTCCCGGCGTGAACATTCGCCCGGAAATGAGCTTAAAGCCTGAGCGCAGTTTCGTGGACATGGGACCGATGCCGCGCACCATGACGTTCGAGCCCTGCGTCATCCCCTTGCGTGGTTTGTAGATGAGCGTAATTTGTTCCGGAGCAACCAAAGGCTGATCGCCTTCCCGCGCGACGCCATCCAGAAAAGAAATGTTCCGCAGATTTTCTTTGGACACGGAACTGTTCAGCTCCGCAGTACTGCCTTCCCGCACGACGATTAGGTTATTTGGCTCGCCGCTGCTGGCCAGGGTGGCATCGATGCCGTGGGCCAGCGCCGCCACGAGTAAATAAACGCCGACGGTCAACCCGACCGTGAAAGCGGTGGCAAACGTACTCGATTTCCGCACGATCAAATTACGCAGATTGTATTTGATGGGCAGCGCCATTTACTCAGTGCTCCGCAAGGCTTCAGCGATCGTCATTCCCGAAACTCGATAAGCTGAATACGCCACACTCGCCAGTCCAACCAGAATCGAAACCAACAGCGCGGCCACCAGCGTTGTGTTGGTGGGCACGAATGAAATCACATTCGGAATGTACAAACTGAAATCGATTGACTTAAAGATGAGCAGCGTACCGCCCACCCCAATCACACCGCCAATAACGGAAACCAACAGTGACTCGCCGACAAACAAACCGGCAATCGTGCCGCGCTGAAATCCGATTGCTTTAAGCGTGCCGACTTCTTTGGTGCGCTCGCGGACACTCATCGCCATTGTATTTCCCATCACCAACAGCAGCGAAAACGTGATCGCCGCGATGATGCCGTACATGAACTGTTTGACGCCGCCGTACATCGCCTGAAAACTGGCGGAAAACTCGCGTTCGCTTTCGGTCTTGGTCGGCGCGTCAGTATTAATGAACATGGCATCGATTGCCTGCGAGATGCGCGGGACGTCTTCGGGTGTGTTGGCCAGGATGCTGTACAACCCAGTCTTGTCTTTGGCCCAGTCAGGCACCAGGTCATTCAGGTAATCGTGATGAAAATAGAGGGTCTTATCATCGGCGCCGGTACAGACGCCGCGGATAATGAACTCGACGCTCGCGTTGTAGATTGGGCTGCGCAGCGTGATGCGTTGACCTGGCGCAAAGCCGTAGAGCTTCGCGAGCTTCGCCCCCACAATCGCACCCTGCTTGTCGTTAATAAAGGCCTGCCACTCGGCGTCCGACATCTTCAGTTCCGGCATGATCTCGTGGATGCGATCGGCATCGACGGCAAAGTTGGCAAAGAAGTTCTTTTCATCTTTCCAGATGCCGCCAAACCAGCTAAAGCGCATGACCCGCTTGACCCCAGGCACCGCCTCGATCCGTGCCTCCTGTGAAACCGGCAAAGGAAATACCAGCGACACAGAATGGCGCGTAATCAACCGCAGCGGATTTGTATTATCGTCTCGGGTCAGCTCAGTCATTATCGTCGCCAGCGTGATCATCAGGAATAGCGAAACCACGAGACTTGAGATAGTTAGCAAGGTGCGCCGTTTGTTGCGAAGAATGTTCCTGAGGATGAGCTTGTTGAATTTCATCGAGGTGCTCCCGCCTGCTACTTGTTAGTCGAACAATGGACGGCAGAATCGACCGTCCCTGTGAACTTTTTTGGGGGCCATAAAGTAACTAACCGTTCCCTTTTGTGCCCACTGCGGACTTGTACGCAAACCTACTGGCCTAAGTTCATTAACTGCTGAGCAACCGAAAGGTTACGTGGGTGGGAATGTTATCACGTAAACCGGGCGGGTGTATTTGTCAGTAGAAGGGGTGTCGCCGGCCTTTCATTCTCACCCGGCTTCAGCCGGGTGACGTCAGGCGGCCCCAACGAATCATTGAACCGTTTTTAACGGTTTCCCTCGTCAGGCCATCTCCAAGCCACAGCATAAAATTCTCGAACCGGCTTCAGCCCGGTGATATGTCACTTTAACATGCATTGCTAAAACCCTTTGCACCGATTTGTGCTTGCACGCTCGACTGATCAGATCCACACTACGCAGCCCGAAAGGAGAAACTTCATGTCAACTCACTCCTATTCACGCTGCTGGCTTCACCTGATTTGGGAAACTCTGCGACGTGAGCCCATGCTCGATGAACGCGCGGCGGCAAAAGCGTCTGAGAATCTCTCCGCGTATTCGCTTGAGAAGGGCATCTACATGAAGATCAATTATTTCAATGCGAATCATACGCACGCGCTAATTGATCTGCCAACAAACAGAACGATTGAAGAGATGATACAACTTCTCAAAGGCAGTTCTTCACATTGGATCAACGAGAATCGATTAATCAGAGGTCGATTCGCTTGGGGACGAGGCTACGGTGCTTCCTCGATTTCGCATTCAGACATTGATCAAGTCTGTAAGTACATCGCGAATCAAGGAGAGCATCATCAAAAGAGGACCTTTGAAGACGAGTACCAACTTTTTGTTGAGCGTTATGGCTTGCAATGGCGCGTATTTTCTCAGTACCTGGTCACCCGGCTAAAGCCGGGTGAGAATGAAAAGGTACCTTCCTAGAACTTTGAGGCCGCACTACAAGTAGAACCGGTGATACGGTGACGTCGCGCCCTCACCCGCTCAGGCTACTGGTCACTGTCTACTTAATCTGACGATCCTTCCTACAAATTCGCCACAATAAAATCCGTCATCATGTGCCGCAATTGTTTCAGCAAGACCGGATCCATCACGCCGTGGCGCGACTTGGGATAGATCATCAATTGCACTTGCTTCCCTGCTTTCTGCAATTCATAGAGAAACTGTATCGTGTTCGACATGTGCACGTTGTCGTCTATTGCGCCGTGAATCAATAGCAGCCGGCCATGCAGGTCCTTTGCGAAATGGACGGGCGAACTCTTCCAGTAGCCTTCGGGATTGTCCTGCGGCGTCAGCATATAACGCTCGGTATAAATGGAATCGTAATTACGCCAGTCAGTGACTGAGCCGCCGGCAATTCCAATCTTGAAAGTCTGGCTGTGAGTCAGGGCATAGCTCGTCATGAATCCGCCGTAACTCCAGCCCCAGATGCCAATCCGCGACCCATCGACGTAGGCCTGCGTCTTCAGCCACGTGAATCCGTCTTCGAGATCTCGCAACTCCAGCTCACCAAAATTCTTATAAAGCGGCCACGCAGAATTCGCGCCCTTGTCGCTGGCCGTGCGATTGTCGCAGATCCAAATAATGTAGCCCTTCTCAGCCAGCATCTGGTGCCACATATAGGTCGTGCCACCCCACGCGTTGCGCACCTGCGGCGCCTGCGGCCCGCTGTAGGTGTAAGACATAACCGGATATTTTTTTGACCTGTCGAAGTCCGGCGGCTTGATCATCATCGCTTCCATAGGCACGCCGTCGCGAGTCTTCACGTTCAGGAATTCGACTTTGCCGAGCTTGTACTGCGTCAGCGCCGCGACCTTGTTTTCATCAATCGCCCGCACGAGCTTTCCCGTCGCGTCATAAAGACGAACCTGCGCGGGTGTATTCACATCGCTCCATGAGTCGATGAAGAGCGAAGCCTTTGCATTAAACGAGGCCCGATGAGTTCCTTCGCTGGGACTGATACGGCTGAAACCAGATCCATCGATGTTGATCGAGTACTCGCTGGGTGCGATGAAGCTGTGCTCCGTGCTGCTGAAATAGATACTTCCCTTCCGCTCATCAACGCTATCGAGCGAACGTACGTCCCAATCACCTTTGGTAACCTGTGCGATGAGTTTTCCGTCCGCAGCGTAGTGGTAAATGTGTGTCCAACCGCTCCGATCGCTGAGCCAGAGAAACGAGCCATCCTTCAGCCAACGCAGAGGGTCATCGTTAATGCCGATCCACGTTTTGGTCGACTCGCGGAACAGGTTCGACGATCGGCCCTCGTCAGGACTGGCCGCATTCAGGTCAATAAAGGTTTGTTCACGATTTTGGGCCATGAACCAGACCTTCTTGCTG
>JBKPEE010000187.1:0-15586 GCA_046728235.1 Acidobacteriota bacterium
CACCGCGATCACGATGCTTGCCTGATGCACATCCATCCCAACATAATAGGTTCGCAAAGGGCTCTTCCTCCGATTCACTTGAAGTCTTCGAACAACTCCAAGGTACATCGGCGGGGGCGCCCTTTCATATAGCGTTTATAGTCACCAGGCACCTGGGCTTAAGCTCCTTTAGGAGCGAAACATGCACAAACGGCTGGACTTTATTACGCTCCTAGCGGAGCTTTAGAGCTCGCTTGCGAACTCGCATTTGGCCGCGCTGCTACCAAAACAGCTTTGCTAATTGACCAACACAACTATTACCCTACTACCGAATTGCCGTCTACCTTGACAGTCTGGCGGCGCCAAGCGTATAACCCTCTTGAAAAACGTGGTGAGTTAAGGCGACTTGCGGCCACGCAAAACAAACGGCTAAACAGCTCGGCGAGTTCCGAAGGACGGACCGAAACCTGCTTCAAATGGATTTGAAGTCCCGCGTTGTTTAGCGCGGGATTTTTATTTTGCAAGAGCTTAGATTTTAGAGCTTAGAATTTAGAGCTTAGTAATTATTTGGCCGGGCGCCAGTTGATGATGGAAAGACAGTCCGATTACCAAAGCCGGAAGCTCTAAAATCTAAGCTCTAAAATCTAAGCCCAAAGCTCAACATCATGGAAACCTTCCAGGACCTGCTCAATTCCGACCGCGCCTACATCTTCGATGGCGCCATGGGCACGATGCTCTATGCCAAAGGCATCTACATCAATCGCTCTTACGATGAACTGAATTTGGTCGCGGCCGACCTGGTGCGCGAAGTGCACGCGGAATATGTGCGGGCGGGCGCAGACATCATCGAAACAAATACCTTTGGGGCGAACGTTAACAAGCTCCAGCCGTACGGCCTGGAAGCCAACCTGCGCGAAATAAACATCAAAGCCGCGCGCATCGCGCGCGAAGCCGCGGGCAATAGAGCATTGGTCGCGGGCGCGATTGGACCGCTGGGCCTGCGCATCGAGCCTTATGGTCCAACCTCGTTCGATGAAGCCAAGCACATGTTTTCGGATCAGGCCTCAGCATTGCTTGAGGGAGGCGTCGATCTGTTCGTGCTGGAAACCTTCTCGGACATTTCGGAATTACACCAGGCTATTCGAGCAGTGCGCGACCTTTGCGATCTTCCGATCGTCGCGCAGGTGACCATCCAAATGGACGGCAACACCTTGTTCGGCGCCACGCCGGAAGTTTTCACCAAACGCATCGCTGATTGGGGCGCAGACGTGATCGGGCTGAATTGCGGCGTGGGCCCGGCCATTGTGCTTAACGCCATCGAAAAGATGCGTACGCTGACCGACAAAAAGCTGTCGGCGCAGCCGAACGCCGGACTGCCGCGCGATGTCGGCGGGCGTCAGATTTACATGTGCTCGCCTGAGTACATGGCCGAATATTCGCGGCGCATCATCCAGGCGGGCGCGAGTTTCGTCGGTGGCTGTTGTGGCTCGACGCCGGCGCACATCAAGATGATCGCCGACGCGATTCGGCAATTTCATCCACGCACCCAACAGGTGCATGTCTCGGAAACTGCCAAGGTGAGCGTGCGTGATCTCAAGCCACCGGAAGTCACCGTCGTGCCGGCCGCAGAAAGATCTAATTGGGGACGCAAGATCGCCCAGGGCGAATTTGTCACCACGGTCGAAGTGCTCCCCCCGAAGGGCTGCAACCCCTGGAAAACCCTCGAAGCGATCAGGCTGCTGAAAGATGCCGGCGTCGACGGCGTAAATATTCCCGACGGCCCACGCGCGCAGACTCGCATGGGAGCCATGGCGACCGCCCTGATGGTCCAGAAAGAGATCGGTATCGAACCGGTGCTGCACTATTGCTGTCGCGATCGGAACCTGCTCGGCATGATGTCCGATCTACTGGGAGCGGCGGCGCTCGGTCTCCGTAATTTGCTCCTGATTACCGGCGACCCGCCGAAGATGGGACCTTACCCGGATGCGACGGCCGTCTTTGATATCGACGCGATCGGGCTCACCAACATGGTGAACAAACTCAATCACGGTCTGGACATCGGCAACAACCCGATTGGCGATCCGACGGCGTTTTCGATCGGCGTAGGAGTCAATCCGGGCGCCGTGAACATGGACGAAGAGATTCGCCGCTTTGAATGGAAAATCGAAGCGGGCGCGGAATACGCCATCACGCAGCCCGTTTTTGACACGCAGCAACTGCGTGAATTTTTAAGGCGAATCGAACACTGCCGGATTCCCATCATCGCGGGAATTTGGCCGCTGGTCTCTTTCCGCAACGCAGAGTTTCTGCATAACGAGGTTCCCGGTGTGCGAGTCACGCCGGAGATCATGGACCGTATGCGCGTCGCGTCGGCCATCAGTAAGGAGGCCGGGCGTGATGAAGGCCTGAAGATCGCGCGCGAATCGCTGGCCGAAGTGCGCGATCTGATTCAGGGCGTCCAGGTCTCAGCACCATTTGGAAATGTGAAGTATGCGCTGGAGGTTTTTAGCGTGCTGCCGGAGTTTGACTCACAACCGGAAGTAGCCGTGCCGGCTGCGTAAGTGTCAGTACCATCTGCGTCAGCAGATGGGTTAATCGCCCTCTTGATCCCATCCGCTCACGCGGATGGTACTGACATCAAGCCTCGCTGCCCGCTCTTCGTGTTAAACTCCCAATGCAGTGGCACTGACTACCGTCCTCAAGAGAACTCCCGCCCGGTTCCGCGTTCACAAAATCCGAACTCGCGCCCGCTATGAACAGCGTAGACTAAAACGAATTTCGCGCACGGCGACTCTCGGCGGCCTGTTCTTGTCCTTTCTGAAAATTGGTATCAGCGGCTTCGGCGGAGGCTTTGCCGTGCTCGCCCAGATCCGTCATCTGGTGGTGCAGGAACGTCGCTGGCTTGGCGAACACGATTTCGTCGAAGCATTGGCGCTGGGCCAAAGCCTGCCCGGGACGAGCGCCGGCAACGCTGTCACCTACATTGGTTTCCGCCTGCGCGGCTGGCGCGGCGCAACGGTTTCACTCACGGGATTCATCCTGCCTTCGATGTTGATGATGATTCTGCTGGCGATCTTTTATGACCGTTTTCGGGCGCTGCCGAACACCGAACAGCTCTTTCACGGATTCAACGCGGCAGTTGTCGCACTGATTGCCGTTACCGCCTGGCGAATGGGCCGCCACACCTCGAGCAAATCCTGGCAAAGAATCCTGATCGTGCTGTCGTTCGCGGCAGTGATTTTGCTTCGCGCGACGGTGCTCGAGGTAATTCTGATCTCAGGCTTGATTGGGATCGGGATGGAATCGTTTGTCGAGCCGCGACTGCCGCGACTCGCGCGCATTCGCAGTTTTGCCTCCCGGCGCCAACAACGAATTCGCGATCGCCTGGTTCGCAGAAGGCGGCAAAAACCGCACCGCTTTTACGGCGGCTTATTGACAGAAGCGATGGCCGAGCAGCGTCTGCGCGACATGAGTGATCAGCGAGTTGCGCAAACAGGCGACGATATTGGAGAGGAAAGAACCACAGGCGTTGGGAAAACGCAGAAACGAAAGGCGTTTTTGCTTCCGGCGTTACCAATCATCGCGAAGTTGGGGCTCGCACTCTCAGTTTCGTTTATCTTTTTGCGTATCGGGGCGGTGACCTTCGGCGGCGGTTACGTGATGATTCCGGAAATAGAAAATGAAGTTGTCAACTCTCATCATTGGTTGAATCATCAGGAGTTTGCCGACGCCACGGCCCTGGGCCAAATCACCCCGGGACCGGTTCTCATTATGGCGACGTTTGTGGGTTACCGGGTGGCTGGCAGTCCCGGCGCGTTGCTCTCCACTTTGTGCGTTTTTCTGCCATCGTTTTTGATGACGATTGCCGCGGGTTCGTCTTTTCGCCGCTTCCGCTCGAATCGACAGACGCAGGCGTTTCTGCGCGGCGTGGCGCCTGCAGTCACAGGGCTGCTCGCCGCCGCAGCCTGGAGCGTCGCCCGCGCGGGTATTCATTCATTCATCGGCGTCACCATGGCGGCTTTGATCGTCGTTATCCTGCTGCGTTATCGGCCCAATGCGTTTTGGGTGCTGATGGGAGCGGGATTGTTTAGATTTGTATTGGCGTTGGTGTTGGCGTGAACTTGTCACCCGACATACTTCCGGATCGCCCGCTCCAATTCCGGAAATTGAAATTGAAAACCGGCCGCGACCAGTTTCTTTGGCATCACGCGCTGGCTTACGAGCAACATCTCATCGGCCATTTCACCAAACGCCAAACGCGCGGCAAACGCCGGCACCGCCAAAGCCGTCGGTCGATTCAAGACATGGCCCAGCGTCTTAGTAAGTTCTTCATTCGTTACCGGATTGGGTGACACGATATTTAATGGACCGTGAATGGATTGATCGTCAATTGCCAGCTTAACCGCGCTGGCGGCGTCTTCCAGCGCCACCCAGCTGATGTACTGCTTTCCCGTGCCGACTTTTCCGCCCATCCCCATTTTGAAAGGCGTGAGAAGTTTCGCGAGCATCCCGCCTTCGCGAGCGAGAATTGGTCCGAACCGCAAATTAACCACCCGCACACCTGCTTTGGCAGCGGGCTCGCAGGCCTTTTCCCATTCGCGACAAACACCGGCAAGAAATCCGCCTCCGGACTCACTTTGCTCATCGAGGACCTCGTCATCGCGATCCCCATAGATTCCGGTGGCCGACGCGCACAGAAAGACGCGCGGCTTGACTGCCATTTTTACGATTGCTTCGCTGATGAGGTGTGTTCCGCTCACGCGGCTGTCGCGAATCTTCCGCTTAAGCTCGTCGGTCCAACGCCCGCCGGCGAGGTTTTCTCCCGCGAGGTTAATAATCACATCAAAGTCTTCTAAGCTCTGCGCGCTCACCTGGTCCTGATTGGGATGCCACTCGATTTCGCCGGGCTTGGGAGCATGGCGCACCAGGCGAGTAATCGCGTTGTCATCGGCCGCGAGTGCGCGAATCAAAGCCGAGCCGACCAAGCCGCTGGCGCCGGCGATCGCGATCTTCATCCTGACGAGTTCCTCTCGAAGTGAGATAAACGAGCTAAGGTACTAATCTGTTTCGTTGGTTCCCTACCCTATCACACTCGCGGTGCGCGCGCATCGCAGCGAAGGACTGCAAGCACGATCGATGAAATCACATGACGCAGCCCGTTCGTAAACTTAAACTGGGGTCAGGCTTGATGCGATTCTTGCGATTCTCGCTAACAAACACGTCTTTCGGCTCTCCGAATCAGAGGGGGTGCTAGTGCCCAATCAACCTATCAGGCAATGCAACAACTTTGCATCGCCGCTCGCGTGCGGATCCCGGCTGGGCGGGCTCCTGACACCTCGTTCCTTGCAAATTTCGTTACGTTGTAATTATTCAGAATCTCTATAGAATCCCGCGCCCAAGTAGTGACGGAAAGTGCCATGCGCATCTTGCGTGTGACTCACGGGTAGGACGTCCGGGCCACTTGGCGGGATTCTGGTGCGTCGACTTATCACAGTCGTGCTTACAGTTTGCGGCACGGTCTTCCTCTGTACCAGTCTTCCGCGGCGGGCGTCGACTCAATCAACTGCTCTCCGACGCATCACCAATACTTCCGAGGAAGGCCTCAACCTCAACGCCTCGATCAGCGGCGACGGTCAAGTGATTGCTTTCGAATCCACGGAAGATGTGGCCGCGGCCGGAGGCAGCAGACACTTTCGCGCGATCCGTGCAAGTATCGCTGGTGAGCCGGCCGCATTGCTGCAAATCGCGATGTCACGCGCGGTGGCCCCGGCAATCTCGCAGGACGGCTCGCACATCGCCTTTGCTTCGACCGATGATCCGCTCTTGACGAACAGCGACGGCAATTCAGAAATTTTCCTGTTCGACGGCGCGAAGCTAATTCAAATCACCAATACTTCACCCGGAAGCCTCGCCAATCGGATCACGAATGGAAATTTCCAGCCCTCAATCTCTGACGATGGACGCTTCATCGCCTTCTCATCAAACCGCGACCTCAACAATCAGAATTCAGACGGCAATCTGGAGATCTTTGTCTACGACACGCTGGCAAACTCGTTTGCCCAACTCACGGATTCATCCGGCACGGCTGCCTTTAGTGATGCAAAGATTAGCGGTGACGGCTCGACCGTCGCGTACATTCGCGACCCGGGCGTAACTCCCGGCACGGCTCGCGATTTGATCAAGCAATCGCGGGAAGGCGGATCATCGGTTGTCGTCGCGGCAAACATCGAGTCGTTACAGCTTACCTATGGCCGCGCCATCAGCGATGACGGGTCGCGCATCGTTTATTCAGCAAAAACGGCGGCAAATACCACGCAGGTGTTCATGTACGACGGTCGCGGCGGGGACTCGAGTCGCCAAATCACTTCGCTGGGCGCGCGAGTTACTGAAGTTCCGCTGCATCCGACTATCAGCGGTGATGGCTCGCGGATCGCTTTTGCCACGCGACGAGTAGTTAGCGGCGCCGGTAGTAATTCGGACGGAAGCGTCGACCTTTACCTTTATGATCTTCCGACGGCAACTTTTTCGAAGGTAACCAACGCGCCATCGAGCGCCACCGCTGAAGTTATTTCGTCGCTAAACGATGACGGCTCGATCCTGGCTTTCAATTTTCCGCGCGTCCTGTCAGGGCCCGTAGCAAACAGCGGCACGGAAAACAACTCGGAAATCTACATCGTCACGCTACCGGCTCGTCCCGTAACCGCGACGCTGACTGCGATTCTGAACCAGGCGTCGCTGGGACATGAACCATCAGCGGCAAAGGCCGTCGCACCGGACAGCATTGCCATCGCGCAAGGAACAAATCTCGCCAATCTAACGCTTCAGCCACAACCGTTGGCCAACGGCAGTTTCCCGACGAATGCCGGCGGCACTCAGGTGACCGTCAACGGACGGCCCGCGCAAATCCTTTACGTGTCCCCAACCGAGGTCAATTTTCTCGTGCCCACAGAAACAGAGATCGGCCCGGCTGAAGTTATTGTCCGCAATTCTGAGGGCTTTCCATCCCGGGGTTCGGTGTCGATTTTGACAGCCGCTCCCGGAATATTCACCAGGACAGGGGACGGCATCGGCGAGGGATTGATCCTGAATGCCGCCACACTCCAGGAAGGGCCGTTTGATCCAACCAGCGACAATCTTCGTCTGAGCATATTCGCTACCGGCGCGCGAAACGCAGCGATGACGACGGTATCCATCGGCGGAAGGGTGTTGAAAGCTGAAGCCGTGCTTCCCTCAAACGGATTACCTGGCCTCGATGAGGTTCACGTCCGCATTCCAGCTGATTTGCGTAGCGCCGGAAACGTGAATCTTTCTCTCAATTGCGACGGCCGCGAAAGCAACCCCGTGACGGTGAACTTCCTCGGCGATCCCGGTCGCGCGATCTTCATCAACGAAGTCCTTTCAGATCCCCCCGACGGAATTGCCGGTGATGCCAATCACGATGGAATCCGCGATGGGACTCAGGATGAGTTTGTTGAGTTAGTAAACGGAAGCGCCAGCGAAACTATCAGCCTTAGCGGTTGGACCATCAGAACGCGCGCCACCGGCAGCATAAATGAAACGACGCGCTTCACCTTCCCGGTCGCGACAAGCATCGCCGCAGGAGAAGCCACAGTTGTCTTTGGCGGCGGAAACCTTCGTCCCGACGATCCGGTTTTTGGTTGTGCGCAGGTTTTCAAAGCGAGCTCTGCATCGAGCGGCTTGTCCCTCACTAACGCAGGAGTAACTATTCTGGTGCGCGACGCGGCCGGCAACCTGATCACACAATTTTCTTATGGCGGCGCCACGGGACTCGACGGCAACAAGTCGCAATCGCTCACGCGGTCGCCGGACATCACCGGCGGGTTTGCACTCCATACGGCGGTAAACAGCGCCCGACGCTTCTCGCCGGGACTGAGAATTGACGGCACACCTTTTGGAGATTGCCCCGGACCCCTCACCACGACGACGATCTCACCTGAATCGAGCACGATTATCGCCGGGCAAACCACACAATTCACAGCACGCGCGTACGATGAGTACGGACGCGCTCCTTCCGGCGTCAGGTTCAACTTCGTTTCCGACAACGCGCCAGTGGCGACGGTTGAATCGTCCGTTACCGATTCGTCAACCGGCGTGGCCACCGCGAAGGTCACAGCGCGCAACCAGGGAACGGCTCACATCCAGGCGACCGCCAGTCGCGGTGACATAACTCTGCAGAGTTCGCCCGCGACGTTGCAGGTAATCCCGAGGGTTACCCGCATTGAACTCACACCGTCCGCTGCGGCCATCAATCGCGGCAATACGGAAACCTTTATGGCAACGGCATTTGATCAGAATAACCAGCCGCTTAGCGGAATAACGTTCAGCTGGAGTTCCAGCAACGCGGATATCGCCACAGTCGATGCAAATGGCCTCGCGCGCGGCGTTGGAATTGGCAGCGCGGCGATTACAGCTTCTACAGCAGATGGATCAGGCGGTACGACATCAGCCACCACGACGCTGGCAGTTCAAGTGCCCCTCGTTATCAATGAGATAAACGCAGATGTCGAAGCTGACAATCCGGCGACGACTGCAATTGAAGGCGACGACAACCGCGATGGAGTGCGCAATTCTGACGATGACGAATTCGTCGAACTGCTGAACAATTCGAACAATGCGCTTGACCTGTCGGGAATAATCATCGCAGACGCAACCAGCAACCGGTTCACCTTTCCGGCACACACGACACTCGCGGCCGGTCGTGCGGCGGTGATTTTTGGGGGCGGCAATCCGCCGGCAAACGATCCAGCCTTTGGCGGGGCGATGATCCTCACGGCCAGTTCTTTGAGCCTGAATGACACCGGCGATACCGTAAATCTAAAGCTGCAGGTTGGCGGTACCAATGTTTTGATCGCATCGCAAACCTATGGCAGAGCAAGCGGAGTCGCACCGCCTGCGAACCAGTCTCTGACTTGTTCGCCAGATGCCGAGGCCGGAGCTTCCGGAGGCCCGTTCGTCGGACATACCACTACTCCTAATGCCGGCGGACGCACCTGCTCGCCGGGTACACGCGCTGACGGAACTCCGTTCGGCTCGCCGCCCCTAACGCGCATTGAGGTCTCGCCGGCTACGACCCGCGCGGACATTGGCGCCACGGTTCCGTTAGCTGCACGCGCTTTCAGCAATTCAGGCGGGACAGAGACAGAAATTCAAAACGTGTCATTTATCTGGGATTCAAGTGACCGGAGCAAAGCAACATTAGCGCCGGCCACCGGACAAACGTCGACCGCGAAAGCCCTAGACTCAGGCAACTCGACCATCCGCGCCCGGGCGGGATCGCAGCAAGGCGCCCTCGTTTTCTCAATTAATCCCACGTTGTCGATCGATGACATCTCACAGAACGAAGGTGACACCGCCACGAGCAGCTTTATTTTTACGGTCGCGCTTTCAGCACCTGCGCCCGCCGGCGGTGTCACCTTTAATATTGGTACTCAAGAAGGCACGGCAACTGTTGCCGATAACGATTACGTCGCGCGGAATCTTACGGCCCAAACCATACCGGCAGGCGCCCAGTTCTATTCGTTTGCTGTGACTGTTAATGGCGACATGACGATCGAGCCAAACGAAACTTTCTTCGTAAACGTCACAAACGTTTCCGGCGCCACCATCACCAGGGCCCGTGGGCAAGCCACGATCATGAACGATGACGATCCCGTGATCTCAATCGCCGATATCTCACAAAATGAAGGCGACGCGGGCATAACGACATTTTCCTTCACGGTGATTTCTTCTTTGCCCGCGCCTGCCGGTGGCATTACGTTCGCCATAGAAACACAGGACAATACCGCTGTCGCGCCCGCTGACTACCATGCAAAAAGCCTGACGAACCAGATCATTCCCGAGGGGCAGCTGAGCTACATCTTCGATGTCACCGTAAATCCGGACACATTGGTCGAGCCGAATGAATCATTCTTCGTCAAAGTCACCAGCGCGAACGGAAATCCAAAGGCGACCGGCACCATCGTCAATGACGACGAGGCGAACCTGGTTATCAGCCAGGTCTATGGCGGGGGGAACAATTCTGGTGCGCCGTTCCGCAACGACTTTGTTGAGATCTTCAATCGCGGCGCCACTACCGTTGATTTCGCGGTCACCCCTTATTCGATTCAATACGCCGGCGTCGGCTCGAACTTCGGATCCAACAAGACAAACCTGACGACCGGCACGATGCCGCCTCATCATTATTTTCTGATGCAGGAAGCCGGAGGCACTACAAATGGAGCCGCGCTTCCCTTAGCTGATGCGACAGGCACGATCGCTCTGGCAAGTGCGTCAGGTAAAGTTGCACTGGTCAGCGGCACTAACCTGCTTTCGCCGTCCGCATGCCCCGGTGACAACGGCGTGGCGCCTTTCAATATCTCCAGTTCAGCTGTCGTTGATCTGGTAGGTTATGGAGATACGAGCATTACGGCCGGTCATTGTTACCAGGGCGCGGCGCCGGCGGCGGCGCTGTCGAATTCGACCGCCAGCTTTCGAAAAGCAGGCGGTTGCGTCGCCACAAATAATAACGCGAGTGATTTCTTTGTTGCCCAACCGGAACCCCGCAACAGTGCCTCGCCCCCGGGTTTTTGCGAGCCCGAAATAACTATCAACGACGTAACTGTTACCGAAGGCAACAGCGGCGCCGTGAGCGCAACATTTACGGTCAGCCTTACCACCGCTAGCACAGAAAGCGTGGCCGTCGACTTCGCTACCTCTGACGGCACCGCAAACGCGCCCACTGACTATCAAGCAAACAGCGGCACCATTACTTTTAGCCCCGGTGAAACGACTAAGACGATCAACGTGCTGGTAAACAGCGACACGCGTGACGAACCGACCGAGACATTCTTTGTCAATCTTGCTAACGCGGTTAACGCTCTAATCATTGATGGCCGTGGCCAGGGGACGATTAACGACAATGATCCACCACCGGCAATATCAATCAATGATGTCAAGGTCTTTGAAGGTGACAGCGGAATAACGACTGCCATCTTTGCAGTCACGTTGTCCAGCGCGAGCGGCCAGACCATCACGGTGAATTATGCAACGGCCGACCACACGGCCAGATCACCGATTGATTATCAGGCGATAAGCGGCACACTCACTTTCAATCCGGGGGAGACAACCAAGAACATTAGCGTCTCTGTCAATGGCGATACAGAGTTTGAACCGGATGAATCGTTCCTGGTGAATCTATCGGCGGCGGTTAACGCAACACTCGCTGACGCCCAAGGCATCGGCACGATTGCCAACGATGATGCCGCGCCGCCAACGCCGACTTTCTCGATCGACGACGTGACCGTCAAAGAAGGAGACCGGAGCGGGACGATTGCCACTTTTACCGTTACGCTCACACCGGCCAGCGACAAGACTCTGACAGTGGAATTTGCAACTGCGAATGGCACTGCCGTCGCGAATACGGATTATGAATCATCGAGCAACACACTGGTTTTTGACCCGGGAGAAACAACTCAACAAGTTAATATCACGATCAACGGTGACCAACTGGTGGAACCGGATGAAACATTCTTCGTCACTCTGAGCAACGCTACAGCTAACGCCACCATAGGGAAATCACAAGGGCTTGCAACCATCGAGAATGATGATTCTGCGGACCTGGTCATCAGCCAGATCTATCCGGGAGGCGGATTGTCAAATGCGACATATGCAAACGACTTCGTCGAGCTGTTCAATCGTGGCACGACCACAGTCGACTTCTCAGTCGTACCGTATGCCGTCCAGTTTCTGAGCACCTCGGGTTCCACCTGGGCCAGAACAGATTTGACGACAGGAACTGTGTTGCCGGGACATTACTTTCTGATCAAAGAAGCAGGCGGTGCGACAGGCGCAGCACTGCCGGCGGCCGATGCGACCGGCTCAATCAATTTAACCAGTACGACGAGTGGCAAGGTTGCGCTCGTCGCCGGCAGAGGTTTGTTGACGGGCAGCTGCCCGGCGGATGATGGGATCCAGCCGTTCAATCCAGCCGGCGTAGCCGATTTCGCCGGCTACGGCGGCTCGGTCTCGACCGCGAATCATTGCTATGAAGGCCCTGGGCCGTCTTCATTCGCGCTGGGCAATAATACAATCGCTGATTATCGGCGGGGCGGTGGTTGCGCCGACACCAACAATAACGCCGCGGACTTCTTTACGTCGGCGCCCTGGCCGCGGAATACAAACTCTACCAACACATGTGCCGGAGGTCAGTTACCGAATCTGAGCGTAACTGACGCGACCGTTACTGAGGGAAATAGCGGCACGACCACCGCTAACTTTACCATCAGCTTATCAGCGCCACCCCAGGGAACAGACGTAAGTTTCGACATCGCGACTGCAGACGACAGCGCGACAACGGCAAGCGGCGATTACGTCGCCAGGTCTCTAAAGGACCAAATCATTCCGGCGGGACAAACAACTTATGCCTTCAGCGTCACAGTTAAGGGCGACACCAATGTCGAACCTGACGAGACGTTTTTGGTTAAGGTAACGAATGTTGTGGGCGCCAACGTCACCGGCGGTCAGGGCTCCGCCACGATTCAGAACGATGACCTGCCCGCCATCTCGATTAACGACACGGCTGTCAGCGAAGGCAATAGTGGTCCCACCACTCTGGACTTTACCGTCAGCTTGTCGGCGCCGGCGCCCCCCGCGGTTACATTCGACATCGCCACCGCAGATGGAACTGCGACCGCCGCGGATGACGATTACGTTCCCAAAAGCCTTTCAGGCCAGACGATTCCCGCAGGCCAACAAACCTATCACTTCCTGGTTATGGTCAACGGCGATACGAATGTCGAACCGAACGAAACTCTCGTGGTTAGCCTGACCAATGTTCGGAACGCAACCGTGGCCGCTGATCACGCTCAGGGCACGATTCTCAACGACGATAGTCCGGTGCTCTCGATCACACCGGAGGTCACATTGCCTGAGGGCAATACAAGTACAGCTGACGCCATGTTCACGGTGACGCTTTTGCCGGCGACGAATCAAACGGTCACGGTGCAATATGCGACGACTGACGGGACAGCCAAATCAAACATTGATTACCAGGGCAGCAGCGGTATGTTGACTTTCGATCCCGGCGAGACGACTAAAACAATAAAGGTGCCCGTTAATGGCGATCTACTCGTTGAACCGGATGAGACTTTTACCTTGTCGCTTTCTAATGCGTCTGCCAGTGCCGTGATCTCAGCGACCGCAAACACGAGCACCGCTACAATTCTCAACGATGACATTCCCGTCATCGTCATCAGCCAGGTTTACGGAGGCGGCGGCAATACGAGCTCGCCGGCCGCTGTCTACAAGAACGACTTCATTGAAATCTTCAACCGGGGAACGACGACTGTTGACCTTGCCGGGTGGTCAGTTCAATACAGTTCCGCCAGCGGTACGGGCAGTTGGTCGGTAACCCAGCTTTGCACTATTGGATCTTGTCTGCTGGCTCCCGGCCACTATTTCCTCGTCCAGGAGGCCGGAAGCTCGGGCGGCACGCAAAATCTGCCGGCGCCTGATGTAACCGGCACCATTTCGATGGCCACAACCAGCGGCAAAGTAGCGTTGGTCACTAACGCGGCGCCCTTGTCCGGCGCCTGTCCCTCCGGCGCGACCGTTATCGATCGGGTCGGCTACGGCGGATCAACTGCAACTACTGACTTCTGTTACTTAGGGGATGGACCAACGGCGGCGCCCACGAACGTAAACGCCGTGTTAAGAAAATTGGACGGTTGTCTTGATACAGGTAACAACGCGAATGATTTCTCGGTCACGACGGCGAGTCCGCGCAATTCGTCTGCGGCGATCAACGATTGCCATGCCCCGCCGCTGCTTTCGATTAACGATGTGACGCAAACAGAGGGAAATACTTCAACCAGGACCTTTACGTTTACTGTCAGCTTATCCAAACCGGCATTGGAGGCAGGTGTTACACTTGACATCGCCACCTCTGACGGCACCGCCACGGCCGGAAGCGATTACGTCGCGAAGAGTTTGACGTCGCAGATGATTCCTCCCGGGGAACAAACCTTTACGTTCGATGTGACGATCAATCCAGATACGTTTGTCGAGTCGGATGAAACCTTCTTCGTCGAGGTTACCAACGTTGCGGGCGCGACTGTCGTCGATGGACAAGGCGTGGGAACGATCGAGAACGACGACACGCCGGCGTTGACGATTAATAACTCAACGGCAAACGAGGGAAATAGCGGAACGACCTCATTCGACTTCACCGTCACGCTGTCGCCGCCGAGCAATCAAACGGTCACGGTAAACTACGCCACTGCCGACGGCACGGCTACGGCGGGAAGCGATTACGTGGCAATTACTCCCACGCAATTGACTTTCGCGCCGGGCGAGACGCGGAAAACCATCACCATGACGGTCAACGGAGACGCGACAGTCGAGCCCGATGAAACGTTCGTCGTAGAGCTGAGCAGCGCGATTAACGCTGACATTGGGACGCCGGAAGGTACCGGCACCATCATGAATGACGACGGCGCGACTGTCGTGATCAGCCAGATCTATGCAGGTGGCGGAAACAGCGGCGCACCTCTCAAGAATGACTTCGTTGAGATCTTTAACCGGACCGACAGCGCAATCGATGTGAGTTCCTGGTCGATACAGACGACGACTGCGACAGGCACGACCTGGACCGTAATCCGGCTCTGTCCGGTGAATCAAACATGCCTGATCGGTGCGAATAAGTACTACCTGATCCAGTTGGGATCAGGTGGAACTGCCGGAGCGGCATTGCCAGCGCCGGACGCCAGTGGTTCGACAAATTTCGCCACCACGGGCGGCAAGGTTGCGCTGGTCGCGAGCACCACTGCGATCAGCGGCAACGCCGCCGGGACTGCGCCGTTAGGCGGAGCAACGTGTCCCAATTCAAACACGGTCGCGGTGATCGATTTTGTTGGGTATGGAAATGCGACGTGTTTTGAAGGGAGTGCAGCGGCGCCGGCGCAAACCAATTCAACCGCGCTCTTTAGAGCCAGTGGTGGTTGCACCGACGCGAATGCGAATTCGAGTGACTTGAGTGTCGCGGCGCCGAACCCGCGGAATTCAGGATCTGCGGCGCATTCGTGCCCGTAGAAGTGTCTCGCGTGCTCTCTGTGCAGAAATGGAGTCAGTACCACCTGCGATAGCAGGTGGGTCAGCACCGGAGGTCAGTACCACCTGCGATAGCAGGTGGGTCAGCACCGGAAGTGAGTACCACCCGCGGTAGCGGGTGGGTGTTCTTATCGTCATGTGGAACGACACGGATATACCTCTCGCACATCTAATAACGTTTCGTTGTTACGGTACGTGGCTGCATGGTGACGAACGTGGCTCAACTGATCGCTTTCATAATTCATATGGGACTCCACACATTCCGACAAATGATCGATGGAAACGCTACAATCGTCAGAGTTTGAAGTCAGAAGCTGTTACCCTTAACGCGATGCAACGAATCAGCGTGGAGAAGGCCGTGCGAGACACCTGCACTATTCGAAAATGGAACCTCCACGCAATCACTGCTAGAACTAATCACGTGCACACTGTCCTCTCAATTGGAGGCGCGAAATCAAGCCGCGCGCTCAATGCGCTGAAGGCAAATGCCACAAGGCAGATG
>JBKPEE010000188.1:0-11900 GCA_046728235.1 Acidobacteriota bacterium
AATAGTTGCCCCGGACCCCATGTCGATGGCCATCGAATCCGAGACCAGATTACGCAAAGCGCCGAGCCCGGTGAACGCCGCTGTTTTGCTCATTAATGACATATGACTTAATAAAGGTCGTCTCCAGATTATATGATGCAGCTAACTTTTGCCCAAAAAGTCGACCGACGCCCGATGCTGGGAGCGCGGACGTCCCCGTCCGCCCTGAGCGCGAAGCGCGAATTGGTTTTCGCATTGATTTTTCTTCAAACGTTCCGGAGCGTGCCGTCGCAATATGCGGACGAGGACGTCCGCGCTCCCAGCATTAAGCGGCGCGTTTTGACGGTCCTTCGGTTCTCAGAATCGCTTGGCTGAAATTCGTGGGAGAGTCTACACTGGCGCCATGTCAAAAGACTTCTCCTACGCGTTTCGTACGCTGCGCAAGAGTCCCATATTCACCATCACGGTCGTAGTCACGATTGCCCTGGCTATCGGCGCGAGCACTGCTATTTTCAGTGTCACCAACGGCGTGCTGCTTCGTAAACTTCCGTACCGGGATCCAGAGCGGCTCGTTTTGGTTCGCGGCGATTTGCAGAAAAGGAATGTCAAAGACTTTCCACTCTCTAATGCCGACTTCCTCGACCTGCGTAACGGCGCAAAAAATAGTTTCGAGGATTTCGCTGCCGTCCAAACGTTTCGCTTCACTCTGCCTGCTTTGGACGGTACACCTGAACGGGTCAGAGCGGCGGCGGTATCGACTAACTTCTTTCAAATGATGGGCGGTTCGATCATCGCGGGCCGAGACTTTCAGGAGTCTGATGGAACGCCGCAACAGGCTCCGCCGGCGGCGCCGGGCGGTAATGGCCCTGCGGCGAACGCACCACCTCCGCTGCCGAATATAGTGATTCTCAGCAACGAATACTTCCAGCAGCGGTTCGGTGGCGATCGATCGATCATCGGCAAGACTCTTCCGGTAGCTGCCGCAGGTGGGCCACCGCCGATCATTGTGGGCGTGCTGGCGCCGGATTTTCAATTGTTGTTTCCACCAAAGGCGAATATAGAACAGTTTCCGAGTGTCTGGATCGCCGGCCGCATTGCGTACGACGTAGCGAATCGCAACAACGTCCAGTGGCGCGTTATTGGCCGCCTTCAGCCTGCTGCTTCGATCGTTTCTGCCCAGGCCGAAACCGAGGCCATCGTCCAAAAGATTCGCGACGAAAACACCATCGCGAAAACAGCCGGCCAATATTTCCAACTTGTGCCAATGAAGCAGCACCTGGTCGATGAAGTTAGACCTGCGATTCTGTCGCTCATGGGCGCGGTCATTTTGCTACTCCTGATTGCGTGCGCGAACGTGGCGAACCTGATGTTGGTGAGAGCCTCGGCGCGTGAACGAGAGCTGGCCGTGCGCGCCGCCCTTGGAGCTGGCTGGTGGCAGCTTGTCAGGCAGACACTTGCCGAGGCTATCGTGATCGCCGGTCTGGGAACGATCAATGGAGTGGGGCTGGCTTATTTAGGCATTCGCACACTGCTCGCCATTGCGCCCGAGAATCTTCCGCGCCTGAACGCAATCGGGATTGATTGGCAAGTGTTGGTATTTTCAGTATTCGCCGGACTGCTGTCGGCCGTGCTCTTTGGGGTAGTACCTGCCCTTCGTACCGCGAGACCAAATGTTATGCAGACACTGCGCGCTGCCGGGCGAAGCAGTGCACTGGGTGCTGCCGGGTTGCGTAATGCTGTCGTAGTGGTTGAGGTGGCGCTTGCATTTGTACTGCTCATTGGCTCGGGATTGATGTTCCGTACGTTCGTTAACATTCAGCGGGTGAATCTGGGATTTGAGCCGCGCGGGCTGCTGACCTTTCAACTGCTCGGCAACATCGGCAACTCACCTGAGGAACTGGCTGTCTTCAAGCGCCAGCTGCGCGAGCAACTCAAGGCCATCCCGGGGGTGAAGACTGTCACGGCGTCATTCCCCTTGCCGCTCGCCGGTGGGTTTAGTCCGGTGCGTTGGGGCGGAGCGGAAGCTCAAAACGATCCAGGCAGGTTTCAAGCTGCCGATCTTCAGATCGTTCTGCCCGGCTACTTCGAAGCGATGGGCATGACGCTGCTGGCTGGACGCACCTTTACCGAAGACGACAGCGCGCCTGACCGGAACCTTCTCATAGTTGATCAAGCACTCGCAGCGAAGGCATTTCCGAACGAGTCTGCGGTGGGCAAGCGGATCCTCTTTCGTGTGCGCACACCCGAGGCGCAATGGGGAGAGATCATTGGGGTGGTGGCCCATCAGCGCAACACCTCTCTGATCGAACCGGGCCGCGAACAACTGTACGTGACGGATGGTTATGTAAATCACGGTGCTGCGTCCTGGTGGGCGTTACGTACCGACGGAGATCCCGCGGCGCTTGCGAGCACCGTGCGCGAAGTGGTGCGCAAGCAGGGCAAGGAGACTTTTATTAACGAGCTGCAACCGATGGATTCGCGGGTGACCAAAGCTCAGGCGCAGACCCGGTTTTCGTTGTTGCTGATCGGAGTGTTTTCGACGATTGCCGCGCTGCTGGCGGGCGTTGGTTTGTACGGCGTCCTGGCGACTGCTGTCCGTCAGCGAACTGCTGAGATTGGTGTGCGGATGGCCCTGGGCGCGGCGCCGTCACGCATCTTCCGTTTGATGGTGGGAAAGGGACTCAATCTTAGTGTGATTGGCATTGTGCTTGGTGTGGTCGGGGCGTTTGCCCTGACGCGCGTGCTGGCGAGCATGCTCGTCGAGGTCAAGCCCACAGATCCCGTTACGTTTGTTTCGGTCGCGGCGCTTTTCCTGTTTATAGCGGTGCTGGCTTCATGGCTTCCAGCTCTGCGAGCTGCGGGATTAGATCCGACTACCGCGCTGAGAAATGAGTAGAATAAACGTTCGTGTCGATTCGTGTGATTTCGTGGATCGTTTCTGTTCGGTCGGGAAACAAGGACAATCCACGAAATCACACGAAGCAACAGGAATGGAAGATTTCTTACCAGAGAGCTAGATCCGACTTTTGAGGCAAAGCCTCAAGAAGCATTATTAAAAAACGAGAAGTCGAGAATTGCAGGCCTGACCCCGTCCCCATAATCAAAAGTCGATTAAACGTGGTAATGAGTTTCGTGTAAGTTCGTGTGATTTCGTGGATCGTTTCTGTTCGGTCGGGAAACAAGGACGATCCACGAAATCACGCGAAGCAACACGAACGGAACATTTCTTACCAACGAACTGGTTTCGCGATCCGTTTTCGCTAATGACTACCAACTCACCGTAACGTTCGGCAGGAAGTCTCCTACCTATGGACATTCCAAAGGAGGCCTGCTATCTTATTTGCAATGACCAAAGGAAAGGGTGACATCAACAAGAAATCAGAGGTGCTGCAGGGTACGCTCGATCTGATGATTTTGAAAACGCTCCAGGCGATGGGTCCGCTGCACGGATTCGGGATCGCGCGCCGCTTGGAGCAGTTGAGCGAAGAGGTGCTCCGCCTGAACGAAGGCACCGTTTACACGTCCCTTTTGCGGTTGCAGCAGGAAGGATGGATCGCGGCGGAGTGGGGCGCTTCTGAGAATAACCGCAAGGCGAAATTCTATTCGATTACAAAGAGAGGCCTCAAGCAACTGGCAAGAGAGACGGAAGACTGGGAGCGGATCTCCGGAGTGATCGATCGCCTGCTGCGACTGGAGGGCGAGGGATAATGATCGTGCGAAGGCTCGGTAAGCTATGGCAAAGAATGCGAGACACGGTTCGCAATGAGCCTCGCGAGTTAGAGTTCCAAGCAGAGATGGAAGAACACGTCAGATTGCTGACCGAGCGGTATCGCCGGCAAGGCATGACGGCGGACGCCGCCCTGCTGGCGGCGCGGCGGCAGTTTGGAAACCCCACTTTACTAAATGAGGACCTGAGGAGTATGCAGATAATACCCGCCATCGAGGCGTTGCGGGGCGATCTGACTTACGCCGCCCGCATGCTGCGGAAGAATCCGGGATTCGCGGCGGCGGCGGTGATAACTCTGGCACTTGGGATTGGGGCGAATACCGCCATCTTCAGCGTTTGCAATGCCGTGCTTTTCAAGCCGCTGCCGTATGCGGAACCGGACCGCATCGTAATGCTTTCGGAGCGGCAGCGCGACGGAAAGCTGGGCGACGTGGCGGCGGCGAATTTTGTGGATTGGCGTGACGGGAGCCGATCGTTCAGCGGGATGGCTGCGATGCGTGCGCCTACTTTTGCGTCCAGCTTCATTCTTGGCGGAGAGAGCGAGGCGTCGCGGTTAACCGGAGGGGACGTTTCGTCGAGTTTCTTTTCCGTACTTGGCGTCCATTTCCTCCTAGGGCGTAATTTTCTACCGGAGGAGGACCGGCCTGGCCAGAACGTTGCTATTCTGAGCTACGCGGCATGGAGCGAGCGGTTCGGCGCGGACCGCGACATCGCGGGCAAGACAATCACGCTGAACGACACGAGCTACACGGTGGTAGGCGTGCTGCCGGCAGGTTTTCAGTTCGGGAGCACGGCGGCGGATTTCCAGGCGCGCAGTCAAGTCGACATTTGGGTTCCGCTCGCGCTCGATCCTCAGAGACTGCAGCGCGGCGCGCATATGTTGCTCGTCATCGCGAGGCTCAAGCCGGGGGTGAAACTGGCGCAGGCGCAGGCCGAGTTGGACGTCTTGGGGGCGAACCTCGCGCAGCAGTACCCGCAGAACAACAAGGACATAGGGATCGCCGCCGTGCCGCTGGCCGATCAGGTGACGAGGAGTGTTCGTGTCGCACTCGAGGCACTGCTTGGCGCAGTCGGACTGGTCCTGCTGATCGCCTGCGCCAACGTAGCCAACCTGCTGCTAAACCGGACCGCGGCGCGCCAGAAAGAAATGGCCGTGCGGATTGCGCTGGGCGCAAGCCGCGGGCGGCTGGCACAGCAGCTTCTGACGGAGAGCCTGCTACTGGCGAGCCTCGGCGGCATCGCGGGCTTCGTTTTGGCGCTTGCTGCTATTGCGGCCTTAACTCCGGAATTACCGGCGGACCTGTCACGCGCCGCGGGGATTGCGATAGACACGCGATTGCTGATTTTTACCGCCGTGATTTCGTTGGCGACCGGAATTCTCTTCGGACTGGGTCCCTTGTTCGGATCGTGGCGTGAAAGCGCAGGGGAATCGCTTAAGCAGAACAATCGAACTTCGAGTGGAATTCAAACCCGCTTGCGGAGCGGGCTGGCAGTCGCACAGATTGCGATTGCGATCACTCTTCTGATCGGCGCCGGCTTGATGGTGAAGAGTTTTTGGGCGTTGGTGCACGTGGCGCCGGGGTTTCGTTCGGACAGCATCATGACGGCACGTTTGTCGCTGCCGAGATCTCGCTATGCCGATAATGGGAAAGTCGCCGCCTTCGAACAAGTACTTCGTGAGAATTTGCACGGGCGACCGGGCATTCAGTCCGTCGGGTTCGCGACGTACGTGCCGTTGAGCGGTCTGGAAAACGGATGGTCATTTGTTATCGAAGGTCGTCCGCCACTGCCGGTGGGCACTTATAACATGTCGAATTACCGCCCGGTGAGCCCCGGCTATTTCGAGGCGATCGGGATCCCAGTGCTGCGAGGGCGATCGTTCACGGTAGCGGATACGGCAGAGTCGCCGTGGGTGGCGATGATCAACGATTCAATGGCGCGCGAGTATTGGCCAGCGGAAAACCCGATCGGCCAGCGGCTACAAAACAGCCCAGGTGAGAAATGGCGGACGGTGATCGGCGTGGTAGGCGATGTGCTGCACGATGGGCTGGACGGTGCGCCGAAACCGGAGATGTATCTCCCGGTAGAGCAGTCGTCGAACATAGAGAGCAGCCCGACCATTGTGGTGCGAACCACACTCGACTCAGGCGCCGCTGCCGCTGAGTTACGTGGAGTGGTTTCCGCTATCGATCCCACCATACCAGTCGATCAGATCGAGACGATGCAGCAAGTAGTATCAGGATCGGTGGCGGAGCCGCGATTTCGTACCATAATCCTCGCGGCTTTTTCGCTCTTGGCATTAGTGATGGCGTCAATTGGAATTTATGGGGTTATGAACTACCTGGTAATTCAGCGGACGCGCGAGTTCGGGATCCGGCTGAGTCTGGGAGCCACCCCATCCGATGTGCAGCGGTTGGTGCTTCGCCGGGCCGCTGTGCTGATCGGCGCGGGTGCGTGTTTGGGACTGGCAGGGTCCGCCTTACTGGTGCGATTCATCGCGAATCTGCTTTTTGGCACCGCTCCACTGGATCCGCTTACGTTCGCGGCCGTGCCAATATTGCTCGCGGCAGTGGCGCTGGCAGCGAGTTATATTCCGGCGCGGCGAGCCACGCAGATCGATCCGATTGTGGCCTTGAGATACGAGTGACGCGAGGTCCCCTTACCAGGACCGACGATGTTGGAGAGGCGTGCTTTGCATGACGATTCGGCGAAGATTCAGGGCGCTATCGGGGCGATACAGTATCTCTCCTGGCTTAAAAGGCCCTTTCGCTCAGCTTGCCGTAGAGCAGTTCATTTTCTTCCTGGAGTAATCGGACTGGCTTTGCCTCAAAAGTCAGATCTAGCTCTCTAACCAGAAATGTTCAGTTCGTGTTGCTTCGTGTGATTTCGTGGAGGGTCCTTGTTTCCCGACCGAACAGAAACGATCCGCGAAATCACACGAACTACACGAAACTGATTACCACGTTAATCGACTTTTGAGGAAAAGCCTCAAGAAGCATTATTAAAAACGAGAAGACGAGAATTGCAGAATTGCAGACCTGACCCTGTCCCCATCACCCCAACGTAGAGAATCCTGCTTATTTAAGAATCGCAAAAATCGCATCTAGCCTGACCCCAGCATTGTTTTGACCCCAGGTAATACGAATTTTTGATCCGACAGGTGTCGATTCGCCGACGCGCCATTCTACTTAGGTAAAAGGTCTTCCGATTAGTGGTGCGGATCTGTTTTCAATCAATCAAGGCGAAGGCATCGGAAAAATAGTCGAAAAGGAGTGAGAAATGAGAACGAAAAGCAGCATGACTCTTGTTGTAGTCCTTTTAGTCGGATGGAATGCGATTGCGCAGGACGGAAAGCCGAAGTATCCGGTCATGGCTCCGCTTGAGCAGTACCTCATATCGGACCGAAACGCGGAGATTGCGCTGGCGCGGACTGCGGCTCCGCAATCTATCTCGGAGAATGCAGAGATTCTCATTCTCACACACCATGGCTTCGAAACCGCGGTGAGGGGCACGAATGGGTTCACTTGCGTGGTGGAGCGATCATGGTCGGCGGGAATCGACGATTCGGATTTTTGGAACCCAAAGCTCCGCGCCCCGAACTGCTTCAATGCCGCAGGAAGCCGGTCTCAGCTGCCAGGTCTCATGAAAAGGACCGAGCTCGCGTTAGCAGGACGATCGAAGGCGGAGATTTTCGCTGTGCTCCACGCAGCCGTCGAAAAGAAAGAGCTGCCTGTCCCGGAACCGGGAGCGATGTGCTACATGATGTCAAAACAAGGGTATCTCAGTGATCGCGATGGGCATTGGCGTCCACACTTGATGTTCTTTCTGCCCGAAACCGACCCTAAGAGTTGGGGAGTAGGCTTCGAGGGCTCGCCCGTGATCGCATTCAAGGATGGGACCGAACGGTTAACCGTATTCTTGCTCCCCGTGGACCAATGGTCAGACGGGACACCTGCTCCCAACAAAGGACACTGAAACTCTAAGAATCTGGTCCATTGATTCATTGTTTCAATGATTCAATGACCAGGCTAAGAAAGATGCCGAACAGTTCTCGAAGTCTGGCGGGAAACCGGATGACGCGAACAATCCCAACTTAAAATGGTCGGCGGCCCTTTGGCAGTATCGGGAGAATCATCCGGGCACGCCGGCAGGGGTCACGGCGACGATTGAAGCCTTGCGTCAGAGATGAGATGAAATCCTTATCCACACTCTTCGAATCCTAGCGCTCGCGCTGGTCGTTCCCGAATATCACGACGCTATGATTCAGAGGTAACTCGCGCGAGTGCAGTTCTATAGGTCCACCCTTGGCGGGTATGGAGCGATACCGTTCAATGAGATAGGGCCCACCCTCACCAGCGATAAGTTTCGACGAGGTAGTGACCTCGAAATGAAGATGCGGTTCGCGTGAGTCGCCGGAACAGCCGATCCGCGCTAGCACCTGGCCGCGCCGCACCCGGTCCCCAGGCTTCACCAGCAAACTTCCCGATTGCAGATGCATGTAATAGGCGAACTGACCGCCATCCAGGTCGAGCGTGATCGTGTTCCCTGCAACAGTATCGATGGTAATAGGCACAGCTGGGTGGAATGATTCGCCGTGTCCGGGGACATTGTCCGGAAGGCCATCTTTCGCCGTAACGATACGGCCGTCTGCCACGGCGAATACTGGTCTTCCATATGCGTAATACGAATGGACGTCCCTGGCGTCACCGGAAAACGAGGCATCTTTCTCAATCTGCTTCCAATCAATGGCGTAACGCCGCGAAATCACCGCTTGGCCATCGATAACGAAGATGCCGCGCCGATGATGATTTTCGGGATCATTACTCGGGCCATCCGCCGCGAGCCAGTTTGATCCTTCCACTGGTGGTCCGAGTACGTGTAGCATCGTGTGATGTGTGGAGATGATTGCGCCTTCCGCTTGTGAGTTTGTCGTGACAACGCGATTCAGGATTTTCTCTGGAACGTGCAAACCTCGGTCGAGCTCTATTGCCACAAAAACAATCGCGCTACCGCCTCCGGCGATTTGGGGGTTTCCATTCGCGTCTGCCGATGCTTTCATACCGACAGCCTGCAACATGGTACTGAGCTGCTCCGAGCTGAAGGTGGCAATTGGTTGAGCGCCCGAAACTCCGGCGTCGAACACTTCAATGCGGCGTACGGAGAGAGGGGTTGACCCGAAGTTTGTCAGATGCAGCTCATACATGAGATGCGTCCTGCCTTCACTCGGGAACGCCGTAGGTTCGAAGGGTACTCGCATTTCGAGCTGCAGCGGGTTGGGTGCGGACTTCGGTTGAGTGGGAGACTGGCCGACCAACAAATTTGGCAGAGCGAGCCCACACAAGATCAGCAGACATCTTTTCAACTGTTTCTTCATAAGATCGCGCCACCTGCGGCATCCAGTTAAATGCGAGCGCTAACGGGAATGTGGATGAGCGACTCCGGAAAAGCCGCAACGAATGCAACTATTTTACTACGCAGGTTTTTTGGAAATGTTCTTAGCCGGAACCTTAAACTAAGCATCTCTCGTACAGCAGACTTGTGGTGGTCGGTTCGATGAGTGGCCCGTGCGGCCCACCCGTTAGTCAGGCGCAGAATTCGAGTGCCCTCAATTGCCCACCACCATTTACAAACAAATCGCATCAGGCCTGACCCCAATCTGCTGGGACCCCTCGTATCAGCCATTACGTCCTCCGCCAGGATTCGATCCATCGACTCGTTCAATGCCACGGACTCAACGTCAGGCGCGGTAAGTTTATCGGCCACGAAGACGGGGTCAGGCCTGCAATTCTTAATCCCTGGCTGATTCGGACAAGTGTTTTGGATTCAAACTCAGACGTGCTTTGCATTATTTACAATCAGGTATTTTTCCGTCATATTGGCGACCCGCGCAATCGCGATCGCTTTAGGAGGTAACTGAATCGCCATGGCGAAAAAGTCAAAGTCATCCGCCAAACCGTCGAACAGTATTAGCGGCCGCCCGGCGTCAACCTTTAGGGAAAAAGGCGCTCCGGAGGTCGATTGGTCACGTACCTTCCACGTGGATACCGCAGATGCGTTCGTAAATGGTTTATTTGCACTCTTTCCCAATTCGTTCGGCAGCTTTTTGAAAGACGCAGGCAAGGAAACTGGAATTGGAGAAACCGTTCTCTATCAAGTCAGAGATACTCTCAACCTGCGCTTTGAAATCAAGAAGTTGGGCGTAAGCGAATTTCAGATACGGGGAGCGCACTTTCATACGCCTGGTGGAACCAACATCTGTGTTGGCCTGAATCCTTCGGACTGATCGGGGGATTGTTTGGGCGGGCGATGAGTGTCGTTCACAGGAAAACGTCTATGCGGTTATCGGCACTCGCAGGCGCGCTAGCGGCTCTTATGTTGGTAGGAGCCAATGCCAGCGCGCAATCACAAGCCGCCTCGGCGCCGCGTGCTGCGGACAAGTCCGTGCAGAACAGTTCCGGCGGGCCAATCGTCAAGGGACGTGCCGTCTTCGAGGATACTGGGCAACCGGCGCCACGCCAGCGAGTTCACTTGGTCGCAATCGAAATGCTGGCTAATCGTCGTGGTCCGAATCGCATCCCGACCGCGATAACGGACGCAAATGGAGAGTTCGTCTTTGTTCACCCGCCCGCCAACGAATATTACGTTGTGACTCGTCCCGCTGACGCTCACGTGCCCAGCGCAGAAGGCTCTCCATTCCCTTTGCAAACCGGGGATACGGTGGCTGATGCGGCGAGACTGGAGCAATACAAGAAAGACTTTCCCAGGATAACTGTTAACAGCGACAACCCGGTCGAGATCAATCTGCGGGTGAAGAACCCGCACTTTGGAACCATCTCAGGTCGAATCGTCGGTGCGAACGGACTCCCGGTCGCCTCGGCCCAGGTTAACTTTTTGAAAACCGGCGAGGGTGGTTTTGGCTACTCTCTTATTGCCGATGAAAATGGCGCTTATCAGATGAGGGGATTGCCGGCAGGTGAGTACATCGTCAGCGCTGCTCCGGGAAGCAAAAAGGCTGGTCCCGAGGGACCGCGGAGCCTGCAAGGAGTGCTTGGCAATACTTATTTTCCGTCTACCATCGATCCCAGTTTGTCTCCTCCGGTTGCCGTGTCGCCAGACTCTGAAGTGAGTGACATCAACATTACTCTCGTGCAGCGGAGCCTGCACACTGTGGCCGGAACGATCAGGGGTGAGGGCGATCGACATCCTATAGCCGGCGCAACGGTGCGCGCGAGCAAGAAAGATGGGGATCAAACCGGAATTGACAGTGCCATGGCCAATTACTTTTCCACGACCGACGCGCAAGGCCGTTGGCTCCTCAGCAATCTGCCTGACGGCGTGTACACGATCGAAGTGCGGCCGACGTCGCTGGTGGGCGCGAAGCTCGAACGGTTTGTTGACAAGACACAGGACTTAACGGTTGCCGGCAGCGATGTCGAGAACCTGGCAATCGAGGTCTCACCGGGCGGTCGCGTTTCGGGGCACGTCACGGTCGAAAAGGGGAATGCGCCGCCGACGGACATTTCGATCTGGATAGCGTCAGCGATCACTCGCGTTGAAGAGAACGGCGAATTCACCGTCACGGGTGTGCCCGAAGGCGAATCCCCACTTTCCGTTATGATCAGACCGCAGAATGTCTTCTACGCCAAATCAATTCAGGCCAACGGTGCTGACCTGCTGCGCGAAAAATTGAAGACCGGAACGGGAGCAGATATCAAGGATGTTGAAATCGTGATTGCGCCGGCCTCGATCCTGACGGGTCACGTGTTGTCAGCGTCCGGCGGGGCACCATTGCGCAACGTGACTGTCATGCTGATTCCTGCCGATCCGTCTGCCGGTCCGGTCTTTTCACGGCCCAACGGATCGACAAACGAGCAGGGAGTTTTTACCGTCAGCGGCGCCCCGGGTGAATATTTCCTGGTTCTGTGGGCTCGCGGCGAGGCCTTACCCCCGCACGACGCTGAGGCTCTCAGGAAGTTGCCAAAGGCCACCCGCGTTGCGCTCGGGCCCGGCGAGCGCAAATCGATGGATCTGGTTAAGTGATGAGGTCAGTCGGACATGAAGCTGGGCTTCACAATGGAAGATGAAAATTTGGGTTGACGCTTCCTTTATTTTCAACCAAATGAGTTTCGTGTAGTTCGTCATGTGATTTCGTGGATCGTTTCTGTTCGTTCGGAAAACAGGGACGATCCACGAA
>JBKPEE010000189.1:0-7300 GCA_046728235.1 Acidobacteriota bacterium
GAGCCGCTCAACCGGCACATACAGCTTCGCCTCGTCCGCATAGTAAAGCAGCATGAATTCGGAACGGGGTTTGGCCAGCGTACTCGCTGCGACCGGCTCGATTGGTCCAAGATCGAGCGTAACCAGCCCGCCGAATCGCGCAATGCCGTGATCGATGTGAACTACGTAATCGCCGACTCTGAGATCGCGGAAATCGGAAAGGAAGGCGGCCGCGCGAGCGCGCCGTTTCTTCTCGCGCCTGAGCGCCGTGGCGCGGCGTTCCAGCGCCGGCTCGGCGGCTTCATCAAACAGATCAGCTTCGACGTGAACGACCAGTCGGGCGGAAGGCAACTCGAATCCGCCGGACAGTTTTCCGAAGGTCACGACTGCATCCGCGCTCGCAGAAGCATTCGCGTCGGCGAAAGAAGTCAACCGCGCGTTCACCTCATAGTCGCGGAGGATCTCGGTGACGCGCTCGGCGACACCGCGGCTCGGCATTACGAATAAGGTCGCGGCTGACGAGTTCATCCGGCGATTGAGCACATCCCGAGCGAGCTCCGGGAGGCGCCCGTGGTAACGCATCACTGATTGTGCTTTCCAATCGACTTCGCCGGTGGCCGGCCCGGTCGCTTCCGCTCCGGGTTCTGACTCGTGCGGGAAGAGAAACAGCGGCTTTCGCTTTGGCCGATCCTTGCCCACGGAAATTTTTGGTTGTTCAGCGTCGAGGGCTATTTCCTGATCCAGCCTGGCGGCCGTGCGGCCGAGCGCGCGCACCTCGATCCGCTGCATCGCCTCGATCGCGGATCGCAATTCATCGGGCGTGAGATAGAGTTCGTCCGGCCTTAACCCAAGATCATCGGCGGCGTCGGTTTCGCCGTACCGCTGCTCGATAATCTGAAAAGCCTCCGTGAGGAAATTTTCTACGGCGATTGGCTCATCGATCACCAGCACCGTGTCTTTCAAATAATCAAAAATGGCGGCGCTGCGTTCGCGCACGATCGGAATCAGCCATTCCCAGCCGGGAAAGTCTTCGCCTTCGTCAGCAAAGACGGTTCGATCGCGCAACGAGCGGGCGAATCGCGGCTCTTGCCACCGGACGCGCGCGCGCGCGGCCCATTCGCGAAAATCGGGCGGCCGGACGATCAGTTCGCGCATGGGCGCAATTTCAACTTCCGGCAACTGCGTGGTTGAAAGCTGAGTTTCAGGATCGAATGCGCGAATCGAGTCGACCGTGTCTCCGAAAAATTCGACCCGCACGGGAGCGTCGTGACCCGGCGGCCATACATCGAGGATGCCACCGCGCATTGAGAACTCGCCAACCGCGCCTACGGGATCCTCACGGACATAACCGCCGGCAACCAGTTTGTCGACGAGCTCTTCCGGCGATGCGTCCTGATCACGTCGCAGCACTGCGCCCGCCTGCAGGATATCCGAGGCAGGAACCGTCCGCCTCGCCAGCGCCCTCGACGTCAGCAGGACAAACTCCGTTTGTGTCACGGGCGAGATGCCACGGCCACTAATGCTGTTAAGCGCCAGCCGCCACAAAGCCAGGGCGCGCCGCTCGAGCGTTTCGGCGTGAGGTGACCCTCCCGCATAGGGATCGCTCTCAGAAGCGGGCAGCACAGCTACCGCACCTCCGAACTCGCTGGCACCGCGAATCGCGGAGTACCAGAAGCTGATGTCACGCTCCCAATTCTCGAGATCGCGTTGCGCAGGCACGACCAGCGCGAATTGCTTGCGGCTCTCATGTTGCAGCGCTGCCAGCGCCAGGGCGCGGGCCGGCGCGGCGACCAGTCCACTGATCGAAATAATCCGGGCGCCACCATTTATCTGATCGAGAACGCTACGGTATTCGTCGCTGCCGGTGATCGATTGCAGGGTGGCCGGGAAATTGGAGGTGGTTTCGGTTGTCGTGCTCATTACAATGAGATCGGGGCGCGGCCGGGCTACTGCTCCGTCCTGATACGTTCAATAATTTCGCTCGTCGAAGCCCCGGCAACAAACGGCAGGCTGACCACGCGTCCGCCGGCGGCTTCAACTTCTTCACGGCCGTGAATTTGATCGAGCGCATAATCGCCGCCCTTAACCAAAACGTCGGGAAGTAATTCTGCGATCAGTGATCGTGGCGAGATGTCATCAAATATCGTCACATAGTTAACGGCGCGTAAGGCTGAAATCATTTCGGCGCGCTCTTTTTCATTTATGAAAGGCCGGCCCTGGCCCTTCAAGGCACGCACGGATCGATCGCTGTTGACGGCCACGACCAGGGCTTCACCCAGGGCCCGCGCTTGCGCCAGATATCTCACATGGCCGACGTGCAGGATGTCGAACACGCCGTTTGTAAAGACGAGCTTTTGACCGCTGTCGCGCAGACGGGCTCTTTCATTTATAAGATCGTCATGTGACAGAATCTTTCCCAGCATGTGGATCTAGTCTAGCCTTTTCGCTCTTTTAATCCAGTATTCTGGCCGCCGATGCGAATTTGCAACGACCACGATCCATAGAGTTTCTTTTCGAATTACGTAAGGAATATAGTACGGGAAGACGCGCAGGTTCATCCGCCGATATATCCCGCGTCTGAGCGAGTGGGTTTCAGGATTGTTTGAAAGCCAGTGAATCGCGCGAAAGACTTCATCCTGGAGGCGCTGGCCGAGTCCTGGTTCGCATCGATCGTAGTACTGAACGGCATCAGCAAACTCGCGATTAGCTTGCTCGAGAAAAACAACCTTCATTTCGCGCGGCGTTCCTGAGCAGCGCGTACGACCTCCTCAAATGGGACACCTAACGCAGTGCCTTCGTCGATCGCCTGGATTCTAGCGAGAATCTCCTCTTCCCAGGCAGCTTCGATTTCCGCAGCATCGTCTGACTGGTCACTTAACAGCCGATTCGCCAGCGCCAGTTTGTCTTGAGGTGAAAGCTGCAAAGCTTTCTGTGTGATTTCTTCGAGTGCAGCCGACATCGAAACGATCTTACCAGAAGAGAGTAACCAAACCAATCAACTACTTGGCCTAATCCCCGCTTACCATTTACTATTCACCAATTCCATGACTGTACCTTTTTTGGAGAACAACGATCAGACAGAGGCGCGCGCCCAACACCTCAAGGCTCTCAAAAGCCTGGTGGGGAACGTCTACCCGAACAAATTCGCGCGCAGTGACGTCAGCGGCACGCCTTCGCATGAAGACACGATCACGTCGATCGTCGACGCCTTCAAAAAATACGAGCCGCCTGTGAACGAAGTCGAGAAGCCGTCACCGGAAGCGCTCTTGTCTGCCAATGCCGAGCTGAACAAGGTTCGCGTGCGGATCGCCGGACGCATTGCCGCGCCGCCGCGGGTGATGGGCAAAGCCGCGTTTGTGCACCTGTCTGATGGTGTTTCGCGTTTGCAAATCTACGTACGCCGCCAGGACGTTGCCGGGGTGCGCAACGATGGTAAGGGCGGAGAAGTCAACGGTTGGGAGTTGTTTGGCTTGCTCGATCACGGTGACTTCATCGGCGTCGAGGGATATCTCTTCGTCACCAAAACCGGCGAGCTATCTATCCATGTTGAAAACTTGCAATTTTTGACAAAGGCTTTGTTGCCAATGCCCGACAAGATGCACGGCATCAACGATCCGGAGATTCGGCAACGACAGCGTTATGCGGATTTGATCGCCGGCAGTTTGAAGATTGAGCGCGACAAAGATGATCTTACGACACGCGAGGTATTCGAGCTGCGAGCGCGGGTCATCAAAGAGATCCGTCGCTTTCTCGACGAGCGCGGCTACATCGAAGTCGAGACACCGATGCTGACACCGCTGGCGACGGGTGCGGCCGCGCGCCCTTTCAAGACGCACCATAATGCGCTGGACATTGATCTATATGCGCGCATCGCGCCGGAACTTTACCTGAAGCGGCTGACGGTTGGCGGTTTCGAAAAAGTGTATGAGTTGAACCGCAACTTTCGCAATGAAGGTATTTCGACCAGGCACAATCCTGAATTCACGATGCTCGAGTTCTACTGGGCTTATGCCGACGTGAATCAGATGATGGATCTGCATGAAGAGATGATGCGTTCGGTAGTCAAGACCGCGACTGGTGAATTAACGATTCGCTATGGTGAGCACGAAATCGATTTTGGTCCGACTTTCCAACGCATCGCGATGCGGGATGCAATTGCGCGCTATCGTGGTCAACCGCCCTCTGAGTCTGACCATCCGGTTCGGATTGTGGAGTTGTTTGAAGAGTTCGCTGAACCACATTTGATTCAGCCAACGTTCATTACTGATTTTCCGAAGCCGGTCTCACCGCTCTCCAAGGCTTCACCTGCCGATCCTTCAGTCGCCGAGCGGTTCGAATATTTTGTGGGCGCACTCGAGTCGGCTAACGGCTTCTCGGAATTGAACGATCCCGAGGAGCAGTATCAGCGATTTAAGGACCAGGTTATCCAGCGCGAGCGCGGCGATGAAGAAGCAATGGTCATGGATGAGGATTATATTCGCGCGCTGGCCTACGGCATGCCGCCGGCCGCGGGCATTGGTGTCGGCATAGATAGGCTGGTGATGCTGCTCGCGAACAAGCATTCAATCCGTGACGTCATTCTGTTTCCGCACCTGCGGCCGGAAAGGCAGCAGGGAGAAAGCAGCGAGCAGTAGGCCGAAATGAGGCGGGCGGGCTTGCCAGCACGCGCTTTGTGAGTCACGATACGCACATCAGCCGCGTGTACACCCGATAAAGCACAAATCGCTTCATAACCAATGGGATGATGAATTGATCCAAAGGAGTACCAAAATGAACCGAAAACTCTTCGCCATTAGCGTCTTGATTGCAGTGACCGCCGCCGCGGTGCTTTATGCACAGAAGAAAGACGTGAAGATAACCGGCAACCTGATTGATAACGCGTGCGCCAGCCAACACGTAAACGACAAGGATTTTGGCGATCGCGTGTCGAATCACACTACCAGCTGCGCCTTGATGGCAGCCTGCAAAGGCAGCGGCTATGCGGTGTACGCTGACAGCAAGCTCTACAAACTCGATGATGCCGGCAGCAAACTCGCTCAGGGCATTCTTGAGGACACCAAGACCGAAAAGGGCGTGCGGGTCGCGGTAGAAGGAACGCTCGAGGGCGACACGATCCAGGTCACCAAAATCACTGAGGTGGCAGCACCGATAAACTGAGCCCGCAGACGAACAAAAAGGGCAGGAACTATCCTGCCCTCGGAACCTGTTTTGAGGCGCAGTGACGCGCGTTTTCCTCAAAACGATCGTCAAGGCGTCGAGACGTCAGTCTCCTGATGTGAGAATGCCATCCACTTGCCCTTGCGAGTGACCCAGACGCTGCTGGCCCACACGGTGGGGATTGGCTTTCCTGCACACGTCCCATCAGCAGCTCCCTTGTAAGTCAACAGCGCGGCATTGGGATCGATCATAGTGAGCTTCCAGTCACTCAACGTGAATGACTTAACCTCGCAAGGCATTGATGGCATCATCTTAACGACGTCGGCTTTCGCGCCCACACCTTCTCCTCCAATCATCACGCCGTCAGCAGCCAGCCAATTCTGAAACGGCTTGGCATCTTTGTTCTTCCAGCCATTCCACAGCGCGGTTTCATTCACCTGCAATTTTTTCTGCAATTGCGCCTTGCTCAGGCGCGGCTTCGGTTTCGGCGAAGGCGATGGTGTCGCCTCCTGTGCCAAACAAAAAGTAGCGCATGCCAGCACACAGAGTGCCGCCAGGGGTAAGCATTTCTTCATTCGGGTTCTCCTCGGGGATTGGAATGTAGTCATCAAAACCGACACGACCGGCGAATTTCTACTATTACGCCAAGTGTTATGTCAATAGAATCTTTGTTCTGCGGCGCGCTGGGTTCACCCAGTTTGAGGATTACCCCACAAAAGCCAACGGATGTGACTGCGATCCGCGATGAAGAGACATTTCACTGAATGCAGGTTGACCAGATGTGGCTCGACGCGCGCGGTCGAGACTTCTCGCGAAGAGAACTCGACGGCGCGCGCCGATCCGACAGCGCCCAAGGTTGCCCCAGCATCACGGTAAGCGGTTCCTGCGGGGAGTGCCGGCCCGCCGGTCGCCTCTGCCGTGTGCGCAGTGGGCGCTGAATCAAAAGCTGAAGGCATGGCCGTAGCAGCTGCGCGCTCCCAACGGTGCTCCTGCCGGCGGTTCGGAACGAAATAAGATGCGTCGTCCGAATTGCCGTTCGGCTGAAGGTTGCGATGTGTTGTCGCGCGGCGGAACTGCAGCCCGTATCAGTGCGTCATAAACTGTGCCCATTGTTCCTTCGCCTAAAATCGGAGTGACGAAATGGCGCACCCAGCTCATCAAGACTGGCTGAAGAATCGTCGTATGAGTCTTCCGCAAAGATGATGTCCGCGTCGGGCGGAGGCGAGACGCGAACGAACTCGCCGGATTCGGGTTCCGCAAACGGGCTGGCACTGCGCATGTGTCCGTCGCCGTTTCCAGCACTCCCGAATGACCACAATTCAGCATGGCTGGCTGGTGGAAAAATTCGCATGGGCTCTTCACATTCTTCCGTCTTCGAGACACGCGGCAAGAGGTCGAAGGTCTCTGCGACTTGCTCGATTACAGCGCGACCAATCAGCGGATTGCCGGCGGCGAAGCCATTCAACATGGCGTTGTCACACAGGTTATTAATCGCGCGCGGAATTCCTGCGGTGCAGCGAAAGATGTAATCAACCGCATGGGGAGAGAAAATATCAACATGGGCTGCACCTGCCACCTGCAAACGCGCCTTGATATAGTTCGCAGTTTCTTCGACGTTAGGCAGCGCCCTTATTTCACAACGCAGCGCCACGCGTTGTTTAAGTTGCCGGAGCTCAGGATAATTCAGGACTTCCCGGAGTTCCGGCTGGCCAGTCAAAACGATCTGCAATTGCTTTGCAGTGTCCGATTCGAAATTGCACAACAGTCGGATCTCTTCCAGCACCTGCGGCGAAAGACCATGCGCTTCATCAACAATCAGCACTGTCCGCAGACCACGGCTGTGGCGCGTACTCAGCACTTTGCCCAATTCAAACAGCAAATCAGATTTCGTTTCCCAGTTGCGAACGTCGAAGAGCTTCGCGAGATGTTGATAAAACTCGATGACTGAAAGACGGGGGTTAAAAATGTAAGCGACCATCACCGTGCGATCGAGACGTTGCATCACCCAGCGCAGCATCGTGGTCTTGCCGGTGCCAACTTCACCGGTAACGACGATCAGTCCCTTACCGCTTTCAATTCCGTAGTGAAGATTCGCCATCATTTCGAGGTGCGAGGGCGTGAAGTATATGAAGCGCGGATCTGGCGTCAGCGCGAATGGCAATTC
>JBKPEE010000190.1:0-7548 GCA_046728235.1 Acidobacteriota bacterium
CCTTTGCCCGAAGGCAGCGGACCACGGGCTCAATCAAGGAGGCTCGTCATGCCGGTTCGTCGCTTACCTGTTCATCCCAACCCCGAGCAAATTCATCGTCAGGCCAAGGAACTTCTGCGCGCCATTCAAGCCGGCGAGACATGAAGAGTTCGAGCCTCGTCGTCCGCTCCAATTTTCCTCATTAAGTTCGATCTTACTTTTCATACCGTTAAAGGATCCTGGCGACATTCCGCAAACATCACGCCGATTCCAGATCCGCGAATGTAAGCTCCCAAGACAATGATACTCGCAACGGATTGGCTAAAATCCATGTCTTCAAAAGATCTCAGCGAACACAATGTTCCAATACTTCGCCGGAAGAGTCCGCCGTCAAAGTCAGCTATATTCGAGTGGGCTCAAAATGGAGTAACCGTCATCATCAGACGGTGCTAAATATCCAAATATGTTGCTGTGCAGAATGTCATAATCAGATATGATGCGAGCTCCAAACGGCTTTCAATAATCTCATGGCCTATGAATTCCAGAGTGTTGAAAAAGCGGACGGTCATCTGCTGAGACGCTTTGGGCTTGTGCAAGCGACCGCGCTGAACATGTCGAACATGATTGGCGTGGGCCCATTCATCACAATTCCGCTCTTAATGTCGGCGCTCGGTGGCCCTCAGGCCATGTTGGGCTGGATTGTCGCGGTCCTGATCGCGATACCTGATGGAATGGTCTGGAGCGAGCTCGGCGCGGCGATGCCGGGATCGGGAGGTTCCTATCTGTACCTGCGTGAAGGTTACGGCCGCGAAACCTTCGGTCGTTTTATGGCCTTTCTGTTTATCTGGCAATTCATTCTCAGCGGGCCGTTGGAGATAGCTTCGGGCTACATTGGCTTTGCCCGGTACGCAGGTTACATCTGGACCGGCCTGACGCAGCGAGCGACCCTGATGGTGGCCGCCGCCGTCGGCGTTATTAACATCGTGCTGTTGTATCGTCGCATTACTTCAATCGGCAAGATTACGGTGAGCTTATGGATTGGCACCTTGCTGACCACACTTGCAGTCGTTATCACCGGAGCAATGCATTTCAGGGCCAGCCGCGCTTTTGATTTCCCGCCCGGTGCGTTTACTTTCTCGTTGGGATTCATTTTCGGGCTTGGCGCTGCGTCACGCGTCGGCGTTTACGACTACCTGGGCTATTACGATATATGTTACATCGGCGATGAAGTGAAGGCCCCAGGCCGCACCATCCCGCGTTCGATCATCATCAGTGTAATTGCAGTCGCCGTTATTTACCTGGCCATCAATTTTTCGGTTATCGGTATCGTTCCCTGGCGTGAGTTTGTTCCGTGGGACCAGCACCCTGAATCAGGTTTTCTGGTCTCCACGATGATGGAGAAGATCTATGGGCCCAGGATCGCCACGCTCTTCACGGCGATGGTGCTTTGGACGGCGTTCGGTTCGGTCTTCGCACTGTTGCTCGGCTACTCGCGGATTCCTTACGCGGCCGCAATTGATGGTTATTTTTTTAAAGTGTTCGGGCGACTTCATCCCACCAAGCGATTTCCCTACGTGGCGCTGATCGTGCTCGGGGTAATCTCGATCGTTTGCAGCTTCTTTTCGCTGGATACGGTTATTGACGCGCTTATTTCCACGCGTATCCTGGTGCAATTCATTGGGCAGATTTTCGCGCTGATTCTGCTCAGAAAACGTGCTCCGCACATGCCGCGTCCCTATAAAATGTGGTTGTATCCACTTCCTTGTTTGGTAGCGCTGATCGGTTGGATATTTATTTTCGCGACTACTGCATGGCCGGTCATGTTCCTTGGTCTGGGCTCATTAGCTCTGGGTGCGGTCTTTTTCTTTGCATGGTCCTGGTATACCGAGCGATGGCCCTTCGCTCCTGCCGTTCCGGCTGCCGTTGATTGATGAACCGAGAGGCTTTGCCTCAAAAGTCGATTAACGTGGTAATGAGTTTCGTGATAGTTCGCACCGGTTTCGTGGATCGTTCCTGTGCTTTCGGGAAACAAGGGATCCACGAAATCACACGAAGCAAACACGAACAAAACAATTGTGACGAGAGCTAGATCTGACCCTTGAGGCAAAGCCGATGCGAGAGAATACGATGTTCAGACGATTGAGCTCCGCTCTGATCCTTTTGTTCCTGGGCCTTAGCGCATCAGCAACGGCCCAGAGCCGGCGCGCCCAACCTGGGCCTTCGCCGGACAGAATATTTCTGCGCGAGCCCTGGGCCATTCAGTCTTCAGCTAAGGTCAACGAAAAGGGTGATGTGCTGTCGCAAAAGGGTTTTCAACCGCGAAATTGGTATCCCGCCCGGGTTCCTTCAACGGTTGCCGGTACCCTGGTCGACGACAAAGTGTATCCGGATCCTTTCGTCGGGATGAACCTGAGAATGATGCCGGGCTGCAAGTATCCGATCGGCGCTAACTTCTCGCTGCGGCCGATGCCTGAAGATAGCCCCTTCCGCGTCGCATGGTGGTATCGGACTGAGTTTCAGTTGCCTGCCGGCTATCGCGACCGGAACATCTGGCTGCATTTTGATGGCATTAATTTTCGCGCCAACGTCTGGCTCAATGGCAAACAGATTGCCGATTCGGATCAAATCGCGGGCACGTTCCGGGTGCATGAGTTAAACGTCAGCGATACAGTCCGGCGAGGAGCTCTCAATACTCTGGGAGTCGAAGTGCTTCCAGCTTTGCCCGATGATCTCGGTTGGACGTGGGTGGATTGGAGTCCCATGCCGCCGGACAAGAACATGGGCATCTTCCGTGACGTTTATCTGGTCAGCAGTGGGCCGGTCACGCTGCGCTATCCACAAGCCGTCACCCATTTCGATTTGCCTTCGCTTGAGACTGCTCACTTAACCATTAATGTCGAGGCGCACAATGCCGTCGATCATGAAGTCGAAGGCATCTTGAGTGGACGCATTGAAGGCATTAGCTTCTCACAGCGAGTAAAACTCGGACCTCAGGAAACCAGGTCGGTTTCTTTCAACCCTGAACAGTTTTCCCGGCTTAATCTTCTTCATCCTCGCATCTGGTGGCCGGCGCATCTTGGGGCGCAGAGTCTTTACGATCTGCAGATGGAATTCACGGTGGGCGGCGAAGTGTCGGATCGCCAAACTACGCGATTTGGCATTCGCGAGATCACTTCGGAGTTGGATAGTCAGAATCACCGGGTCTTTAAGGTTAATGGCCGGAAGATACTTATCCGCGGTGGCGGCTGGGCCTCAGACATGTTTCTGCGCTTTATGCCTGAGCGACTGAGATCTGAGTTTCAGTACGTCAAAGACATGAACTTGAATACGATTCGTCTGGAAGGACAGCTTCAGCCGGGTTACTTTTTCGATCTCGCGGATGAGTATGGAATTCTGATCATGGCCGGTTGGTGCTGTTGCTCGCATTGGGAGCACTGGCGGCATCGCGACGATTACAAGGAAGGGCCGGTTTGGGACAGGGAAGACTATGACATCGCTGCCAAATCACAGGCGGACCAAATCAGACGTTTAAGAAATCATCCCAGCGTGCTGGTCTGGTTGAATGGCAGCGACAATCCACCGCCTGCCGATGTCGAACAGATGTACATAGACATCATTAAGAAATACCAATGGCCCAATCCATTCATCTCGTCGGCGACAGCGAAGAAGGCCGAGTTAAGCGGCGTGAGCGGAGTCAAAATGGAAGGACCGTACGAATGGGTACCTGCTTCTTATTGGCTCCTGGATAAAGAGGCAGGCGGGGCGCAGGGATTTGCGACCGAGATTAGCCCCGGCCCGGCGGTGCCTCCGCTCGAGAGCTTGCAGCGGATGATTCCGAAAGAGCATCTCTGGCCCATCGATGACTATTGGAACTATCACGCCGGCGGCGGTCAATTCAAGAATATCAAGGTCTTCACCGATGCTTTGAATAACCGTTACGGCACGGCCAAAGACGTGGGCGATTATGCTCGCAAGTCGCAGCTGATGACTTATGAAGGCGAGCGAGCAATGTTTGAGGCTTATGCCGCCAACCGCTACCAATCGACCGGCGTGATTCAATGGATGCTGAACAACGCATGGCCTTCCTTAATCTGGCATCTTTACGACTATTACCTGATGCCGGCTGGCGGCTATTTTGGAACTAAGAAGGCCTGCGAGCCGATTCACGCGCAATATTCTTATAACGACAAGAGCATCATGGTTGTCAATACCACCTCTCAATCACAACGACAATTGAAATTGACGGCGCAGATTTATGACCTCAATCTTGCCGAGAAATTTTCTAAGGCAGTCGCTGTGGACGTGACGGCGGATAGTAACGTAAAGGCTTTTTCGATTCCACAGATAGGAGATTTATCGGCGACCTACTTTCTGAAGCTCACATTGCAAAGTTCGACTGGCCAGATTATCAGTTCCAACTTTTACTGGCTTTCCACCACCGATGATGTGCTCGATAAAACAAAAACCAAATGGTATTACACGCCCGTCAGTTCGTATGCCGACATGACGCAATTGGAAAAACTGCGTCCCGCAAGGTTGGCTGTGGGGGCCAGCGCCATAAGCCGCGGTGACGAACAGGTCGCGCGCGTGACCATTTCAAATCCCAGTTCCAGTCTCGCGTTCTTTGTTCGTCTTCAGATAAAGCAGGGAAGCAGTGACCGGGACGTGCTGCCGGTGATTTGGGAGGACAACTACGTGTCTTTGCTGCCCGGTGAACACAGGACGGTATCAGCAACTTATCAGAGAAAGAACCTGGGCAATCTGCCGCCATTCTTGAAAGTTGAAGCCTGGAACAGTCCGCCCATCACGATTGCTATGCCGGCAGATCCGAAGACAGGTAAGCCGGTACCTGGCCGTCATGTATTCCACCGGCGCGGAACTGGGCGCAGCGGGGGCAATGATTCTTCAAATCGCAAAGTCCTGCAGGAGCATTAACTCTAGCTTTTTGTTTCTCGAGCAGTGCAATGAGGTCATGAGATGACCCTTACTTTATGATCAGACCGACCGACCTAAAGGATGATGACATCTGGACGATGCTCTCTGCGAGCCGGGCTGGAGATCTCGATCGGGTGAAGGCGCTGGGTTCATCACGAGCGGAATTGATTCGCTGCGAATACAACTACACCCCACCAATTCACTTCGCCGTTCGCGAAGGCCATCTACCCGTTGTGCGTTATCTTTTGGAGCAGGGCGCTGATCCGGCTTACCGGACTTATCCATTTGGGGACTCGCTGCTCACGATGGCCCAGGATCGTGAACATCACGATGTTTCTCAGTTTTTACTTGATGTGGTCTCGCGTCGTTTTCCGGTTGTTGGAGGTCTGACCGATTTTCTGGATGCCGCCCATCGAGGAGATCTGTCGCACGTCCAATCAGTGCTTGCTCGCGATCCGAGCCTGGCTCTCGCCAGCGATGATCTCGGCGACACTGCTCTTCACATGGCCGCCGACGGAGGACACCTTGATGTCGTCCTGGCGCTGCTTGAGGCGGGCGCCAGCGTTGATGCGGTTCGCGCCGACGGCATGCGTCCCATTAACTGTGCCCTGAGACTGCGTAACGACTCCGATACTAATGCGGGTATAGCTGACGTACTGCTCGCTCGAGGCGCTACCTACAATATCTACATTGCTGCTGTCGTAGGTGACCACGATTATGTGAAAGAGACCCTGGCGCGTGATTCGTCGCTGGCCAATTTCGAGGACAGTTCTTGCAGTCGACCCATCTCCGCAGCTGCCCGGCGCAATGATCTGGAAATGGTCAAGCTACTTCTCGATCACGGCGCCGATCCCAGTCTGCCGGAGAAAGGTGCGCCGCTAGGACAGGCGCTCTGGATCGCCGTTTATCAAAGACAGCCGGAAATGGCAAAACTCTTACTTGAGCATGGGGCAAATCCGAATACGGCACCGGAGTCGAGCGGCAGCGCGCTCCTCCAGGCGCGCCGCGATGAGTATCTTACGCGGCTGCTGATTGAATACGGGGCCGAGGATAAGTCTGGTGACATGGATCAGTTTCGAATGCTGATTAACGAAAACGCGCTCGCGGAAGTGGAACGGATATTGAAGCAACAACCCGAACTTGCGCGAAATGAGGCGGCATTCTGGGGAGAAGGGATTCTATCGGGTCCCGCCCATGGCGGGCAGCCAAAAATGATCGAATTGCTTATTAGTCACGGCGCGCGCGTTCCCGATGTATCTAAATGGGGGCGATATTATTACTTCAAATATTATGAGATTGCAGCCCTCCTTTTGGAGAATGGCATGAACCCGAACCACATGAGCTGGCAGCACGTAACCCTGCTGCATGACATGGCCCAGGAGGGCAACATTCCAAAAGCTCGCCTGCTGCTTGATCACGGCGCAGACATAAATGCAGTTGACGAAGAATATCGTTCGACGCCGCTGGGTCTCGCCGCTCGCTGGGGTCAAAAGGACATGGTTGCATTCCTGATAGAGCGTGGGGCTGATCCGAACAAGTCGAACGCTCGCTGGTCCACGCCGCTCTCTTGGGCGCGAAAGAAGGGGCATGCCGAGATCGAAAGCGATTTGAGGCGCGCCGGCGCCCGCTGAGTCGGGTCATTCGCGAAGGTCAGTGACCGGCTGCTGCAATCTGGAAAGTAAATAAAGCTTGTTTTGAGATTTCTTAAAGGCTTTTTCTCAGCAGAGGATTCAATTATGAAAGTCGAAAGCCTGACGCCCATACTTAACGTTTCGAATATCGTGGAGAGTTTTGCGTGGTTCGAAAAACTCGGCTGGCAAAAGGGCTGGGATTGGGGCGACCCGCCAACCTTTGGCGGCGTGTGCAATGGGAACGTTGAAATCTTCCTTTGCCAAAATGGGCAAGGTTCACGCGGTGGCCCGATGCCGCAGTACAACGCATCGGGGACCTGGGCAAGTCTCAGCGGCGATGGGGACGCCAGCGGTGTCTGGATGAGTTGGTGGCTGGAATCGCCTGCCGCAGTCGATGCGGCGTATCGATTGGCGGTGGAGAAGGGGCTGATGGTAACGATGCCGCCGACTGACGAGCCCTGGAACGCGCGCGAGTTTCACCTGCGCCATCCCGACGGACACATGTTTCGTGTGGGCGCAGGCCTCGATGAAGAATGATTCGTTCTGCAAGGATGAACGATAAGGGATGAGTCGAATTGCGCAGTGCGGTTTGAATCATGCTGACTCAAGAGTAAAATGAAGAAACAAATCTTACTAACACTCATGATCTTACTTCTGGGTATCACGTCCTACGCCCAAGACAGAATTGAGATTTCCCTTAGGAATAATAGTCGAGAGGAAAATCAGACGAGAGATCAATTGCAAAGGCTCCTTAAGACGTATGACCTGTCGAAGTTGATCTTCACCAGCTCAATTCTGATTGATGAAAAAGGCGATCCCTCACAGCCACCCTATTCTTACTTTGAATACGCGGTATCTAAAGGATGATGACGCTAAGAGCCAAGGAAGTGATGGATTTTTGGGCCAGCGAATTATGGCTGCCCTTGCTTTATGCTGAATTCCAGGAGGGCCGGCACCGCCCCTGTTGCTGAAGGGGGACCACCACTAAACGACAGATGTAGAG
>JBKPEE010000191.1:0-36762 GCA_046728235.1 Acidobacteriota bacterium
GGACTACACCGTGCTGCTCGACAAACTTACGGGCGACGACGATACCGGCAAGAAGCCGCAGTTCCCTGCCGGCATCGGGTCGGATGATCTCACTGATTGGATCATCGCAATCCAAAGCGAATCAGATCGAGTGGCCGGGCACTCGATTGAACGCTGGCAGAAAACCAAATCCGTTGCCTGGCTCGTAGCCGCAATGGTTAATGCTGACGCGAAAGATGCTCGGTTAAACGAATTGTTGAGCGCGGCAGCCGCCGTAAACCCTTCGTCACCGGCATTTGTATCGCTGGCTTTTCATCATGTCCGGCTGCTGAAGGAAGCACACCGCGGCCAGGAAGCTCGCGCTTTACTCGATAAGGTCCTGAGCGGTGATAAGCAGCAATGGCCGGCCTCAGCCGTCAATCTTTTTCTGGGTGAGCGAATGCTGATGGCGCAGAGCCTCGATGAGTTTCTGCAAACTGCCCAACGGGAAGCCGCAGGTTTCAGCGACAACGACGATGGCCGCGAAATACCTATAGAGCAAAAGGAGGCTGCGCAAACGGCCAACGGGGCGAAGTTCTTTTTCGATCTCGACGCCGCAAATGTTTTCAACAAAGTGATGCCGGTAGCCATGATCAATGACTCTGCCCACTCAAAGCTGCTGCCACTGAATTTGCGTAAGGATGTGGCGCAGGCCGCCTTCTCGCGAGCAGCGCTGCTGGACGATCGTGAAAGCGCCAACCAGGCTGCCGCGGTGCTCCAGGAGTTCTATCCGCAAACGAAAGAGTTCCTCACGGCGTACCAGCGCGCGACCACTCCGGAAGCGCGACGCTTCGCCGCCGCGTTTCTGAGTTTGAAGTTTCCCGGCCTGCGGCCATTTGTACAGGCCGGAATCGGCCGCACGACGGGGGTTGAAGAGATCGACAGCTATCGCGACAACTACTGGTGTGCTGAACCACCGACCCCGCAAAGCGGCGCGCTGTCAGACGATGACCCACAAGAAGCAAATAAGAAGCGGCCGGTAGTGGCGCCGGAATTCTTAAAGAGCGCGCAGTCAATTGGTGCCCGCCAACTGGCGGCTCTGCAAGCGCTCGGCACGGCTCCAAACTACTTGTGCCGGATCGCGATCGAATGGGCTGAAAAGAGTCCCAACGATCCGCGCTCGCCCGAAGCCCTCCATCTCGCGGTCAGATCCACGCGTTATGGATGCACCGACAAGGAAACCGGGCGCTGGTCCAAAGCGGCGTTCGATTTGCTTCATCGTCGATACCCCAACACCAACTGGGCACGCGCCACCAAGTATTGGTTCAATGGATAAAGTGGCATGCTCACTTTACGCGTGGCCCAGGAGCGGGACGCCCGCGCTGCGGCTGTTTTTTCAATGAATAGTGACCCGTGAACGACTACAAGCACACCAACACGCTAATCAACGAGACGAGTCCGTACCTGCTGCAGCACGCCCATAATCCGGTTGACTGGTACCCGTGGGGGGAAGAGGCCCTGGCCCGGGCCCGCACCGAAAATAAGCCCATCCTCCTCAGCATCGGTTACTCGGCCTGCCACTGGTGCCACGTGATGGAGCACGAGTCATTTGAAAATGAAGACATCGCGCGGTTGATGAACGAGAACTTCATTAACATCAAAGTCGATCGCGAAGAGCGGCCCGATCTCGATCAGATTTATATGACGGCGGTGCAGATGATGACAGGGCACGGCGGCTGGCCGATGACCATGTTCCTGACGCCCGAAGGCGTTCCGTTTTACGGCGGGACTTACTTTCCGCCTCAGGACAGATACAACATGCCGGGTTTTCCGCGCGTCTTGTTGAGCGTCGCGGCGGCCTATCGCTCACAGCCGGAGCAAATCGAAAATACAGTAACGTCCATGCTCGGCGAGCTGCGCCGCGTTGGGCTGGCCGAAGAATCGCGCGAGCTGCTCACTACCGAAATCCTCGACAGCGCGTATCGGCGCATCGCGCGGAACTATGACGCAGCTAATGGCGGGTTCGGAGCCGCGCCGAAATTTCCGCCGGCGATGACTCTCGAGTTCTTCCTGCACGCATACTATCGAACCGGCGGCCACGAGGTTCTGGCGATGGTCCAACATACCGCAAGTAAGATGGCTGCCGGCGGCATGTACGATCAACTCGGCGGCGGCTTTCACCGGTATTCTGTCGACGCGAAATGGCTCGTGCCTCATTTCGAAAAGATGCTGTATGACAACGCGCAGCTGGCCAGGCTGTACTTGCACCTCTATCAGATCACCAATGACGAGTTGGCGCGCCGCATCACCGAAGGAACTCTCGATTACGTGGTCCGCGAAATGACTGATCCGCGCGGCGGATTCTATTCGAGCCAGGACGCCGATTCGGAAGGCGAAGAGGGAAAGTTCTTTGTTTGGTCGAAACAGGAGGTCGTTGAGCTTCTGGGTGAAAGCGAAGCAGCGATCTTTTGCGACTACTACGACGTAACCGACGGCGGCAATTTTGAGGAAAAGAACATCCTACACGTCAACGCCGGGCTGGATGACGTCGCCCGGAAACACCAGACCACAACCGAGGAGGCGCGGAGAACGATTGAGGCCGGCCGGCGAAAACTATTCGAGGTTCGCGAACGCCGAGTCAAGCCGGGCCGTGACGAGAAGGTCCTGACCGCCTGGAACGGATTGATGCTTACGACTTTCGCGGAAGCCTCAGCCGTTCTCGATCGCGCGGACTATCTTCAAGTCGCACGCGCGAACGGGAAGTTTTTGCTGAGCGAATTGCAGCGCGACGGTTTGGTCCTCAGAACCTGGAAGAACGGCGAGGCAAAACTCAACGGGTATCTGGAAGATTATGCCAGCCTGATTGATGGTCTGACGTCACTCTATGAGGTGACCGGCGAACTCGACTGGCTCGAGAATGCGACCCGGCTGACGGACCAGATGATCGATCAATTCTGGGACGATGAGGCCGGCGGCTTCTTCTTTACCGGAAAGGCCCATGAACAATTGATTGTGCGGTCAAAAGAGTGGCTCGACAACGCTACCCCTTCAGGCAATTCCCTCGCGACGTTTGTCCTGCTCAGACTTGCTGCGCTCAGGGGCAACGATGATTATCGTCGGCGGGCAACCACCGTTCTGCGGCTGATGGCTGACCAGATCCAGCGGTTTCCTTCGGCCTTCGGACTTGCGCTCACGGCCCTCGATTTCTATCTCTCCTCGCCGCTCGAGATTGCCATCGTAGGCCAGGCATCCGACCCACGCTTCACTGAACTGCGCCAGTCTCTTTGGGGCACCTACTTACCGAATCGCGTCATCGCACCGTGTACGGAGGCGTACGGCGAGGCTGTGGCGCTGGTGCCGCTTTTTGAGGGCCGGAACGCGCTTCAGACGCAGCCGACCGCCTATGTTTGCCAGGACCAAACCTGTCGCGCACCCGCGTGTTCCGGCGCCGAATTAGGCCGGGAAATAAGGGCCGCTGCACCATCCAGATCTGCGCCTAGCGCAGGGCGTGACTGATCGGCCGCAACAACCCTTATTAACACGGAAAAAACTAGTTGACTTGGGCGAATGCGCGCCGCTATTCTCTCTAAGGCCAACAATGTTGGCCGTTGTCTGTCACTGCAAAGACTTTAGTCTGCCTCCCTGGCGCAGTACTCCTAAAACCAACACCTCGGGAAAGTTCATGGCAAAGTACAACTGGAAGAGTCTGTTGCTGCTGTCGGCAGTCATCGCCGTAGCAGGTGTCATATTGCTATTTGGATTAATTTCCACCGTACTCCTGCCAATATTTAGTTGGAGTGGGCTGGCGCCTCTTGTTGTTCTGATTGGACTTACGCTCGTATCAAGCCGCTTCACAGTCCCCGTTACCAACGTCGACGGTACCAGCCAAACGAACAAGTCAGTTGCCGATACTTTCATCTTTCTCGCGGTCATGATGTATGCGACGGCCCCGGCAAACAGCTTCGGACCGGCCCTCATTCTGGCAGGTATTGTGGGCTACATCGCATCGCTTTCAGTTACCGGCAAATGGTCGCGAATCTTCGCCGTCGGCACCTCGATTATCTCGACATTCGTCGCGTCGCTGGTCTACAAGATGCTCATTTCTGTGATTTCCGGCTTTACCGTTCCCGCGGGAGACCGCGCGCTGGTTTTAGATCTTCTCCTCTTTCCGTTATGCGTTTTCGGCCTGGTGCAATATGCCCTGAGCACCTTCGGCACCGTGGCGTTTTCATCCCTGGGCTCGAGCAGATCCCGCCTCGTGGTGGCGAAAGAGAGCCTGGTCTGGACTCTGATTACGCAGGTCGCAAACGTTACCTCGGCGGCGATGTTTTTTTACGCTATTCATCGCGGCGGCTTCCCATTCCTGTTTGTCGGCGCACTGATCATTACGCTGGTCCATCTGCTCTATCGTTTTAACGAGCAGCGCGTAAATGAAGTGACTCGCGCTCAAAATGAGCGACTGGGGTATGTCGAAGAGATCGCCGACCTGCACATGAACACCATTGAGTCTTTGGCCATTGCCATTGACGCCAAGGATCAAACAACCCACGGTCACGTGCGCCGCACACAGATTTATGCGACTGAGATGGGTAAGTTGCTGAAGGTTTCCGAGCTGGAATTGCGCGCGCTGGTTGCCGGCGCCCTGCTACACGATATCGGAAAGCTTGCCGTACCAGAGTATATTCTGAACAAGCCGGGAAAACTGACCGAAGCTGAATTCGCCAAGATGAAGATTCACCCGACAGTCGGCGGCGATATTCTCAAGCGCGTCAATTTCCCGTACCCGGTCGAGGACATCGTTCGCTTTCACCATGAAAAGTGGGATGGTAGCGGTTATCCGAAAGGTCTGCGGGCGGAGCAGATCCCACTCGTCGCCCGCATCATTTCGGTAGTTGATTTCTATGACGCGACCCGCTGCGACCGACCTTATCGCAAGGGAATGAAGCGAGAAGATTCGCTGGCGTTGTTGCAAAAGATGTCGGGGGCGGCATTCGATCCGAAGGTGGTCGCGCTCTTTGTTAAGCACGTGATTGAATTCGACCGCCTGATCGATCGAGAAGATATCCAGGAACAGGTTGCTTCGGAAAATATCGACCTGTTGACGAAAGCCCGGCCCGACGCCTGATTGGCCTCAGATGTTTTGGGTGCGCCTGATGACAGCCAGGGCTTCCGCTCGATCACTCAGGCCCAACGTGAAGTCTTCGCGCTGCACGAAATCGCTCAGACGATTGGATCTTCGCTGAACCTGAACGACACCGTCACGCTGATTTCAAACAAGTTGCGCGCGATCGTCCCGTTCGACACCTGCGTCATCTTTATCGTTGACGAGCGCTCCGGTAAAGCGATCGCTATGCATGTCGTCGGCGACCATTCCGATCTCTTCCGCCTGCGTCGCATTAATGTGGGCGACGGCATTACCGGTTGGGTAATCGCCAACGCCCGGTCCATGTGTAACTCCTCACCTGAGCTCGATCTTGTCGGCATGCCCGATGAGATCTCTCGCGCTTATCGTGGCGTGCTGGTGTCCCCGCTGATCAGAGAAGACGGGGCCTTCGGCGCCATCGCGCTTTATTCCAGGGGCCGCACCTCTTACACGACTGAGCACGTGCGGCTGCTGGAATCCGTGGCCCAGCATGCGGCCTCAGCTCTCAACAACGCGCTGACGTTTGAGAAGACGAAGGAAAGCGCGCTGACGGATCCGCTGACTGAGTTACCCAACGCCCGCGGCTTCTACATGATGCTGGAACAGCGACTGGCTGAATGTGAACGCCTGGGTCGCGAGTCGCTTTCCGTAATCAGCATGGATCTTGATGACTTCAAAGAAATCAACGACCGGTATGGACATGCGATTGGTGACCGGCTGCTGGCGAGTATCGCGCGCGTGATTCGCAAGGAAATGAGGCAGATGGACATCCTCTCGCGTTACGCCGGCGACGAGTTTGTCGCGATTATGCCGATGGCCTCGCAGGCCATGGCTGAGAGCGTCGCGGATCGCATCGTCAAAGCCGTTTCGGAACATCAATTTTCGGTGCGCGCCGGAAAACAGGTCCAGGTGGGCATTAGCATCGGCGTCGCGTGTTTCCCGAACGCTGGCGAGACGACGGAAGAGTTATTGACCGCCGCCGCGCGTAACATGCAACGGGACAAGCACTCGCGCAAGAACCTTCATAACCTCTCGACCCTGCCGACGCCGGCACGCATCGACCACTACACCTGAGGACGGATTCAGCAATGTTTCCCCAGGCACGTCATGTTTTTACTGGCGTGCCTTATTACTTTCTAGCACGCGTCACCGGAGGGACGCCCGGGGCCGCTTTCTCAGATGTCGTTTTGTCCCTTTCGAGGTCTCGCGTATAATCACTTGCGTTCAAGTCGTACCGCTTTTCAGGCCAGCTGAGGCTGGCCGATTCACATTAAGTCGCAAATTCGAATCGATGAGCAGCCAATCAACCGAGCGAAGCCAATCCAAATCCTCACAAGGGGGCGGCGCCGGCGTACTGGATCGTCCACAAGAGTCAAAAGTCGAGCCGCAGGAAGATCGCGACACGCTGGTGAAAATGCTTCACCAGATGATCCTTATCCGGCGTTTTGAGGAGAAGTGCGCTGAGTCCTACAGCCTCGGAAAAATCGGCGGCTTCTGTCACCTGTATATCGGCCAGGAGGCGGTTGCAGTCGGCGCTATCTCTGTATTGCGGCGCGATGATTACGTCCTGACCAGTTATCGCGAACATGGACAGGCGATCGCCAAGGGAATCTCACCAGATGCCGTGATGGCTGAACTTTACGGCAAGGCCGGCGGGTGTTCGCACGGTAAAGGCGGGTCGATGCACCTGTTCGACGCCGACCTGAATTTCTTCGGCGGTCACGCGATTGTGGGCGGACAAATTCCGCTCGCCACGGGTGTCGCCTTCGCCAGCAAGTACCGGGAAACCGATCAGGTCACGTTGTGTTTCTTCGGTGAAGCGGCCGTGAACCAGGGAGCCTTTCACGAATCGCTTAACATGGCTCAGCTTTGGAAGCTGCCCTGCATCTACATCTGCGAAAACAACATGTACGGCATGGGCACTTCCCTGGAACGCGCGATGTCATTCCAAAATGTAGCGCTGAAATCCTGCGCCTATGAAGTCGCCTCGGAAGCCGTTGATGGCATGGATGTGTTAATGATGCGCGCGGCGGTTGAACGGGCGGTCAAGCGCGCCCGGGAAGAATCGCTGCCGACATTGCTCGAAGCGCGGACCTACCGGTACATGGGCCATTCGATGTCCGATCCCGGCAACTATCGCACGCGCGCCGAGATTGAAAAGTACCAGGAGCGCGATCCGATTAAGGTGTTCACCAGCACTTTGAAGGAGCGTGGCATCATTACCGATGACGACGTGGCTGAGATTGAGGCGCAGGTTAAAGGAGCAGTTGACCGCTCAGTCAAGTTTGCCGACCAGAGCCCGCTGCCGGACCCACAAGAACTTTACACTGACGTTTACGCGAATCCCATAAATCCGAACGAGTAGAATTGAAATGGCCGTCATGACGATGCGCGATGCTCTGAACCTGGCTCTGAAAGAGGAGCTGGCGCGCGACAGTTCAGTATTTTTGATGGGCGAAGAAGTCGCCGAGTATCAGGGCGCGTACAAAGTTACGCGGGGATTGCTTGAAGAATTCGGTCCCAAGCGCGTGATCGATACGCCGATCACCGAACTGGGATTTGCCGGGCTCGGCGTGGGCGCGGCGATGGCCGGCTTGCGCCCGATCATCGAATTCATGACTTTCAATTTTTCAATCCTGGCTACGGATCAAATTATCAATTCGGCCGCCAAGATGCGCTACATGTCCGGCGGGCAGTTCAGAATCCCGATCGTGTTTCGCGGGCCAGGCGGTTCGGCCTATCAGGTTTCTTCGCAGCATTCGCAGGCGCTTGAATCGTGGTACGCGTATTTTCCCGGGTTGAAAGTGGTAATGCCTTCAACGCCGGCCGACGCGAAAGGTCTTTTGAAGAGTGCGATTCGCGATGACGATCCGGTGATCTTTATCGAGCAGGAACGCATGTACGGCATGAAAGGCGAAGTGCCCGAGGACGAGGATTTCACAATTCCGCTGGGCTTGGCGGAAATCAAGCGCGAAGGCAAAGACGCTACGATTGTCGCTCGCTCTCTGATGGTACCCACAGCCTTGCAGGCGGCCGAACAACTCGAGAAAGAGGGCATCTCCTGTGAAGTCATCGACCCGCGCACCATCCGGCCGCTCGACATCAGGACAATCGTCGAGTCGGTGAAGAAAACGAATCGCGCGGTGATCGCTGAAGAGTCGCACCCGTTCGCCAGCGTGGGCGCAGAGATCAGCGCCGAAATTACCGAACAGGCTTTTGATTATCTGGATGCGCCGGTGAAGCGCATCTCTGGCACGGACGTTCCGATGCCCTACGCAAAGAATCTCGAGCAGTTGGCGATTCCGGGCGTGGCCCACATCGTCGCTGCCGTTAAAGAAGTTTCATATTTGTAATTCTTACAGTTTGGAGTACCGCCTTTAGGCGGAACATTTCGCACACGAACGAATTCCGCCTAAAGGCGGTACTCCGAACACCTTGACCAAATAATGGCCACTCAAGTCGTCATGCCGAAGCTGTCGCCTACGATGGAGGAGGGACAGCTCGCCCGCTGGCTCAAAAAAGAAGGCGATAAGGTCTCGATGGGCGAACCGCTCGCCGAGATCGATACCGACAAAGCCACAATGGAAATGCAGGCCCTCTCGAACGGAGTGCTGCGCAAGATTCTAATTAACGAAGGCGAGAGCGCGCCGCTGGGCCAGCCCATCGCCATCATCGGCGAAGCCGATGAAGACATTTCTGAGTTACTGAAAACCGCCGCCCAGGCGAAACCCGAAAAGGCCGCTGAGGCCCCCAGCGAGTTGCCCGAATCAGACGCAGTTGCTGGAGTAGAAGTCGACACGAAAGAAGCGACGCGCGCGGAAACCCAACCGCGAGTCAGTTCGGACGGGCAAAAACCGTCAACCGCTCCAGCGACGGGACGCGTGCTGATTTCTCCGATTGCCGCGCGCATGGCGAGTGACGCCGGTATCGACTTCAAAACCATTCAGGGCAGCGGCCCGGCAGGCCGGATAGTCAAGCGCGACATCGAAGCCGCCATCGGCGACAAGCAAAAACCTGCCCCGACCAAACCAGGTTTGGGCAAAATTTCACTCCCCCGCCGCGCTGAGAAAGGCGCCGTTTACGGACCGTCGGCTTATCGCGACGAACCTGTCAGCGAGATGCGCCGCACGATTGCGCGGCGGCTGGTGACCTCGCTGGGCCCGGTTCCGCATTTCTTTCTCACCAGCGAGATTGATATGGAGCGCGCCGCCGACACGCGCCGCTCGATCAACGAACTGTATCCCGATCTGAAACTCAGCGTTAACGATCTGATCATCAAGGTCGCAGCGGTAAGCCTGATCCAACATCCGCAGGTTAACGCCTCTTTTCAAGACAAAACGATTCGCCACTACGAGCACGCGGATATTGGCGTCGCCGTCGCTACTGAAAACGGTTTGATAACACCCGTGGTGCGCGCCGCCGAGCTGAAATCTCTAATCGATATCGCTACCGAAGTCCGCGAGCTGGCCGAGCGCGCGCGCTCCCGCAAGCTCAAGCCCGAGGAATACACCGGCGCCACCTTTTCCATCAGCAACCTGGGAATGTTTGGCATCGAGGAATTCACGGCGGTCATCAATCCGCCCGAAGGCGCGATTCTCGCCATCGGCGCCATGGCGCCCAAGCCTGTTGTCAGAGACGGTGCGGTTGCGGTGCGGCAAACTATGCGCGTCACCATGTCGTGCGATCATCGGGTGATCGATGGTGCTACAGGTGCAAAGTTCCTGCAAACGTTCAAACAAATATTGGAAAATCCGCTGTATCTATTTCTTGATTGATAACGTCATATAGGTTACGGCGCGTATAAAGGTCGAGTAGTGCAAGCGGGTTGTCGTGAAGGCGTCGCCTTCTTCCGCCCAAGCCCCTCTCGGCGTTGCGCAGACGGGGAAAAGCACGCGCGATCTTTTTGTCTCTGCTCGCCGCCAAGCTCCCCAGATGGCGAAGCAATCCCGACATCTTCCGGCTGGCCCGTACGTTGCGCTTTTTATTGTCCAGCTGATCTTTGGGACGTGGGGTATCCCGGCTAAGATCGCCCTGCGGCTGATCACTCCGTTTAGTCTCTCTGCCATTCGCGTCGCAATTGCGGCCGCGATTTTCGCCACCATCGGCCGCGTCAGCGGAAATTTTAAGCCGATTCGTCGATCGCACTGGTTACTCCTGCTAGCCTCAGCTTTACTCGGCATTGTCTTCAATCAATGGTTGTTCGTGACCGGACTAAAGCTGACAACGGTCGTGAACACGGTCTTAATTACCACGACCATGCCTGTCTTTACGCTCGTGGTGAGCGGCATCGCCCGAACCGAGCGCCCTTCGTTACGCCGCGTGATGGGAATTTTGTTGGCCGCGGCGGGGGTCGTCTATTTGATTAGTCCTGCGCGCGCAGACGTCACGGCGGGCTCGCGGCTGGGTGACTTGCTGATCCTGGCCAGCGCGCTTCTTTACGGGGCGTACATTGCGATCTCAAAACCGCTGGTTATGGAATATGGCGCGTTGCCCACGATGACGTGGATCTTTATCGTCGCTACTATTCCCACCGGCGCGGTCGGTCTGATCTCTTCGCCGCGTGTGTCCTTTGCCGCCATGACCGGGGGTACCTGGGCGGCCATCATCTACATTGTCATCGTCCCCACGGTGCTTGCCTATTACCTCAATGCGTGGGCGCTGAAGTACGTGCCGCCCAGCACGGTCGCGGTTTACATTTACTTCCAGCCGCTGATAGCGTTCCTGGTCGCGCCCGTGGTCCTGGGCGAAGCATTCACCTGGCGCACCGCCGTCGCCGCGGCGCTGGTGTTCTCGGGTGTTGCCATTACCGCTCGGCGGCGACGTGGCGTGGTCGCGGATCAAGAAGTCGAAGCAAAAGTTTAAGAGCAAAAAGCTTGGCTTGGATCATCTCTTTAGTCCTGTTGATCTTCTACTTCCTGGGACTCTTCGTGTTCCACGGCACCAAGGCGATTCACATTCTTCCGCTGCTCGCTTTAATTGTTTTGATTGCCGATTACCTGGCCGCGAAAAGACTTCGCCGCGACTGACTAAATCACTTCCTCAATTGAACGGAACAGTGACGGCAAACAGACCGCCGCCGGGCATTGAGCGTCCCGCACGCCAAACATCGCACGTACATCGCGCGCGCAAAAAAATGCATGATGATATAGCTGCCGCCGAGGATCGCGACCGCCAGCAGAATATTGATGAGCGTATCTCTCAGAGACTATGTCGCCGCGTAGCGGCGAATTGAATTTAGCCCGGCCTTTCAAGGCCGGGACCACGGACATCAAGCGGATGCGCGTCGCTTTAGCGACGGCTGAACACGCGATTTTTCATGCGTAGCTGACGCGACGCCGCTTCGATTTCGCTCCCTACCGGGCCTTGAAAGGCCCGGCTAAAATCATTTGCCGCTACGCGGCCCTGAAACACCATTGGGTCGCGACGGCTTTTGAGATAAAAGGCCTAAGCGTGCTTCTCCAAACTTACGAGTGAGGGAGGGGTGAGGACCCTCGATGTTTGCTGCGGCGCACAAAACGCGCCGCAGATTCTATCATTGTCAGCGGATCACGCCGCGCGTTTCGACCGCGCTTCACCTTTGCGCCGGCTCTGATCCTCGCGGTTCGGGTAAGTTTCTGTAACGTAGTTCAGGTAATGCTGACCGCGCGCGTAACCTTCGCGAAACGGCTTGTCCTGTGCATCCTCGCCGTACTTGTCCTGAAGCTGCGGCTCGATGTCATTACAGGATTTGCCGCGGCAATCTGGATGCATCGCCGCTTCAAAGCCGAGCCGGTATTTAGCTTCGTCCGTATCAAAGTCGCCCCCCTGCTTCAGGTAATGCTCGCGCTCCGCACCGCGCAAACCAATCCACCATTCGTTTCGCGCGGCGTCGACAGATTCAGCACCCGCGCGCGACAACTCGGTCCGCGCCCGGCCTGCGACTTGAGCGTCTTCGACAAAGGCAATCACGACGGATCGGCCGCGCCGCAAAGCATCTTCGTAAACGTAGAGCTCATCGCGGGGAATGCCGTCGGCAATTCCCTCCTCCAGTGCGTGACCCGCAAGAGCTCCGGCGGCTGCGCCACCGGTGCCAAAGATGGCCGCGCCGATCAATCCAATGGCCAGCACAGGTCCGACACCGGGAACCAACAAACTGGCGACCGCGGCGCCGGCTTCCAGGCCACCAGCGACACCCAATGCGGCGCCCACTGTGCCGCCCACCGCGGCTCCCATGCCGGGTTGTTCCGTCTCAGTCGTTGGGATCTCGGCTTCAACTTCGGCTTCCGGTGTCTGCGGTGACAGCACGCTGATACGGTTTTTGGGAATGCCCACGGACTGCAGAATCGCTGCCGCGCGTTTTGCGTCAGCAAACGAATTGAAAATTCCTACGATGCTTTCCATTTTGAATCCTCCCAGACGGCTATTCTTGCGCACACCGTGCCAAAGGAAGTTTCGCTTCTTTGTGACTTTTCGTGTGATTTCGAGGATCCGACGTCTGGTTTTGACATCTGATCTTTTCGGATTGAGCGAAAAACAAACACTATGTTAATGTGTCAGGTATGACGGCACTCGAAGACCAAAACGAGTTCGACGTGGTTGAGAAACATTGGCCGATGTCGATCGGCGACGGCAAAGCGACGCGCAAAAAGAAGCCGCGCATTCTGGCGATCACGACCGACTGTTGCACGGGCTGTGCGGGCTCACCGGCTTGCATTGAATACTGCCCGATCGAAGCCTGCATGTTCTGGGTGCCGGATGAAGATCATCTTCCGTTTGGCCGGATTGAGGTCGATCCCTACCTTTGCATTGGCTGTCAGAAGTGCACGAGTAAAGGCCCGGACGGCGCCTTTCTCGATGGCTGCCCGTGGGATGCGATTGACATGATTCCGACTGAGGATTGGGAGATGATGCACGGGATCAGCTTGCCTGATTTACCGCCACCGCCGCCGGCTGCGGTGATGGCGGGTGATTCGTCCACAGCTGAAACCGTGCCTGCCTAACTGCGATCCACGAAGCCACACGAATTCTCACGAAGAACGGAAATTTCGTGTCTATTAGGGTGATTTCGTGGATCGTTCTGCTCTTCCGGCCGCCTCTCTTTGGGAGGACATTAGCCATCAGCTCTTAGCTCTTAGCCTGCCCGACAAACGCCACTCGCGACGCCAGCGCTGCCAGCAAATAACAGGCGCTCCCCATCAGCATTGCGGCCTGGAATCCCGCCATCAAGGCGACGAATACCGTAGTCACTGATCCAATCACCGACATGATGCCGTTCAGCCCCCAGTAAAAGGGCGGCGCCGGCAGCGATCCATTGCCTGTCTCGCGCAGACCGCGCGGAAACGGCATACCCATCGCTAAACCAAGCGGAGCTATTAATAAGATCGCTACGACTATCCGGCCCCACAGCGGCAACCACAGGAGCGCCGGCACGAGCTTCGGTAACGCCAGGGCTTCGATACCTCCTGCGACTGAAACGGCAACGCATGCCAGCCACATGGGAAAACGCACGCTCAACGCACTGCCAATGCCACCAAAAGCGAGCAGCGTAAACAGGAGAACTGACAGCGTGTAGATCGGGTGACCGACGAGCAGCGTCAGGTTCTGTAAGAGCGCCAGCTCTACGGCGATGAATCCAAATCCCAGCGCGGCGAAATAAATTAACGAGCCGCCATATTGGTACGCGGCCTTTCGGCCTACACCGGCTGCAAGCGTTTTCCGCCGCGGCACTCCAAACACGGCGAAGAGCGCCAGCATTCCCATACTTGGACCGAGCAGCCACTTCACCAGACGTTCGGCAATTGCACCTGGCATGCGGTAGGGTCGATCGATCGCAAAATAGAAGGGGCTGTCGTCCCAGACGGGCCCGACGAATCGCGGCGATGCCGCTTCGTATTGGTCCAGAGTCTTGGTACCCGCAAGCACCTCTTTAATTCCGGGCGGCGCCGTTCCATTAGGGATCACAACTGCCTTAGCCTGCGTCCAGTTCTGAGAAATCTCGGTGGTCTCGGCGGCGGTGAACGGCCGCTTGCGCAACATGAAAAGCATTTGGGGATAATCATTCGGATTCGCCTGCTTCTCCATCAACACCACGATCCGTTTGGCAGCCTCTGCCTGTCCCAGGGTGGCCACGGAGTTCGAAACCAGCCGCGGGATGTCCATCTCCCAGCGCAGGATCACCAGCACGCCGTCAGGCTTTAAATGATCGTAGTAAGCGCGGACCGCTTCGGTCGTGTAGAGATAATTTTCCGACAGCGACAGACCGCCTGAAGCTACCGACGCCCATGAATCGACAAAGCCGAGCAGGATGACGTCGAACTTCCGATCGGTGCGGCTGATAAAGTTGCGTCCTTCGCTTTGAATAGTTTCGACGTCCGGCCGATCGTAGAGATTACCTGCGCGCGCGCCATAGCTGCGCACGAACTTCAGCATTAAGGGATTCATCTCGACCGCCGTGACCTTCTTGCTGCCGGAGGCGAGCGCGGCGACGATGTCCGGTCCACCACCTGGTCCGATGATCAGCGTCTCAGCATTCGGCGTCAGCCGAAACGGCAGCGCACGATACGAGCCCGCCATATCTTTCACGTTATCGAGATTTCCATCCCACCCGCGAATGCCCGTCCACGCGTCCGAGTCGATGTAGAGCCGCGCGAAACTGTCCGGCAACCCTTCGACGCAATCTATGCGCGAGTAAGCATTCCACCCCGTCTGCACGATGTGTGATCCGGGCGCCGCATCCATCTGATTGCGCATGGCTTTGGTAGTCCCTGGCTTCACTCGGAACGCGCCGTATTGAATGGCGGAGAAAGCCGCCGCGGCGGTAATGACCACCATCGCCACGGAAGCAAATTGGATCACGCGCGATGCATTGTTGTCAGAACCGCCTGCGATGGCGGGCGGGTTTCCCCTCTCCCCTTGGGAGAGGGGTAGGGGCTTACCGTCGCTCTTTTCTGTTTTATTTTCTTGAGCCCGCGAAGCGGGCGACAGAACCAACAAGAGAGATGCTACAGCAGGCGCAATGGCGCCAATTAAGAGCGCCGCCTCTCCGCCAAACAAATGCAACAACAGCGTCACCAACACCGCACCCAACGCGGCTCCCACCAAATCATAGAAGTACAAAGTTCCCGCTACCGCGCGATGAATATCGAAAACGATCGATAACGCCATGCCCGCGAGAAAGAACGGCGCCAGGGGTGCGAGGAAATAAAGCGCCAGCCGATCCATCTCGAACGGATACCGCACCAGCAACCACAGACACAGCGGAATCGCCCCGGCGTAAAGCAGGGTCACCAGCGCCGCCGCATTCGTGCCTAGCGGCCTCACCTTTTTGAGCAGATGAACTGTAAACCCACCGAGTCCCCAACCGAGGAGAGCGACAGAGATAGCGACAAAGGCAAAGTGATACCAGATGCTGGCCGAATAAATCCGCGTCAACCCAACTTCGAGAATGAGTCCGGAAAGAGTAATTAAGAAAACTGAGATACGAGTGCGCATAAGTGATTTCGGTTAAAGTTGTGAAATGAGAAAACGGCAACTGAAGAAGGCGCAGCATAACATACTAATGGGTTACAATGCGCCGCGACCGGAGCCCATGCAGACTCAAATATCGTCCAACCTGACTAAGCCTCTCAGGACAGCCATTTATTTTCCGCTAGCTTCGCTACGTGAGCGGATCGCTTTGGTTGTCTGCGCAGCCTGATTAGCAATATCGGCGCTGGTGTCAATGCTTCGGCTATCATCGATGACAGGCAGGTCATCATTCGTCCCGACGTACGCCAGTGCCCTCAGGGCATCGATAATGCTCGCATGATCGGGCCACAGGCGCGCGACCGTTTGATCCTTCGTAACTTGTTGGCCTTCCTTCATGACCGCAGGCGAGGCAATCCTGCCGTCGACCGGCGAGCGAAATTCGTAGAGGTCGTTTGCGGAATTGCGGATGCGCGCGAGCATGGCGCCGGCGCGAATAGTCGATCCCGCGGGCAGCAATCCCACAAGTGTTCCAGCCATCGGCGACCTGGCGTCAAACGGTTGCAGCATTGCGCGCAGCTCCAAACGCCCCGACGCATCTCCAAAACGCACCAGCTGCAAGGCCGCATTGCGACGAACCAGCGGCTCGTCGTCTTTCAGTAATGTCAATAAGGCATCGTGGAACTCCTCAGATTTGTTGTCCTGGCCCATGACCCAGGCGGCGGTCTTGCGCACTTCCGGCACTGAGCTCTTCGAAGCGCTCACAATTTGTGGATAGAACTGTTTGGCTGACGCGTCGCCTTTTTCGATCCGCTCTTCGACCTGCAACAGTGCGTGTTGGATGTGGCGCGGGTTCTTCTCATCGACGAGATAAGTGGCCAGCTCCTGATCCGAGAGACCCCGCCCGAACCACGTCAGATACCAGGTGAGAAACGGAACGATGATAAAGAGCCCAGCGACGATTATCAGCCAGAGATTAGACGGGCGCTTCGGCCGAACCGCCACCATCGATTCAGCATGTTGGCCGTTAGGATTAACGAATTCATCTGCCATTGGTCAACGGACATTTAAGCACAAAGGCGCGCCTTGCGCTCATTGGAAGACTGGAGCGCAACCGTCCCGGTTGCTCCTTTCGAGTTCGCGCTGCGCGCTCATTGCAAGCGGGACGCTTGCGCTCCAGTCATTGGTCAGCAACAACTATCGTGACGGGTAAAGCTGATACAGCATCAAATACACAATCACGCCCGTGACGGATACATACATCCACATCGGCAAGGTCCAGCGGGCGATGGCCCGGTGGCGCAGGAAATCTCCGCGCAAGGCCCGCCTCAGGGTAACGATTACAAAAGGCACGATTACCGCCGCCATGATGGTGTGCGTGGTCAGGAGGGTGAAGTAGATCGGTCGAGCAATTCCCTGCCCCGCAAACCGCGTCGTGCCGTGGTGTGCGTGATACACGATGTATGAAACCAGAAAAAGAACCGAAGCCGTCAACGCCGAAAGCTGACAACGGCGATGCGCCAACACACGGCCGCGCCGAATAAAGTAATAGCCGCTCGACAGCAGGATGAAGCTCGAGGCGTTGAGCGTCGCGTTAAGGTGAGGAAGAATGGAATAGAGCTCAGACATCAGCAGCCAGTCACTTGTCAGTTGTCAGTGGTTAGTTGTCACTTGTTCCAAACCGGGGACAGTGAACAACTGACTACTAACTACTGACTACTGACTACTGACTACTAACTACGGACAACTGACTATTGACCAGTATTTCTCGGCTTCATTACATCCATCATCCGATTGACGTCCGGAGGCAGAGCTCGCCCCTTCCGATCTTTCAGCGCCGGAACTGCGCGGACCGCGGGCGGCTTGTCCGGAGCAGCTTCCGGCGCGGCGCCTGACGCGGCGTTGACCACCCCTGAAGCGGTCTTCGGCACAGTCGCAGCTTTATTCGCGGCCGCGGGTGCGCCGTGTTTGGGCGCAGCTTTGGCTGGTCGCGCAATCAGTTCTTCATATCCGCAGCGTTCGCATTGCCACGCCGGAAACACTGCGTTTGGATCGCCGGTGTTTTGATAGACCGCGCGGCGAGACGGAATGATCTTGCCGCCGCAACGCGGGCAGGCGCGACCACGGGTAGTGCGTCGCTCGACATCGATCTTCAGTTGTAGGGCTACGTCTTCCAAATTATTTTACCCACCCGCTACTGCAGGTGGTTCTGACCTTTTGCCCACCCGCTACCGCAGGTGGTTCTGACCTTTTGCCCACCCGCTACTGCAGATGGTTCTGACCTTTTGCCCACCCGCTACCGCAGGTGGTTCTGACCTCAACCTGATTTACGGTGGCGGAGTGCAATGACGAATATCGTGCAGAAGATCGACACCGGCGGAACCAGCAGCACTACCACACCGATATTGAAGTTGCGAATGAATGAACTGTTATTTCCTATTGAAGCCCGGCACATGACGCATTGCGCGAGTGTCGAGTCAAAACAGATTAAGGTGACGATTAACGCCGCGAGCAGCAGCCAAAAAGTTCCTTTGAATTTCATCGTATGATGGCCCGCTTCTGTCTCACTTCTCACCGCGCCTCCGCGCGGTGAATCACCTTTGCCGAGAACCTAATTAGCCGCTTCAACCTTCTTTATGGGGCCTCGGACGAACTTGCCGGTGGTGGACCTGAATATCTCAAATTCCTGGCCCGGAAACTGTCGGGGAAGAACACCAACAGCAGGCAAATACAGATTACGAGTGCCGGCACAATCGTCAGAATCAGATTCAGCCGCTCGAAACGCAGGTGCATGAAATACGCCACGATCAAAGCGGCCTTGATGATCGAAGCGCCCATCAGAATCACCAGCATGTAAATTACCGGAAGCCGCACATAACCGAGGAAAACTTCAAACCCGGTCAATACCAGCAACCACATCCAAACCATCATGAACAGGCGATTGCTGCCCGCGAAGTGAACTTCTTCAACAGGTTCGACGGCCGCGTGCGCCTCGGCCTCGGCAGACACCTCACTTGACTCGCCTCCCGCTTTCGCCTGCTTCCGTTTGGCCCACATATCCATGCCGGGCACCACCAGGAAACAGAGCGCGAGCAACAAAGGCACTACCGTAAAAAACAGTCCGTCGGTGCTGATAACCGTGCCGGCCGAGAACAAGTTGTAGACGACGAGCAGCAGGAACAGGCCGGCGCCGGCATAACAAACGATGTTCAGCAGCGATTGTTCGCGATTCTCTGGTAGTTGCGCCATATCTTCCGATGTCATTTGGTTACTCTCAACGAACCTTGGTTCACTGATTCTCTCCGGCCGGTGGTGGTCCGTTGTAGCGCAACTGGCGCGCGCGAAAACTGTCCGGGAAGAAAACCAGCAACAGGCAGATGCAAATCACCAGCGCCGGAACGATCGTCAATACAAGGTTAAGCCGTTCAAATCTGAGGTGCATAAAATAGGCGACGATCAGCGCGGCTTTGATAATCGAGGCGCCCATCAGAATTACCAGCATGTAGATGACGGGAAGCCGCACGTAACCGAGGAAAACTTCGAAGCCCGTCAGCAGCAGCAGCCAAACCCAGACGGACACGAACAACTTGTTGCTTCCCGCAAAGTGTTCTTCGGTTTCAGCGTATGCGGTCATTGGTTTCTTCCTGACTCCTTCCTTCCGTTGGAAGAGGGCGCAACCTACTTTTTCGGATCAATAGAAAGCAAGTAAATCATCGGGAAGACAAACATCCAGACCAGGTCGACAAAGTGCCAGTACAACCCGCTGATCTCGATGTCTTCGTGCTTCAGCTTCTTGACGCGCGCGGCGACTACCAGCAGATAGATGCAGCCGGTGAACACGTGAAACATGTGCATCCCCGTGATGCCAAAGAAGGTCGCGCCAAATAGTGGCGTTGAGCCGGGCCACCGGTCGATCCATTCCTGCGGCAGCTGAAAGGGTCGCAGGCCTTCGCCGATCAAGTGGTTCCATTCAATCGAGTGCAGAATGATAAAGGTCGCACCCAACACCGCCGTCAGGATGATCCATTTGCGCGCGGCCGACTTTTTTCCGTGGGCGGATGACGACACGGCCATCACCATCGTCAAACTCGAGGAGAGCAGCACGAGGGTCATGACAGACGAGAAGATGATGCTCGGGTAAAACTTAAAAGGAGTCGGCCAGACGTTTGACGCGCGTACGTACGCATAACCAATGAGCAGGGACGAAAACGTCAACGAGTCGGACACGATGAAGAGCCACATGCCGAGTTTTCTATGTCCCACCCGGTACGGGTGAACCCCGCCGCCCCAGTCGCCGGCGAGTGCTTCTGCTTCAGCAGCCATCAGTTACCTCCGAGATATTGTTTGGAGTACCACTCTAGTCCGCCTAAAAGGCGGGATTCCGAATTCACTTCCAGGTTCGTAAAGCTTCACCCAATCCTCTCCCAGGAAGAGAGGTAGAAAAACTCATTTCCAGAACATCAACAGCAAAAACAATCCAATCCAAAGAGCATCCATGAAGTGCCAGTAGATCGTCACGGCATCGGCGGCACCTGCCCGCCGCAACTCCCCGTCAACCGTTTTGCGCGCCGTGCGAGTACGAACCACCAGATAACCCAAGGCGCACAAACCACCCAGTACGTGCAAACCGTGCGCGGCGGTAAACAGGTAAAAGAACGAGTTATAGGGATTTGCCGCCAGGTAAACCCCTTGTTTCGCAAGTTGCCGCCAGGCGACGAGCTGCGAAATAACAAACCCAACTCCCAGGATCACGGTATTGATCAGCCAACGGCCATACGCCGGGTTGTGGCTTCGCTTCAAAGAGCGACGCGAGAATTCGATCGTAAAGCTGCTAGCAATCAGCAACGTCGTGCTCAGCCACAACACTTTTGGCATGGCGATGCGATGCCAATCGTCTGACGACGCGGAACGAACGATGTAGGCGCTGGTTAAAGCCACAAACAACATCAGAATGCTGCCAATGGCGGTCCATACACCGATCCGGTACCGCGCCGGCGAAAAACGAAACGGCGTATCGTCTCCGCCCCCACCGTTTCCGTGAAAGCCGTTGCCATTTCTTGGCCGCGGCCCACCGCCAACTCCGGCTTGAACCGTCCTGTTAGTGCCTGTGGCCGTTGCCGCCATTCCCGCTGGTCCCTTCCAAATCCGCAACGACGCCTTCGCCGTCAGTCTGCAAAATAAAATCGTTTGGCGCCCCCGGCACCGAGAACTCGTATGGTCCGTGATAGACGGTCGGCACAATCCCCGCAAAGTTGTCATGCGGCGGGGGCGAAGGAATCGTCCACTCGAGCGTCGTCGCCTCCCACGGATTTTCCGAAGCCGGCGCTCCCTTGAACATGCTCCAGAAGAAGTTGAAGTAGAAAAGTACCTGCGCCACGACCGTGATTATTGCGGCGATGGTCACGAACAGCACCAGTGAATGCGAGTTCTTCAGGAACTCATACTCGGTGAATTGCGCATAGCGCCGCGGCATTCCCAGGAGTCCCATCGCGTGAAACGGCACGAAGATCGCGTACACGCCGAGGAAGGTGATCCAAAAGTGGATTTTCCCCAAACTCTCGCTCATCAAGCGGCCAAACATCTTGGGAAACCAGAAGTAAGTCGCGGCGAACATGCCGAAGATCGATGCCACGCCCATCACCAGATGAAAATGCGCCGTCACGAAATAGGTATCGTGAAAGAAAAAGTCGAGCGATGTTTGGCCCAGCACCAACCCCGTAATACCGCCGGCAACGAACAGAGAAACGAATCCGATTGCGAACAGCATCGCCGTGGTGAAACGAATCTTCGCTCCCCACAAGGTGCCCAGCCAGTTGAAAGTTTTGATCGCCGAAGGCACGCCGATCGACAGGGTCAGAATCGAGAAAGCGACAGCCGAATAAGGGCTCATGCCGCTCATAAACATGTGGTGGCCCCAGACGAAAAAGCCCAACATGCCGATGGCGAAGATGGCAAACACCATGGCGCGATAACCAAAGACCGGTTTGCGCGCAAAGGTTGAGAGGATGTGCGAGGTCGCGCCCATGCCCGGCAGAATCGCGATGTAGACCTCCGGATGTCCGAAAAACCAAAAGAGGTGCTGCCAAAGCAACGGTGAGCCGCCGTTATGCAACGGCACAGTGCTGCCGCTCACGTACAAGCCACCCGGAATAAAGAAGCTGGTTCCCGCAATCCGATCGAGTAACAACAGAATGCCGCCACCCAGCAACACCGGAAACGACAATAACGCCAGGATCGCCGTTGTGAACCAGGCCCAGCAGGTCAGCGGCATGCGCATCAGCGACATCCCGCGCGTGCGCATATTCAGCAGTGTCGTGATGAAGTTCAGCGCGCCCAGCAATGAACCCACGCAGAAGATTGCGATACTAATGATCCAAAGATTTACACCCGCTCCCTGTCCGGGTCCGGCAATCTTGCCCAAAGCGCTTAAGGGCGGGTACCCAGTCCAGCCGCCGATCGGGCCGACCGTGCCGCTGCCTCCGGCAAATGACTCACCCAGTTTGGAAATCCATCCGCCGACCGTCGCGTTTCCCTCGGCGAGAATGGCGAGCAGGATGACGACGAAACCCACGAAGGTTACCCAGAACGACATCATGTTGAGCACCGGGAACGCCATGTCATCGGCGCCGATTTGAATCGGCAGAAAGTAGTTCCCGAAGCCGCCCTGCGGCGCAGTCGTGAGCACAAAGAAGACCATGATGGTCCCGTGCATGGTCACGAGCGACAGATAAAACTCCGGCGTCATCACACCACCGGGCGCGCCCTGAGGGAACAGGGTCTCCATAATCTTGATGTGCGTTCCGGGCCAGCTCAGGTTCACGCGCATCAGCACCGACATGATCATCCCGACCACCACGGCAGTCAGCGCCAGCAGGATGTACTGAATGCCGATTACCTTGTGATCGAGACTGAAAATGTACTTGCGAATGAAGCTGGTCGGCGCCGGGTGCCGGTGCACTTCTGCATGAGTCGCTTCTGCCATCGTAGGTTCTCCTTAAACCAAGGGGCAAAAATCCGTAACTCAGTAATTGGGAAGTTGATATTTGTTCAGCAGCTCGTCCTTGCGCGCCTGGAATTGTGACTGGGGCAGCGCGGCCAGCTCATCAAATTCATTTTGCGGCAAGACCAGCATGTAGGCTTTCATCTTGTAGTGGTTCATCCCGCACAATTCGGCGCAGGCCAGTTCGTACTTGCCCACTTTGTTCGCAGTGAAGTGAACGTGAATATTCATTCCCGGAACGAGGTCTTGTTTGAAACGAAGTTGCGGCACAAAGAAACTGTGCGTGACGTCTTTCGATCTGAGAACGAGTTCAACGGGCCGGTCGGCAGGGATCACCAGTGTCGACACAACGGAATCATCCTTCGCGTTCGGATCCGTATCGTCCAGTCCGACATAGTTCAAAGCTGAATCGTCGATCAAATTTGGATCGGTGCGGCCGAAAACGCCGTCTTTACCGGGATAATGAAAGTTCCAACTGAATTGCTGGGCGACGACCTCGACCTGAAGAGATCCTGGAGGCGCTGAATGAAGATGTAGCGACGCCCAAACTCTCTGCCCCATGACCGCCAGACTTATGAAGATCACAGCCGTGACCACAGTCCACACCACCTCAAGTCGATTGTTGCCGTGCGAGTAGGTGGCCCGTTGCGCGCTGGCGTTGTCCCGAAACTTGAATACGACCCAGCCCAACCCAACCTGCGCCGCGGTGAAGGCCACGCCGACGACAATAATGGTGATCATAAACTGGCTGTCGACCCGCGGACCGTGCTCCGAAATGCTCGGCGGAAACCACCACTTGCCGCTCACGAACATCCAGACCGAAAGGATCGTGATCACCCAGATTGCTATTCCCAGAAGGCGTCCCATTAAGTATCTCCTTCGAAAAGCATTGGTCCTATTTGTCTCATTCGTCTCATTAGTCTCATGGGACCGATGAGACTTATGGGACCTATCGATTCAGAACCATCACCCCAAACAACAGCGGTAAGTAGAGCACCGAAGCTAAGAGCAGGTGCCGCGCATCTTTGTTTGATTTGGATAAAGCAGCGCGCACGCTGCTGGCAAGGAACAAAAGACTGAGCAACGCGGCAGCAACCAGGTAAACTTTTCCGGATATTCCCAGGATCGCGGGCAGCAGGCTGACCGGCACCAACATTAACGAGTAGGCAATGATCTGCTGTCCCGTCACGCGACCGTCAGGCTCGACGACCGGCAGCATGCGAATGCCGGCGCGGCCATAATCCTCCCGGTACATCCAGGCAATCGACAGAAAGTGCGGAAACTGCCAGAGAAACACGATCGCGAATAAGACCCAGGCTGCCGTATCAATCTCTCCCCGCGCCGCAGTCCACCCCATCAACGGCGGCATGGCTCCCGGGAAAGCGCCCAGCGCGGTCGAAAGAGACGTACGCGTCTTGAGCGGCGTGTAGACAAAGAGGTATCCGGTGATAACCGTGAGGCCCAATAGAGCCGTCAGCACGTTCACGAACAGCGCGAGGTAAACCTCGGCCATTAGCGTGAGGCTGATACCAAACCAAAATGCTTCGAATGGAAACAGCCGGCCCGATGGCAACGGGCGATCAGCCGTTCGCCTCATCAGCAAATCGAGGTCGCGCTCCATAAACTGATTGAGCGTGCCGATACCGGAGGACAACAGCCCGATTCCGATGAGCGCGTGCGCAAACAGCAAATAGTTGACACCGGCAGGCGAGCCCAGTGCAAAGCCGGCTGCTGACGTCAACACGATAAGAGTCGTGATGCGTGGTTTTGTCAGCTCAACGTATGCTGCCAGCCGTGTCTTCGCAGTCGACGACGCAACCGCCTCAGCGGCGGCGGATGAATGCAGTGGCAAAGCAGCAGTCTTGGTTGACATAGTTAAACAATCAAGCGGGAGCTAATTCGTATTCTCCGCGCCGGCTGCGAACAACCCTGAAAACACGCAATGTCATTACGATCGTCGCGGCGAAAACGAGCGCGCCGCAGGCGACATGGGACACCGTGACGGCAATCATCGGATTCAGCGGCTGCGGATCGTAAGGCGATGCTCTCCGCGTTACGTAGGCGGCCAGCCCCAATCCTAACTGCAGGACGAGCAAAACCGCGGCAATCGCCGCCGGATGCGAGAGGTAAGTCTCGTTCCGATATCGCAACAGCACCGACAGGGTCGTGGTTGACAAGACCAGAGCGACCACGACTGCGCCGCAAATGTGCGCCACCAGGAGCGGAAAGGGCAGCGCCTGATCCCACGTAGCCGAGTGCCGCAGTGTCGCTCCGAGCACCAGCTGGGTGAGAATCACGACGAGACTGACCACACACATCGATCGCAGCGATGCGCCCTGATCGTGATCACTCGCTAGTGCTTCAGCTGACAACCAACGCGGTGAAGTGAAAACGGCCAGGCTTACGGTAATTAGAAAGAACAATTGGGCCAGCGTCGCATGCGCCGCCGAAACGATCAGCGGCAGATTTAGCTTGACCGTCAGTCCGCCGAGCAGTCCCTGCGCAATCACCGCCGCCAGAGCTCCCCAGGCCAACCGTTTCACCCACAGCCGCCGCTCGCGCAGCTGCACATAGACAGCCAGAACGATCGTCAGGATGCCGACGGCGGTTGCCACCATCCGGTGGCCATGCTCCCAAAATAGATTGCCGACCATTTTGGGAAACCATTGACCGTTCGATTTTGGCCAGTCGGAAGTTGCCAGCCCGGCGTCATGACTCGTCACGTTCGCGCCGGCAATAATGAGAAAGAACGTCGCGCACGCCACAAACACGGCGAAGCGATGAAGAGCCTTCGACATAAAAACCCGGTCTTTGGCCTTTGGCTTTGGTCTTTGAACTTTGACTCGAAGTAAACGTCAAAGGCCAAAGACCCAAGTCCCAAGACCTAGTGTTTCAGCATCGGAAACTCGATCGCCTCGACGACCGGCCATGAACTCGGCTGACCCATCGCGGCCGCTCCGAACGAGAAGTCCGCCTTCCCGGCGCCGCTGGCGGGCACCGTCACTTCCATCTTCTGCTCGGTGCCGTTGGCGCCACCTTCATGCCACGCCACGACGGTGTACTTGCCCGCCGGCACGCCCTTGATGGTATAGCTGCCGTCCTCGGCGGTGACCGCAAAGAAAGGATGCTTCGAAACGGCCACGTAGGATTTCATCCACGGATGCTGATTGCACTTCACCGGCACCAGCACTTCTGCGTGCGCGAGCTTATGAGTGAGTGGCGCCGCACCATTCGGCTGTGATTGGTTCCAATCGGGATTGCTCTTGGGCGTGAAGTGGATATTGTGCGTCGTCGGATCGCTGTTCTTAATTGTAATCGGTTCGTTTACCACCACGCCAATCACGTGTGGCTGGTAGTGACAGCCATTCTGATCCAGGATCGCGCCGGCCGGCATGTTGGGCCAGGTTCCGTAGTCGGCAACCTTCGAGCCATCAGCCAGCGTACCGTCCTTGATGTAAACGTACGTGTTCGCCAACTTGCCGTCTTTAACTACCCAATCTTCGGTAGACAGGTTCGGGCTCTTTGAAGTGCAAACCGAGTCGGCTGAGGTGTCGATCTTTTTTGCTTCCGGCGCGGCGCCATTGTACGAAACCACGCCAGAAATCGTGCCTTCATTACCTTTAGCTGCGTAGGCTTTCCCAGCGCCTTCTCCGCCCGTGTTGTCATTTCCTTCATCGCCACCGCCTTTGCTGCAGGACGAAGCCAGCGAGAGCAAACTGACCATGGCAATCAATCCCAGCCACAGTCGTGCATTCTTACTCAACATGAATTGAGTCCTCCAAAATTTAAGATGACCTTCTGATAGAGAAAATCAAGCATACCCTACGTAACCCAAGCTGTCAGCTTGCGGGCGACTTAAGTTTGGAGTACCGGCTTTAGCCGGAATGGCTGAAAGTGGATTTGTTCCGCCTGAAGGCGGTACTCCAAACTTATTTCTGTTTTACCAACGCGTAAGACGCGCGACCGCACGATGCCGCTGACCAGTCCGGTGATGACTCATGCGTCCGCGCCCGCCACTGCGATTCCGGCTTAACTGCTCTCTGCCGTTCGAACGCCCATGGTTGCGACCCGTCGTGGTTTGTGTCGTGGCGGCGGGCGTAGCAGCCGGTTTTGCCGGCGCCGGTGAAGCCGACAACAGCCGCTTCTGTTCGTCCGGCGTCATCATGAACATATAACGCGTCACCAGCCGCGCATGGTCTTTCGGGTAGTTGACTACGTCAGCCGGAGCGTTCGGCGCGCCCACGACCCAGTGATCATCCTTGCGCACGAACATGCCATCCGGCATCGCTACGCCCGGACTGATATCCGAAGGCTTCGGCAACCAGCGCATCACCCAATCCGGTTTCAACCTCTGACTGGCGAGCAGGAAATTAGGCGCCGTCGCCTTGGCATCATGCACGGGATCCCCGGTGACGTGACACTTCAGACAAGGTGTGCCGGACGTAAAGATGTCGCGGGCGATTTGCCTTTCCTGATCAGTGAGCGGTTCCATCGGCTCTTTAACGTACGGGTCATTCTGCGACGACACCGCCATAAAGAAGCGAACCAGAACACGCAACTCGTTCGGCGAGAAATTGAACGTCGGCATATGTACCTGTAGATAAGGACGTACACCGTTGCGATTCAACCCCCACTGCGGCAGCAGTTTGCCGTTGCTCTGATCATTAGCATTAGCGCCAGCCGGCTTTGCGCCCGGCGAAACGGACGCCGCCGGCGACGCGTTTGCGTTGGGCGAGACATTCGCCGTGGGTGACGATGCCGGCGCTGCCGAAGAAGATGACGGCGTCATTGGCTTCTCACCCGTCTGCATCAGCGAAGGATCTTTCAGGAATTTCATCAGCCAGTCAGGATCGACGCGAGCGCCTTCGCTCGTGAGCATCGGCGGCAGGAACTCTTTCGTGTTCGCGTAGAAAGACAATGAACTTAGCACGCTGCCCGTCACCAGGGCCGGCTCAGCCGCATTGTTGTAGGCGCTGATTTGCTGGCCGGGCTGCAGGACGTGACAGCCCATGCAGTTGTACTTCTTGATCACCCACCAGCCGTTCTGAATGTCCTGTCGCCGCGAATCCTGCGGGCTATAGAAGAGCGAGGCCGGCACGTTTGCGCCTTCCGCACCCTGACTGCCCAGCAAGAGCGTCGTCAAACCCGTGCGCCATTGCTCAGTCAGATAAGGCTTCGGCATGCGCAGCTTATCTTTGTCTTCGAGATATTGCGTCTTGCCCGTGTCGTAAATCTTCGGCTCGGCCAGCTTGTGCTCAAAAAAGCCGCGGTGGTTGTACCATTCCTGCTCTTTGTCCTTCGGATGGAGCTTTAACGGATCACGACCGTATTCCGCATCCTGAGTCAGGAGAGCAAAGTCGAGACGCTCGAGCGGCGTCGCACCTTCGGTCGTCAACTCTTTCCCGATTCGTTGTTCTTCTTCAAAGCCCTTAATTTCATGACAACCGGCGCAGCCGTATTGCTTGATCTCACTCTTGCCGTCTTCCGCCAGTTTCGGATCTTCCATGTAGGAAACGTCTTCGGATGTCTGCGGCGCCGAAAGCGAGAACAGGTAGGTAGCGACGTCCCGCGCGTCCTGCTCAGACAAACGCAGGTTGGGCATCACCGTCATGTTCTGCACCTGCAACTCGGCTCCGTCGTTTGGACAGGTAGAATGCAGCTCAGTATCAAACAGGTACGGCAGGCCGTGCTTCGCATAATCATCGGGCGTTAAATCGCGATGCTCTTTCGGACAATAAGGCGCCCAACGCTCGCGCGGGTTGTAGATCCAACGGACGATGTAATCATAGTTGGCTTTCTCGCCCACGCGCGTGAGATTGGCTGCGAACGTGCCGCCGATCTTCTGGTCCTCTTCCCCGATTGAGTGACAGGCCAGACAGCCGCGCGACTCGAACAATTCTTTGCCGTGGTTCTTGTCACCTTGCGCCTGCGTGGGAACTTTGCCGTCGAACCCGTTCTGCCACAGATACGCTGCGACGGCTTTGAGATCTTCTGGTCCTTCCTTGTCGTCATGGAACCGCCAGAAGGTCGGCATCTTGGTGCCGGGACGAAATGCCTGCGGATCCTGCAGCCAGACTGGAATCCATTCTTTGCGCAGCTTCAACCGCACGTCTTTAAGGTTTGGCCCAACCTTTTTCTGATCCTGTTGCAGGTAACGCGTCTGGAGGTTCAACTCGTCGATGCGCGCCGCGAGCTGACTGTTCTGGACGCGCAGAGAGTCGGCGTGAGCGAGCAACTGCTGGACTTTGTCGTCAGGGGTATTCTCAGGGGGATTTGCGTCCAGCTGCGCCTGTCGTTCGTTCGCGGCAATTTGGTCCTGAAGCTGCGAAACCTGTTGCCGAGCGTTGGAAAGCGCGTCAGCTTCGCGATCGAAGGCCTCCATGCGATGGCAACCAACACAGCCGCGCTGGTAGAAGAGATCTTTTCCAAGATTCAGCGTGTCGGCGCCCTGCGTCACCCGATCGTTCGCGTGACACATCTGGCAGCCTGCTTCGGTGTTCTCTTTATGAAACAGCGGATGCAGCCAGAACGGATTCAGACCGTGAGCTTTCACCACGCTTGTGGTCGCGCGGCCATTGCCGCCATGGCACGCGGAGCAGCCGAACTTCTCCGGGTTGTGAATCTGCAGCAGTTCTTTCCGCGGGTGGCTGATGAAAGCGTTGGCCAAGTCATCGAGTCGCTTTTTGCCGGGTCCGGCCGGAGACATGTCGTTGGCCGTAATGTTGAGCGGTTCGCGCGTACCCAGATGGCAGATCTCACAACGATCGACTATGGCATAGTCGTTGACACTTATTTGGTGACCAAGAATCGTGTAATCAAACGAGTTCTGGTTCTTGCGAATCAGATCGTCGAGGTTTTTTTGCGGCAGAGTACTTACATGGTTCTTCAGGTAATCGTCACGCTTTTTCGCCAGATCACTCGGTTCCTTAAGCAACTCAGCCTTCTCGCCCTGGTACTTCGCCTTTTGTTCGCGCAAATCATTGAACATCGCTTCGAGTTGCGCATAATTCATTCGCTGGCGCGTAAACTTGCCGTTGTCATCCGGGACCTCGACCGTTACCTGCTCGTTCTTTTTCGTCTCGAGCTGCTTCTTATAATAGCTTTCCCAGAGACTGCCCTTGCGCGAGGTCTCGAGCTTAAAGGTGAGGACCACGATACGCCCGCGTTGGTTTTGGAACGGGTCCGTGACCGCATCAAGCTTCGCCTGGATCGCGCTGACCTGTTTGTCCTTTTCCGCGATGTCGGCCTTGACCTTGTCAGCGGCCTCCTGTGCGTCGGCCGCCAACTGTTGATATTCGGGGGTCTCTTTTACTTGAACTTCTGATTTGCCGGCGTTTTGGCGAATGCTCTTCAAGTAGGCGGTATAGCGCTTAACGAATTCCTGTTGGATGGGTCGCCATGGTCGCTGGCCAAACCCTTCGTCGTAAAGGGCCCAGCCAGTGCAAAGCATCAAGAGGACTACGCAGATCAGAATGATTGCACTGGTCGATCGGCTCGCGATCGGATCGCGTTGCGGTTCAGATTCTTTTTTTACCAGCGCTTCGATCGGTTCCTGAGACTCAGCCACAGTTATGATTCCTTGACAGTTAGATATTGAACCAGGGAGTGACCCACACGTACTTGATCGTAAATATCTGACGCAGGAAAAGCTTCACCGGCATCGCGAGCAAAACACTGATGGCAAAGAACTGAAACGTCATGTACTGAAGCAGGCTGGTGTTCCGGAGCAGCTTCTGCTCAAACGGATCCGGCTCTTTGGCCCAGGCGATGAGCTTCTTCGGCGACAGCAGATAACTAAACTTCAGTGGACCGCGCAGCATGAGCCAGTGGAAGAACAATCCTCCGAGGATGTAAAAGCCGGCTACCAGTACAAATCCAAATGCCGGAATCACTACATACTTCATCAATTCGGCGTGGTTCGGAAAGTTCGCCATCGTCAGGCCGACGATTTCGTTGACGTCGCGATTCCGATCAAAAACTACGGTGTTGTGGTCCCACGTCTCGCCCGGCCAAAACCAAATCCAACCGGGACCGCGAATGAATGTGCCGATGAAAATCAAAAGGATCCACATCAGGAATCCCCAACTAAACATGTTTACGGCGAATCGCCGCTGCCTTAACGTGTAGTAGCCGTTTCCCAGGGGATTCGAATCAACATATGGAAACACCATCAACCCGATCATGATGATCGAAGGCATGACGACGCCGGCAATCCAGGGATCGAAGTAAACCAGCATCTCCTGCAGTCCGAGGAAATACCACGGCGCCTTTGACGGGTTCATCGTCAGGTTTGGATTTGCGGGTTCTTCGAGCGGCGCGTTGAGCAGGATCGACCACGCATACAAAACGACCGTCACAATGACGGCCGCCAAAAACTCGATGCGCACCAGATAGGGCCAGACATGAAGCTCTTTGGCCCAACCCGGGCGCCACGGTTCAACTTTGCGGTGATGAGTCTTCGCCAGATCCTTGTTGGCTTCGAGATCGACAATCAGTCTATCGTTCGCCTTCGCTTGCTTGATCCCCAGCCACGTAAAGAACGGCACCAGGAACAGCATCGCGACGATCGGTATGTTGTCCGGCGCGGAAACGATTTTCCAGATCTGGTGCCAGTCCTGGACGGAATAGATAAAAAGGGCGAGCAGCACCAGCACCACGGCCAGGGTGATGTACCGGTTGCGGCGAGACGTAGTCACAGGTCTTTCGTGCCTTTCGACGAGTGCGCTCATTTCTTCTTCAACACCTTCATCTCTGATTCGAGCATTACGGGGGCTGGACCAGAAATGCCGCCGTCTTTCCTAATGCGCCAGAAATGTACCGCCATGAAGATCGAGGCGACCAACGGAATTCCGATGCAGTGCCAGATATACGCGCGCAGCAACGCGTTCGCGTCCACGATCGAGCCGCCCAGCAGACCAAACCTCACGTCGTTATAAGGCGTCAGTCCCAATTGCGCGCCGAAGGGCCCTTCATTTCCCAGCATGGGTGTTGCTCGAGCCATGTTCGTACCTACGGTCACCGCCCAGAAGCCAAGCTGATCGTCCGGCAGCAGATATCCGGTGAACGAAAGCAGCAGCGTCAGCACCAGCAGCACGACGCCCACACACCAGTTGAATTCGCGCGGTCTTTTGTACGAGCCGGTGAGCACCACGCGAAACATGTGCAGCCAGGTCGTGATTACCATTAAATGCGCCGCCCAGCGATGCATGTTGCGCAACAGCTTGCCAAAGGGAACGTCGTGCTCGAGATAAAGAATATCGCGGAAAGCAACAATCTTGCTCGGGTGGTAGTAGAACATCAGCAGCACCCCGGTGAACGTGAGCACGATGAAGAGATAGAAGGTGATGCCGCCCATGCCCCAGGTGTACTGGTAGCGCACCGCGTCGCGATTGATCTTCGCCGGATGCAGGTGCAGGAAGACGTTTGAGAGAATCGCTAAGCTGCGATTGCGCGGGTCGGATCGTTCATGAGATACGCGAAAGATCGATTTCCAGAGCTGCGTCTGCTGTGGATCCTTGTAGTCCTTGGCTTCTTCCAGGGCACGATCTTTCAGAGACACTGCGGTCTCTTTCGCGCGTTCCACCAGGCCGACGTTGGATTTCTCGCCGGTTAGCTGCTTGGTTTCTTTGGGATCCCTGGAATCGTCCATCTGATAACCCGGTCGCTACCGCTCCCGGTTCTGACCTTTTGCCCGGTCGCTACCGCTCCCGGTTCTGACCTTATTACAACGGAATGTAAGCCCCCGGATCATTAAATTCGTTTCGCTCACCCTTGGGCCATTTGAAAAGCCTGCTCGTGTCAACGACGATCTGCCCTTCGGCGTCCAGTTCCACGTGCGCCCGATCCATAGGTCGCGGCGCCGGACCTTCAAAGTTGATCGCCTCGCTGTCATAACCGCTGCCGTGACATGGGCATTTGAATTTGTTTTCGCTGGGCTTCCAGTCGGGCGTGCAGCCCAGATGCGTGCAGCGCGCATAGACGACGAACAATCGATCCGACGTCTTGTCTACCCAGATGCGGTACATTTGCTGATACTTGGTGTCGACTCCCAGGGCGTAGTCGCCCGGAAATCCGATCTTAAAAGTGCTGGAAGGTTCGAATATTGCGCGGGGCAGAAAGAACCGCACAAACATCAGAAAACAGGTAGTCAAAAAGCCCGCGACGCTCGCCCACACAATCCGGCGGCGTACTTTATTGACGGGTGGATCCGGATTTGATTCAACGACAACGGCAGGCGGCCTGGCCCCGGCTCTGGCCGGGGCCCTGGGCGCAGGCGGAACGGCTGCACTAGCCGGTGGTGCGGCAACTGCTGAACTCTGCTGGTCCAAGCTGCTATCCACTCCGATAACCTCCGCGTAATGTGATCGCGATCACATCGCCGACCAATCACACGTCAACGCCGGGAATTTGCCAACAACCTATACAACTCCCCGGGACACAGGGATTATTGTGTCTGTGATGAAAAACGATTCAGTCTTGTTCACTAGAAGTGCGGCCGGCAACAAAAGAATAATAAAATGTTACCGACAGAACGCCTTTATACATCTTTCCTCGCAATATTGGCAAGCGAATAGTTAACAGATTACGTTAACTTTCGCAATGCCAGTCTGAGATCGGGAGAGGCTATGAAAGCAAAGATTCGAGTCGTCCTTTATACAAAGACCCGGTGCGGTCTGTGTGAAGACATGAAAGCCGAGATGCAAAAGGCCGGCGTTGAAGAGCTTTACACGCTGGAAGAGGTTGATATTGAGCAGGACGCCGAACTCTTCAGCCGCTATCGTTATGACATCCCGGTCCTGTGTATCAACGGAGTCGAAGCTTTCCGCCATCGATTGCAGCCGGATGAGTTTAAGACCTATCTAACTTCCCTTCCCATGGATGCTTAAGACGGAAGGCCACAAAACCCGCGGAGCGGGTGGCAGCGTAAAGCCTGGGGTGGAGCGAAGCGGAACCCCAGGAATCCAAGCCGGAACAATCATAAAACCCGCGAAGCGGGTGGCAGCCGCCACGTAAACGGGGCTACCGCCCGCTACCGCGGGCTTCGTTCCCTTTACCTAACTCTACGTGGGGCTTACGCCCCACGCTTTATGCTGTCGTGCGCTCCGCGCACTGAACCCGCGAGCGCTACCACAATTTGGTTGGGTAACAGCGCACGACCCAATCTATGTTCAATCGATTTCGAGATTGACGGTCTTCCTTGCCTCTTCAATCGCCTGATACAGCCGCTCGCGCTCAGCCTCATCCGAGGCGCTCCGGTAGCTGGCAATCAACTCTTTCAAGGTGGCCAGTCCTTTATATAGACCCGCGCTTTCAATCGGCGGAGTCAGATAGGAGACCAGTCCGGCATACGAACGCCGCTTCGCGATGGTCCCTTCAGAAGGATTGTTGACGCTATAGATGTAGATGTTCGGCAGTTCGCCAATCAATCGGTCCGGCCAGCATTCACTCGAGAGTCCTACCTGCTTGCCCGGCATGAATTCCATTGCGCCGTGCGTGCCAACGTGAATCACCGCGTCCGCCGCAAATACTTTTTCGATATAAGTATAAAAAGCCGCGAACCCGTGATGCGGTGTGCCGCCTTTGGACATCAGCAGGCGCATCGGATCATCCTCGTACCCGAAGGTCGGCTGCACGCCGATAAATACATTTCGCAATCGAATTCCCTGAATGAACAGTTCGTTTCCGGATGAATTGATCTTTCCCGGCGCCGCTCCCCATTCGGCTTCGATATCTTCGGCGAACACGCAAAGCCTTCGGTATTCTGCCAAAGACATCTGATGTGTAACGTTGGCCGTCGCTCCGAAATCGTCAGAATTTCCGCCTAACACTCGGTTCCGCAGATCGTCGGCCGTGCGCGGCAACTCAACGTCGTAACCATCGGCCTCTAACTGCTGGAGAATCCCCAGCAAGCTGGCGAATACATCCAGGTCTGCCGCGGTCCCGATATTTCCTTTGTTGGGTGGGAAGCAGTAAACAACCAGCGCGATTTTTACTTGGTCGCGAGGCGTTGTCTGCAAATGGTGCCAACGCTTCAAGCGGCGGGCAATGCGGCGACAGCGATCTTCCAGGGGCACCGGCTCGACGTCGCTTTGCGAAATTCCGCCAAATACGACAGGCTCAGTTGCACCGTCAATCTCGGGAATGGCGATTTGCATTCCCGTCTGCACCGGATTCAAACCGGTGAATGACTCGCGCCACGATTCAATGGTCTGGGTGTCGAGACTGACTAATGATCGATATGGAATGTTTAGTGCGGAAAGGAAACCAGCCGCAGCTTCGCTGTCATTCATTGCCGGCCCGCCGACAAAGCTGAATCCGGTCAGGGAAACGATCTGGCTGACGCGCGCTTTTCGCGTCAAAGCATGGCGACAGTTTTCGTTTTGCCGCCCTCTCCGCTTGCGGAGAGGGGTTGGGGGAGAGGACGGCTCGGCTGACCACCCCACCCCAGACCCCTCCCCGCTCGCGGGGAGGGGATTTACTCGGGTATGCTGCGTGCCCACAAAAAATCGTTCGCACGCCTCGCGGTTGTCCATGAGGGTCGAGATCGCCGGAATCACGCTCAGCCCTTCAGCTTCAATGGCTTGAATCAAACCGTCATAATGTTTCCGCGAGTTGCTGACAATCTGCGGCCGCATCAATAAAAGCCCAATGGTCGAATTCGGACTCATTGATGACCTATTGGTCTTTGGACTTTGGTCTTTGGACTTCGAGTTGCGGTTCACATACCAGTGTTTATACGCTTCAAAGGATTCAAAGAGCGCCGGCGCGTCGGGATGATAGATCGCCACCGAAGGCAAGGCTTCCGGCGCGGGAACGTCGATAGAATTCAACCGATCGCTGGCGGCGTACTCCTTCAGGGCGAGAAGAATCATCGACTTGATATTGTTTGGAGTAGGCTGAAGAAAGTAGCTGACCAGCAGCAGATAATTTTTCGCGTCTCGCAACCTTCCCGCGTTGGGAACGAAACGAAGCAAGGCCGGTAAGCGTTCGGCCCATTTCAAGTAATCCGCCCGGCTGTGTTTGTGCGTGCCATTCCGGCTATGGCCGCGCGCCTGCCTGCCAATCCATGAAGTAACCGATTTGAGTAAGGCTGCGCTTCGATCATGAGTTTCCGAATGCCATGACTGGAGCGCAAGCGTCCTCGCTTGCAAATCGCGGCGGGACGGCAACCGAGACGGTTGCGCTCCAGTCTCTTCGCTCTTACCTCTTTGCCCTTTGCGCCTGGCCCGCCGCAGTTTGGCAAAGTCCAGCTTTCCCATTCGCGTCCGCTTCATCAACTCGGGCATACAATTGATGACGACGAACGTTCGTTCAGATCGAAACTGATCAAGCAGCAGCAGAAGCCGCGACGCGTTCTCGCCATCCATCACATGGATCACGAAGGTGACGGCTGACTCTCTTAGATCCCTTTCAATTGCTTCCCATTGCTCGTCAGCAAAGACGGCGCCGAAATTATAAATAGCCACTCGCAGGTCGATTCCCTCGCGATTAATCTCCCGTTCCGCGTTGCGTAACGGCCCGAGTAGACTTGATCCGACGTAAAGTGCGGTGACCTTCATTCTTCTGCTTCTGTTTTTATCTGCTTATTGTTTCGTCTTCTTCGTGTGATTTCGTGTGATTTCGTGGATCGTCCGCCGCGTCCCAATCACATCACATAACGCTTCCACTCGAGTTTAACCGCGCTGCCAAAGTTGATCAGTAATCCCACTCGCATACCGGTGGCTTTCAGGTCATTGAGAAGTTGTGATTCATCCGTACCACAGAGCCGGTCGCAGGCCTTGAATTCCGCGATAATTTCTTCGAACACGAGCATGTCAGCTACATACGTTTTTTCAAGCGGTTGACCCTTGTAGAAAATCGTTAGCGTGTGCGGGGATCGAAACGGGATCTGTCTTCGCGTCAGTTCAATCTCCATAGCCTCATGATAGACGCGTTCAAGAAAACCACGACCGAGGTGCCAATACACATCTAGCGCTGCACCGATTATTTGATACACCTCGTCCTTGAGAAGCACGTCCGCCATTAGAGGTTGCGCTCTCCTCCGGTCTGGTTGCCAACTCCAATTAATCATGTCGATCAAGTAAAAAAACTTGCATGCGCTATCACCAGCCCGATTCGGTAGTTCGTGGCATATCGCGGATCGCGGTGCTTAACCCACGAGAACGATCCACGAATTCACACGAAACAACACGAATAACTGGACGCCTTCATTCCCTGG
>JBKPEE010000192.1:0-8495 GCA_046728235.1 Acidobacteriota bacterium
GACGTCCACCATCTGCAGATCGCCCCGCGCCGCCGCCGCGGTTAGTGCCGTATCACCATTTTCATCGTGCGCATTCGCATTAATGCCCGCGGTGATAAAGCCGTTGACCGCCATCGCATCACCTGCCGCAGCCGCGCGGAAGAAAGACGGCTCGTCGAATTCGTAACCACGCAGTTTCAAAAATCGCTTTGCCGCTTCGGGCGTCGGCTCAAATCCTTCTTTGTCAGCGCAACCAGCCAGCGCGCAAAGCATCGCCGGAATGACCACGCTTAACGATGCCACAATAGCTATTTTGCGCATGTCGCAACCTCAGCCCGGATGATGCGCACCGGCACATTCGGCTTTTCGTTTGCGGACGGCGCTCGATTGATGGCTTCGGCCACCTCGATGCCGCTCCGCACGCGACCAAACGCCGAAAACGTTCCGTCCAGGTGTGGTCCGTCGCTGACCAGAATGAAGAATTGCGTGGTGGCGCTGTTTGGCTGGTTGGTGCGGGCCATTGAAACCACGCCCCGCACGTGCCGGAAATCGCTCGGCTCGTCGGGCACACGCTTTTGCGCCCGGTCCGAGAGTTGCGCGTTCAATCTTTCGCCGGTCGACAGGTCGCCACCTTGAATGACAAAGCCGGGGACCACGCGCGAGAAGGTCGTCGTATCAAAGGCGCCGGTAGCCGCGAGGTTCAAAAAGTTTCGAGCGTTCTCCCGGGCCTTTCCCGGAAGCACCTCAATCACAATCGCGCCCTGCTCTGTTTCCAGCGTGACGCATTGGCCGGTCATCTTCTCTACTGAAGCGCCGTCAAAAGGTTCCGCTTTAATCGTAGCTGTGCCTGCCGGCCGCGTGTTCACTTTCTTAGGCGTTTCAGTATTTGGTGCCGGATTCTGGGCTGGCGCGGAAGACTCAACACCTATAGAAACCAGGAAAAGAAAGACGGCAATGCGAAGGCGTGGAAATCGACGAACTTTGTTAGGTGTATTTAAGGCAATCATATAGTTGACTCACCTACACGGCGTCACGAAAGAGCTGCGCGGAGTGCGCGATAGCTTTGGAGTGCGCCGGCTTGACGGCGCTTTGGTTTGCATGTGAAAGCGGCGTCGAGCCGCCGCACTCCAAAAAAATCGATCGCCCTCTCCGCGGGCTGGTCGGCTCACAATCCGTTTTCCGCCATTTCAATTGCGCGGAACATTGCGCGCGCTTTGTTCACGCACTCCTGAAACTCCGAGCTGGGAACAGAATCAGCGACAATGCCCGCGCCAGCCTGCACCGTAGCCACACCGTCACGCAACTCGATCGTGCGGATCGCAATGCACGAATCCAGATTGCCGGCGTAGTCGACGTAGAGGATTGCGCCCGCGTACAGGCCCCTGGGCCCCGGTTCGAGTTCATCGATAATTTGCATGGCCCGGATCTTAGGCGCGCCGGTGACTGTCCCGGCCGGGAAGCACGCGGCTAAGGCATCAAAGCGATCCAGGTCCCCACGTAATTTCGAGTGCACGCTGGAAACCAGATGCTGCACGTGTGAGTATCGCTCGACGTTCATCAACGCTGCCACGCGCACTGACCCATATTCGGAAACGCGGCCCAAATCATTGCGCCCGAGATCAACGAGCATCACGTGCTCCGCCACCTCTTTCTCGTCGCCGCGCATCTCTTCACCAAGTCTGACGTCATCAGCTTCTGTCTCACCACGTTTTCTGGTCCCGGCAATCGGGCGATATTCCAACGCGCGATCGGAACAACGCACCAGCATCTCTGGCGATGCGCCGATAATCGTTTCCTCACCAAGACGCAGGAAGTACATGTAAGGCGAAGGGTTCGTGGCCCGTAAGGCGCGGTAGATTTCCAGTGGCGACGCGCAGGTACGCTTCGAAAACTGTTGCGCGATAACTGCCTGGTAACAATCGCCGGCCGCGATATATTCCTTGACCCGATCGACGGCAGCTTCGAAATCTTTTCGGGACCAATTTGATTCAATGTTCCCGTTTTCTTCACAGCTTGTTTGTTGAGCGCGGCCGGCGGTCATTTCGCGATCGAGCCGGCGTTCAATTTCGCCGGTCTCAGCGACCGCCTGCTCATACAATTCGCGCAGCCTCGGTTTGTCTCCGGCCGCTTCGTCGATAAAAACGACCGCGGTGATTTCCATCTGCTGTCGCACGCGATCGAAGGCCAAAATATTCCGGCAGAACATCCAGACCGCGTCATTAATCGGAGATTTCTGCTTGTTTCCTTCGAGCACCGGCTCGAACCACCGCGCCGCGTCGTACGCTGCGTAACCCACGGCCCCACCCGCGAGCGGCGCCAGGCCACCGCGCTGTGCCAGACGCTGGGTGGCGAAATGTGCGCGCAGAAATTCGAATCCGGACTTGTCGAGCACTTCGCGCTGGCCGTTTCGATCGACGAAGGTCTTGCCGTCTCGCGCGCGCGCTACCATCCATGGGTTGGCACCGAGAAATGAGTAACGGGCAATGCGCTCGCCCCCTTCGATGGATTCAAGCAGAAATGCATGCGACGAGTCGCCGGCAATGCGCAGAAAGGCCCCGACGGGTGTCTGCAAATCCGCGAGCACTGTCCGCACTACCGGCACCACGTTGCCGCGTTGCGACTCGGCTTCGAATTCCGTAAACGTGGCAGGCGTTAGGTTGAGCATCGTGTTACAGATGAAGTTTCGCGAATCAGCCAAGCCCATGTGCCGCCAGCCAGTGTCCACCGTCGACGACCAATACTGCCCCGTTGATGTAACTGGCTGCGTCTGAACAAAGAAAAACCGCAGCGTTCTCGATGTCTTTGATGAGACCAAACCGGCCCAGCGGCACTTTCTGGCGCAACTTCTCTCTGATCGGTTCAGGCACGAGCCGCTGCATGCCTTCGGTGTCTTCGATTGGACCAGGCGCAATCGCGTTGACGCGAATTCCATGGCGCCCCCACTCGACCGCGAGGTTGCGCGTCAATGCATCGACGCCAGCTTTCGCGGCTGAGACGTGAAGTTGCATTGGCGTTCCCAGGTAATGCAGCGTGGCGCTGATATTAAGGATCTGTCCCCGATTCTTTTTAAGCTCTGCAAATGCTGCGCGACACACGTTGAAGGTGCCTTTGAGGTCGATGTCGACGACCGTACCGAACCCGTTTGGCGAAAGCTCTTCTGCCTGGCAGAGGAAGTTTCCGGCCGCGCCATTTACCACGATATCGATCTTCCGAAAGCGGTCGACGGTGGCGTTGATGGCTCTTTCAACTTCTTCAGGTCTGCGGACGTCGGCGGCAAAGTAAAATGCTTCGCCTGAATCGTTGCCCTCACTTACACTCGGGCTTATGACTCGCGCGTCGTTGATTGCCTTCGCTGCGGCCTCGAGATGCTCCCTACTACGGCTGACAAGCGCTACGTTTGCGCCCGCTTCTGCCAACGCGCGCGCGACCCCGCCCGTAATACCCGTGCCACCGCCGGTGACGAAGGCCACGCAACCCTTAAGAATTCCGGGAGCAAAGACTTCACTCATAATCTTTCGCGACTCTCAGTGCTTCCTGTAGCGTGAATCTGTTTTCGTAAAGCGCCTTTCCTATGATGACACTGTCAACCAGCGGTTCCCCGGCGGATTTCAGTTGCCTGATGTCTTCGCATGAAGCGACGCCGCCTGACGCGGTAACCCGCAAACCCGAAGCGCGGGCCACTTCACATGTTTGCCCCACATTCAACCCCGTGAGCGTTCCGTCGCGCGCGATGTCTGTGTAGACAATCCGCTTAATGCCGGCTGCCGCGACCGACCTCGCCAGAGCCACGGCGGAAACAGTTCCCCTCTGCTCCCATCCCCGGGTCATCACCTCGCCGGCGCGAGCATCAATGCCCACGCAGACCTGTTCGCCAAACCGTTTAACCATCTCGAACATTGCTGACGGATCTTCGACAGCCATCGTTCCGATTACGACTCGAGCAACTCCGGCATCGATCATCCGGGCGGCATCAGTGACCGTGCGCAAGCCGCCGCCAAACTGCACCGGCAGCGAAAAGCGCGACACAATCTCGCGCGCGACCTGCCGGTTTACTGAATCACTATCTCCAAAAGCCCGGTCCAGATCGACGATGTGCAGCCACTCGGCTCCGGCAGCCACAAATTTTTCGGCAATTTGCAACGGATCGGCATCGTAGGTAGTCGTCCGGTCTCGGCGTCCTTCCGTCAGGCGCACGCACCTTCCGCTTCTGAGATCGATCGCCGGAATAATGATCATCGTTCATCATTCACTACGCGCATGACCTCATCGAACAGCTTACCGTTCGTGGAAATCGCATTGCCGCCTTCGATCGTGCGTTGTCCCTTCCAATCAGTAAACGTGCCGCCTGCCTCTTCCAGAATGGGAAGCAAAGGAGCGCAGTCCCAAACATTTATAACCGGATCGAACATTACGTCGGCGCGTCCGGTCGCGACCAGAATGTAACCATAACAGTCGCCCCAGGTTCGCCGTGCCCGGGCCTGACGTTGCAGGCGCTCCGCGGCAGGACCAAAGCCGTGCCTTTCACATACTCCGAAATCAGTAGACAACACCAGCGCTTCGCTCAACGAGGCAGTTCCGGAAACTCGCGCAGCTTTCCCATTCCAGAAACAACCCAGGCCGCGACCCGCATACACTAATTCCTGAGTCGCAGGCAGATTGACCACGCCCACTACCGGATCGTTTTCCACCACCAGGGCCACTAAGACGCCGAACATCGGAACGCGATGAACGAAAGAATAAGTGCCGTCGATCGGGTCGATAATCCAACGCCGGCCTGAGTCGCCCGCATGCTCTTTTTCTTCCTCTCCCAGAATGCCATCCTCAGGGAACTGTTGAGAGATACGCCGGCGCAGGTGGGCTTCGGTCTCACGGTCCGCGATGGTAACCTCACTGCCGTCAATCTTGATTTCGACCGCGAACGACGAGCGAAAATATTTTAGCGTTAACTCACCTGCTTCGCGCGCAATGGTTACGGCGAAATCCAGCGCCTTCTGCAATTCACGAGGTTCGATGTTCATTTAGTTTTCGCGCTTCGCCGGCGCGCCAGCTCGGCCCGGATCTCGGCTAAAGTCACTCCGCGTTGCACCAGCAGTACCAGCAGGTGGTACAGCAGATCCGAAGTCTCTTCGACGAGACGCTGATTCGTTTCGCTCCTTCCGGCCACGATCGTTTCCTGCGACTCTTCGTCAACCTTGGCGAGGATCTTACCGATCCCTTCATCGAACAGTTGCGTCGTGTACGAGCCCTGTGGCCGCTCGTGATAGCGGCTGACGAGCAGCGCGTACAAATCGTCCAGCGTCCCATCGAGCCGCGCAGGCCCGGTTCCTGCCTCGACGATCGCGCCGGATCTTTCGTCGGCAAGTCGATTATGAAAACAGGAGTCCTTACCTGTGTGACAGGCCGGTCCCTGCCGGTCGACGGTGATGAGAATCGCGTCTCGATCACAATCGATACTGATATCAACAACCCGCTGTGTGTGACCTGACGTTTCGCCTTTGTGCCAGAGCTGATTGCGGGAACGCGACCAGAACCAGGTCTCACCGGTCGCAACGGTTCGTCTCAGGCTGTCATGATTCATGTACGCCAGCATTAGCACCTGATGATTCTGCGCGTCTTGCACGATCGCCGGAATCAAGCCGCGTTCATCGAACATCAGATCTTCAACTTTGAAATTCATCGAGAAAATATCTTAATTCTGATTCGTGTGAATTCGTGGATCGCAACTATCGTTCAACATCAGTACGATCCACGAAACCACACGAATCGACACGAATTAGTTACCTAATGACTAATCCCCGCTGGCGCAGATAATCTTTCACGTCCGCAATTTTCAATTCTCCAAAGTGAAAGAGCGAAGCGGCCAGCACGGCACTGGCGCCACCAGCGGTCAAGGCGTCATAAAAATGTTCCAACTTGCCTGCGCCTCCGGAAGCAATTACCGGAATACGAACCGCATCGGAAATTGTCCTGGTCAATTGCACGTCATAGCCCAGTCGCGTGCCGTCACAATCCATGCTCGTCAAAAGAATTTCTCCGGCTCCAAGCCGCTCCACCCGCGCGGCCCATTCGACAGCGTCCCAGCCAACACAGCGCCGGCCGCCGTGAGTGTAGACTTCCCAGCCACCTGCCGCGGATGAAGCATCGCGCCGCCGGGCATCGATCGAAACAACGACGCATTGCGATCCGAACGTCTCAGCCGCTGCGCTGATCAACTCGGGAGTGTCGACGGCAGCGGTGTTTAGCGAAACTTTGTCCGCGCCGGAGCGCAAGACCGCGCGCAAGTCTTCCACGGAACGCAAGCCGCCGCCGACAGTAAAGGGTATGAACACCTCATCAGCAACTCGCCGCACAAGTTGCGCCACAATCTCGCGTTTATCGGACGAGGCCGTAATATCAAGAAACGTCAATTCATCGGCGCCTTCATCATCGTAGCGCCGGGCCTGTTCAACCGGATCGCCGGCGTCTATAAGCGATACGAACCGCATACCTTTGACGACGCGTCCGCGGTCGACGTCGAGGCACGGTATGATTCTCTTCGCCAGCATCAATCTCCACCATTTGCAAAATTGTGCAGCAGTCGCAAACCGGCGCTCTGACTCTTCTCGGGATGAAATTGGACTCCGCACAAGTTCTTTTGCGCCACAACTGATGCATAGCTCACCCCGTAGTCAGTCTCGCCGATGGTAATGGCGGCTGTCACCGGCTCGCAGTAATACGAATGGACGAAATAGAAGAAGGAATCGTCGGCGATGCCACTGAAAAGCGGATGCGAGGATCGTTGCCTGATCTGGTTCCAGCCAACTTGCGGTACGACCAAATCATTCGCAAACCGGCGCACCCGGCCACTTAGCAAGCCGAGGCCGCGAGTGTGACCAAACTCTTCCGACTCTTCAAACAATAATTGCATACCAACGCAAACGCCGAGCACCGGCGTGCCTTGAGCAACCTTCTGGCGGACCACCTGGTCAAAGCCGCGCTCGCACAGGGCGTTCATGCAAGCCGAAAACGCGCCCACTCCAGGCAAAACCAAACGATCCGCGGACCGCAACACATCCTCATCGCCGCTGACCACCGCATCACAACCGGTAGCAGCAAACGCTTTTTCAACTGAGCGCAGATTGCCTACACCGTAATCGATGATCGCTACTCGACTCACTGTTACAGCGTTCCTTTCGTACTCAACACCCCGGCGATGCGGGGATCGCGCTCGACCGCCCGCCGCAACGCGCGCGCGGTGGCCTTGAACGTTCCCTCGAGCATGTGATGCGTGTTGCGCCCGCGCAAACAATCAATATGAAGGTTGCACTTGGCGCTTTCCGCAAACGAGCGCCAAAAATGTTCGGCCAGTTCAACTGAAAAGTTGCCGATTTTCTGCCGCTTCGCATTTACTTCATAGCTCAGATAAAAACGGCCGGACAAATCAATCACCGCCCGGCATAAGGCCTCATCCATCGGCACGAGTGATTCTCCGAACCTGGCAATTCCCTGCTTGTCACCCAGCGCATCTTTCAGGGCGCGGCCAAGACAGATGGCGATGTCTTCGACTGAGTGATGATCATCAACTTCCAAATCGCCGCGACAAGCTATTTCGAGATCGAAGACGCCATGCTTAGCGAATAACTCGAGCATGTGATCCAGAAAGGGCAGCCCGGTATTGATTCGCGATTCACCGTTGCCGTCCAGATTCAGTGTCACGCGCACATCGGTTTCGCTGGTCTTACGAATGATGCTGGCCTTGCGATTTTCCTTAGTTGACTTAATCATCCTGCCTACCCTTTAAAGATCTCGCGGAGCGCCGCTAACAGCCTGTCGTTTTCGTCGGGGCGGCCGACAGTAACGCGGAAATAATCTTTCAGCATCGGATAGCCGCTCACGTCGCGCACCAGAATGTCGCGCCGCAAAAGCTCCCCAAACACGTAATTTGGCTTCAGCGACGACCGGACGATCATGAAATTCGCCTTTGAGGGTAACGGTGTCAGGCCGTTTACCTGCGAAAGTTCGTCAAACAAGCGCGCGCGCTCATCGATTATCTTCGTCACCAAGGGTCGCAGTTCTCGATCATAGTTATCGATGGCTACCTCAGCGGCGGTCTGCGAAAAGCTATTCAGATTGTAAGGCAGCAGTGCTTTTCTGATTTCGTTCGTGAGCAGGGGCGCCGCCAGCAGATATCCGACGCGGAGACCGGCGAGGGCCATCGCCTTCGAAAACGTACGGAGGACGATTAGGTTCTCGTGTTCGCGCAACAGCGGCACCACCGACTGACCGGCAAATTCATGATACGCTTCGTCGATTACGACCAATCCTCTTGTAGCTCGCAGCAAGCGCGCCAAATCTTCATCTGCGATCGTCTGACCCGTCGGATTGTTTGGCGAGCAAATAATCGTTACGTCCGGAGAGAACATTCGCAATGCATCGCTAATCGCCTCGATGTCAAATGTCAGATCCTGCTTCATGGGCGCGGCGATAATTTCGCCGCCGAGAATCGTGGTTATCTGGCGGTACAAGGCAAAGGTCGG